>MUMD01000207.1:0-51676 GCA_002155895.1 Streptomyces rochei
ACGAACGGACGACCACGAACGAACGGACGACCACGAACGAACGGACGCCCACGAACGAAGGACGCCCACGAACGAACGACACGAACGGACGACCACGAGTGAGCGACCAGTGGTGAACGAACCGCTGGTGCACAACGACAGCGAATCTTACGGGGGTTGAGATGTATCAGGTGGTGCGGGCACGGTTGGGTGCCCTGATGCGTGCGGTGGGTGCGGCACGACGCCGACGGGCCGCGGGGCGGGACTCGGGCATGGTGACGTCCGAGTACGCGATGGGAATCGTCGCGGCGGTGGCGTTCGCGGTGGTCCTGTACAAGGTGGTGACGAGCGGGGCGGTCAGCGCCGAACTGCAGGGCATCGTGAAGCGGGCCCTCGATGCGCGGATGTGAGCGGAGCCCGGCGGTGCGGTCCCGTCGTTCGGACCGGGGCTTCGTGACGGCGGAGACCGCCGTGGTGCTGCCCGTGCTGGTGGCGTTCGTCATGACACTGGTGTGGGGGCTCCTCCTGGTGGCCGCGCAGATCCAGTGCGTGGACGCGGCCCGGACGGGCGCCCGTGCGGCGGCCCGGCACGACCCCGCCGACGCGGTCGTGGAGGCCGCCCGGGAGGCGGCACCCCGCGGCGCACGGGTCTCGGTCAGCCGGGAGGGCGACAGGTTCCGTGTGGTCGTGGTGGCCGAGCCGCCGGTGCTGCGCGGCCTGCCCTTCGAGGTGCGGGAGGAGGCCGTGGCGTCGGTGGAGCGGGCGGCGGGAGGCGGGCCGTGAGGGCCCGGAAGGCGGGCGCCGACCAGGGCTCGGCCACTGTCTGGAGCGTCGGCGCGGTCGCTGTTCTGTGCCTGGTGTTCGGTGTCGTGCTGGCCCTGGGCCAGGCGGTCGTGGCCCGGCACCGTGCGGCCGGCGGAGCGGATCTGGCGGCGCTCGCGGCGGCGGAGCACTGGGCTCGGGGCGCTACGGCCGCCTGCGCCCGGGCGGAGCGGATCGCGGCGGCCCAGGAGACGCGGCTGGTCAGATGCGCGCTCACCGGCCAGGTCTCCGACGTGACGGTGGCTTCCGGTCGGGGGCCCTTCACCGCGGAGGTCAGGGCGAGGGCGGGCCCCGCGCCGGAGCGCCCTCCGGCGGGGGCCGTCCCGGAGGACGCCGCTTCCGCCGGGGCCGTCTGGGAGGGTGCCGCTTCCGCGGGGGCTCTCCCGGAGGGGGCCCTTCGAGCGGGTGCTGCTGCGGAAGGGGCTGCTGCGGAGGGTGCCGTTGCGAAGAGGGCGCCTTGAGCGGGTGCTCCCCCCGCTCGGCGGGCGCTCCCCGGGGCACGCTGCCCGGGTGGACGCTGCCCTGGTGGGCTCGGCCTTGGTGGGCTCGGCCTTGGTGGGCTCCGCCCGGTGCGGCGGCCGTCGGCGGCGCCCCGGCCGCCCGCCTTCCGTACGACTGTCGTTCCGCCCGCGAACCGGCTGTGCCCCCTCCCGGCTGCCCCGGCTGTGCTCCCCTCGGCTAGCCCCTTCGGCCAGCCCTCTTCGGCTAGCCCCGCTGTGCTCTTCCCTGCGACCCTTCCTGCGCTGCCCCGGCCGCCCCGGCGCCGCTCCCCTCCCGGCCCTCGGCTGAGTCCCGCTCCGAGTCCTCTTGCGGGGCTCCCCGCAGCAGCTCCGTGAGCAGGCGTACGGCGCCCCGTTTGTGCAGCGGGTCGTTGCCGTTGCCGCACTTGGGGGACTGGATGCAGGAGGGGCAGCCGGCGTCGCACTCGCAGGAGGCGATGGCCTCCCGGGTGGCGGTGAGCCAGGCGCGCGCCGTGTGGAAGGCGCGCTCGGCGAAGCCGGCCCCGCCGGGGTGGCCGTCGTACACGAAGACGGTCGGCAGCAGCGTGTCGGGGTGGAGGGGGACGGAGACGCCGCCGATGTCCCAGCGGTCGCAGGTCGCGAAGAGGGGCAGCATGCCGATCGAGGCGTGCTCGGCGGCGTGCAGGGCCCCGCCGAGGATCTCCGGGTTGATCCGGGCCGCGTCCAGCTGGTCCTCGGTGACCGTCCACCACACCGCCCGCGTGCGCAGCGTCCGCGGCGGCAGGTCGAGCTTCGTCTCGCCCAGGACCTCGCCGGTGATCAGACGCCGGCGCAGGAAGGAGACCACTTGGTTGGTGACCTCGACCGAGCCGTAGCACAGGCGCCCGTCGCCCCAGGGGATCTCGGTGTCGGTCTCCAGGACGGAGATCGCCGTCGTGTCGCGGGCGACCGTCGAGTACGTCGGCGTCGCCTGCTCGACCAGCGCGACGGAGTCCTCCAGGTCCAGCGAACGCACGAGATAGGTACGGCCCTGGTGGAGGTGGACCGCGCCCTCGTGGACCGTCGTGTGCGCGGCGCCGGCGTCCACCGTGCCCAGCAGCCGGCCCGTTTCGGCCTCGACGACCTGCACCGGCCGTCCGCCCTCGCCGCGGATGTCGGTCAGGTCGGCGGCCCGCTCCCGGCGTGTCCAGTGCCAGGCCCGGGTCCGGCGGCGCAGCAGCTTCGCCGCCTCCAGCTGGGGGAGCAGTTCCTCGCAGGCGGGTCCGAAGAGGGGCAGGTCCTCCTCGGTCAGCGGAAGCTCGGCCGCCGCCGCGCAGAGGTGGGGCGCGAGGACGTACGGGTTGTCCGGATCGAGGACCGTGGACTCCACGGGCTGGTCGAACAGGGCCTCCGGATGGTGGACCAGGAAGGTGTCCAGCGGGTCGTCGCGCGCGACCAGCACCGCCAGCGCCCCCTGCCCGGACCGTCCCGCCCGGCCCGCCTGCTGCCACAGCGAAGCCCGGGTGCCCGGATAGCCGGCGATCACCACGGCGTCCAGACCGGAGATGTCGAGGCCGAGTTCGAGGGCGTTGGTCGCGGCGAGGCCGAGGAGTTCACCCGAGTGGAGGGCACGTTCCAGCGCGCGGCGCTCCTCGGGGAGGTAGCCGCCGCGATAGGCCGCCACCCGCCCGGCGAGCGAGCGGTCGACCTCGGCCAGCCGTTCCTGCGCGATCACGGAGATCAGCTCCGCGCCGCGCCGGGAGCGCACGAAGGTGATCGAGCGCATCCCCTGCACGGTGAGGTCGGTGAGCAGGTCGGCGGCCTCTGCGGTGGCCGTGCGGCGGACCGGCGCGCCCTTCTCGCCCTCCAGTTCGGTCAGCGGCGGCTCCCAGAGCGCGAACACCAGTTCACCGCGGGGTGAGGCGTCGTCGGCGACCTCGACCACCGGCAGTCCGGTGAGCCGGCGGGCGGCCACCGCGGGTTCGGCTGCGGTCGCGGAGGCGAGCAGGAACACCGGCGACGCGCCGTATCGCGCGCACAGTCTGCGCAGTCTTCGCAGCACCTGGGCGACGTGGGAGCCGAAGACCCCGCGATAGGTGTGGCACTCGTCGACGACGACGTATTTCAGCGCCTTCAGGAAGGAGGACCAGCGGGGGTGGGAGGGCAGGATGCCGCGGTGCAGCATGTCCGGGTTGGTCAGCACGTAGGTGCCGTACTGGCGGATCCACTCGCGCTCCTCGAACGGCGTGTCGCCGTCGTACACCGCCGCTCGAACGGACGTGCCGAGAGGTTGTGAAAGTTCCTTCACGGATCGGCACTGATCGGCCGCCAGAGCCTTCGTGGGAGCGAGGTACAGGGCGGTGGCACCGCGCCCGTTCGGGGCCTCGGAGCCGTCCAGCAGCGTCGAGAGCACCGGCACCAGATAGGCCAGGGACTTGCCGGAGGCGGTGCCGGTGGCGACGACCACCGAGTCGCCGTCTAGGGCGTGCTCGGCGGCGCGTGCCTGGTGGGCCCAGGGATGTTCGATTCCCGCCGCGCGCACGGCCGCGACGACCTCCGGGCGAATCCGCTCCGGCCAGACGGCATGACGACCCGCACGCGGGGGCAAGTGCTCCGTATGAGTGATGCGCGCAGCCCGGCTCGGTCCCGCGGCGAGCCGGTGCAGGACCGCGCCCGGTTCCGGCCGGGAGCCGGGCTCCGCCGGGGGTCTATCGGGTCGGTGATTGTTGGCCATCGGCACCGAGTCTGTCACTGGCGTGACGGACAATGGGACCAAGGCGTCGTGCACGCCTGCCGGTAAGTGATTGAATGCCATCGCGGCTGGCGAACCGTCCTGGGGGCTTCAAGCCGAGGTGTCCCGAGGGACGACCGCTCGATAGCAAGGTGCTGGAGGATCCGTGGACCTGTCCCTGTCGACCCGTACCGTCGGCGATCGTACGGTCGTCGAGGTCGGTGGCGAAATTGACGTATACACCGCGCCCAAGCTGCGTGAGCAGCTGGTCGAGCTCGTGAACGACGGGAGTTTCCACCTCGTCGTCGACATGGAGGGCGTGGACTTCCTCGACTCCACCGGGCTCGGCGTGCTGGTCGGCGGCCTGAAGCGTGTGCGTGCCCACGAGGGCTCGCTGCGCCTGGTCTGCAACCAGGAGCGCATTCTCAAGATCTTCCGTATCACCGGCCTCACCAAGGTGTTCCCGATTCACACCTCGGTCGAGGAAGCGGTGGCGGCCACCGACTGACGACCGGTCCCGGGCCTTCGGGCCCGGGGCGGCAGTAGAGAACGACGGAGGTCCGGGCTGTCGGCGGCCCGGACCCCCGACAGCACGCCCGTAGTTCAAAGGGGGATGCATGGCCACCGTCGAACTCCGCTTCAGCGCGCTGCCCGAGCATGTCCGCACCGCCCGTCTGGTGGCGGCCGCGGTGGCACGCAGGGCCGGAGTGGACGAGGCCGTCCTCGACGAGGTCAGGCTGGCCGTCGGTGAGGCGTGCACCCGGGCCGTGGGCCTGCATCAGCACGTCGGCATCACGGCGCCCGTCAAGGTGTCGCTGATCGAGGAGGAGAAGCAGTTCTCCATCGAGGTCGGCGACGAGGCGCCGCACGCGCCTTCCGGGGCCGGGGCCCCGGGGAGCGCCGTCGACGACGCGGAGGCCGAGGAGGACGAGATGGGCCTCGCGGTCATCAGCGGACTCGTCGACGACGTGGAGGTCACGGCCGGCGAGGACGGCGGACTCATCCGCATGACCTGGCCGACGGCCCCGGCGGTGCTGCCGCAGGTCTGACCCACCCCGTTTCACCCGAAGGGCCCCACCCGGTGGGGCCCTTCGCCGTGTGCGCGCATAGATTGGTTCCGTGCGGGATCCACGTGAATTCATTCACGATCAACGCCGCGAAAACGGTCGCGAATCGGACCACCGGAATTGATCACGAATGGATCACCGGAATCGGTCGCGAACGGATCACGGGACGGATCTCGCAATAATGCCGGAGGGGCATTACTACTTCCGGCCTCCGTGTGGTTGACACGGTAATTCTATTTGTCGTGCACTGTTTTGATCGGGTTCCGGTACCTACAATCCCGTCCACATCTTGAGCTCAGCCCAAGCGTCAAGGAGGACGAATGGCGGAGCTTTCCACCCCTCTTCGGTCGGGCGATCCCTTCCCCCTCGCGGCCGCCGTGCTGACCGACGGAAACCGCGTCCTGGTCGCGGTCATCGCGGTCGTGGCACTGGCCGCGCTGGTGCTCGCGGGCATCCTGGTGCGCCAGGTGCTCGCGGCGGGCGAGGGAACCGACAGCATGAAGAAGATCGCGGCGGCCGTCCAGGAAGGCGCCAACGCCTATCTGGCCAGGCAGTTGCGCACGCTCGGCGTATTCGCCGTCGTCGTGTTCTTCCTTCTCATGCTGCTGCCCGCGGACGACTGGAATCAACGTGCCGGGCGATCGATCTTCTTCCTGATCGGCGCGGCGTTCTCGGCGGCCACCGGCTATATCGGCATGTGGCTCGCGGTGCGCAGCAATGTGCGTGTCGCCGCGGCGGCGCGGGAGGCGACACCGGCACCGGGTGAACCGGAAAAGGATCTCACCGAGGTCTCGCACAAGGCGACGAAGATCGCTTTCCGTACGGGCGGCGTGGTCGGCATGTTCACGGTGGGGCTCGGCCTGCTGGGCGCCTGCTGTGTGGTGCTGGTCTACGCGGCCGACGCGCCGAAGGTCCTGGAGGGCTTCGGTCTCGGCGCCGCGCTGATCGCGATGTTCATGCGGGTCGGCGGCGGCATCTTCACCAAGGCCGCCGACGTCGGCGCCGACCTCGTCGGCAAGGTCGAGCAGGGCATCCCGGAGGACGACCCGCGCAACGCCGCGACCATCGCCGACAACGTGGGCGACAACGTCGGCGACTGCGCGGGCATGGCGGCCGACCTCTTCGAGTCGTACGCCGTGACCCTGGTCGCCGCGCTGATCCTCGGCAAGGTGGCCTTCGGCGACGCCGGCCTGGCCTTCCCGCTGCTGGTGCCGGCGATCGGCGTGATCACCGCCATGATCGGCATCTTCGCGGTGGCACCCCGGCGGTCCGACCGCAGCGGCATGAGCGCGATCAACCGGGGATTCTTCGTCTCTGCCGTGATCTCGCTGGTGCTGGTGGCGGTGGCCGTCTTCGTCTACCTGCCCGGGAAGTACTCGGAGCTGGACGGCGTCACCGACGCGGCGATCGCGGGCCGGGACGGCGACCCGCGCGTCCTGGCGCTCGTCGCGGTGGCCGTCGGCATCGTGCTCGCCGCCCTGATCCAGCAGCTCACCGGTTACTTCACCGAGACCACCCGACGCCCCGTCAGGGACATCGGCAAGACCTCGCTGACGGGCCCCGCGACCGTCGTCCTCGCCGGCATCTCGATCGGGCTCGAGTCCGCCGTCTACACCGCCCTGCTGATCGGCCTCGGCGTCTACGGGGCGTTCCTGCTCGGCGGCACGT
This sequence comes from Streptomyces rochei, assembly GCA_002155895.1. GTDB lineage: Bacteria > Actinomycetota > Actinomycetes > Streptomycetales > Streptomycetaceae > Streptomyces > Streptomyces rochei. The sequence continues at coordinate 6,708 of MUMD01000207.1, forward strand.
CCATCATGCTGGCGCTCTTCGCGGTGGCGCTGGCCGGTACCGGTCTGCTCACCACGGTCGGTGTCATCGTCGCCATGGACACCTTCGGGCCGGTCTCCGACAACGCGCAGGGCATCGCCGAGATGTCCGGTGACGTCGAGGGCGCCGGTGCCCAGGTCCTCACGGACCTGGACGCGGTCGGCAACACCACCAAGGCCATCACCAAGGGCATCGCCATCGCCACGGCCGTCCTCGCGGCGGCGGCCCTCTTCGGGTCGTACCGCGACGCCATCACCACCGGCGCCGCGGACGTGGGCGAGAAACTCAGCGGCGAGGGCGCGCCGATGAGCCTGATGATGGACATCTCGCAGCCCAACAACCTCGTCGGGCTCATCGCGGGCGCGGCGGTCGTCTTCCTCTTCTCGGGGCTGGCGATCAACGCGGTGTCGCGGTCGGCGGGCGCGGTCGTCTTCGAGGTGCGGCGCCAGTTCCGGGAGAAGCCCGGAATCATGGACCACAGCGAGAAACCCGAGTACGGCAAGGTCGTCGACATTTGCACCCGGGACGCCCTGCGGGAACTCGCCACGCCCGGACTGCTCGCCGTGATGGCACCCATCTTCATCGGGTTCACGCTCGGCGTGGGCGCGCTCGGCGCGTTCCTGGCCGGCGCGATCGGCGCGGGCACCCTGATGGCGGTCTTCCTCGCCAACTCCGGTGGCGCCTGGGACAACGCCAAGAAGCTCGTCGAGGACGGCCACCACGGCGGCAAGGGCAGCGAGGCGCACGCCGCCACCGTCATCGGCGACACGGTCGGCGACCCGTTCAAGGACACCGCCGGCCCGGCGATCAACCCGCTGCTGAAGGTGATGAACCTGGTGGCCCTGCTCATCGCGCCCGCGGTCATCAAGTTCTCCTACGGCGCCGACGAGAGCATCGCGGTGCGGGTGCTGATCGCCGTCGTCGCGTTCCTCGTCATCGCGGGCGCCGTCTACGTCTCCAAACGGCGCGGCATCGCCATGGGCGACGAGGACGACGCCGGTCGCGACCCCAAGTCGGCCGATCCCGCGGTGGTTTCGTAGCCCCGGCCGTCGGATCACCGCGGAGCCGCGGCTCAAAGGGCGGGCGGACGGCGCGTGTTGACGCCTCGTCCGCCCGTCCCGCGCGGCCGCGCATCGCTCACCGTGAGCCTTCTCTCTCTTGGTGCAAATGGCTTCAATACGTTCATAACGGATGTTCGTCCTGCGGGTGTCCTCCATCCGGCGTGTATGTTCCGGGGCCGAGAGCCATGGAAGGGACCAATCCGGTGAACAAGAAGCTCGCGGCCGCACTGTCCGGCGGTGCGGTACTGGTACTGGCGCTGACGGGATGCAGCAGCAGCGACGACAACGAGAAGCTGGACGGCTGGGCGAAGGAGGTCTGCGACGCGGTGAAGCCGCAGGCCACGAAGATCGAGTCCGCCAACGCCGCGATCCAGAAGGAGACGTCGGACAACAGCACGCCCGCCGAGGTCCAGAAGACCGACGCGCAGGCGTTCCAGGACATGTCCGACGCCTACAAGGCCATGGGCAGCGCCGTCCAGAAGGCCGGGGCCCCGGACGTCGAGGACGGTGAGAAGAAGCAGAAGGACGCCGTCACCGAGCTCAACGGCCTCGCCTCGTCGTACGCCTCCCTGAAGAAGCAGGTCGAGGCCCTGGACACCAAGGACCAGGCGAAGTTCGCCGACGGCCTCAAGGACATCGCCACCGAGCTGAACAAGCTCAGCAAGAGCGGCAGCGACGCGCTGAAGACGCTGGAGGAGGGCGAGGTCGGCCAGGCGATGGCCAAGCAGGCCAGCTGCAAGTCCGCCTCGGTGACGCCGTCGGCGACCAACGGCTGACGTCCGCTGCGCAGGCGTGGGGCGGGGCGCGGGCCACAATGGTGGTGTGAGTAACACCGGCCTGTCCCCCCTGCCCTCCGCCGATCGCCCCGACGTCACCGCACGGCTGCGGGACGCCCTGCTCGGCGCGTCCTTCACCGCCGACGGACTGCTGGAGCTGCTCGGCGCCCCCGCCTACGCGGCGCTGTCGCGCAGCGAGACCGTGCCCGCGCTGCGGGCCACCCGCGGCGACACGCCGCTCGAACGGCTCGTCAGGCTCTTCCTGCTCCAGCAGCCCGTGCCCCGCGCGCGCGTGGCGGACGTCCTGCCCGTCGACGCCCTGCTGGAGAGCGGCTGGCTGGTGCGCGCGGGCGACGACCAGGTGGCCGCCACCGTGGACGTACGGCCGTACGGGGGGCCCGGCGGCGAGGACTGGTTCATCGTCTCCGACCTCGGCTGCGCGGTCGGCGGCGCCGGCGGCATCGGCAACCACGCCGAGGGCGTCGTCCTCGGCGTCGGCGGCGCCTCCATGACGCTGGCCGGCCTCACCGTCCGCACGCCCGTCTCCGCCGCCCTGGACCTCGGCACCGGCTCCGGCATCCAGGCCCTGCACGCCTCCCGCCACGCCACCCGCGTGACGGCGACGGACGTGAACCCGCGCGCGCTGCACATCACCGCGCTCACCCTCGCCCTCTCCGGAGCCCAGGCCGCCGACCTGCGCGAGGGCTCCCTGTACGAGCCGGTGCGGGAGGACGAGACGTACGACCTGATCGTCTCCAACCCGCCCTTCGTGATCTCCCCCGGCGCCCGGCTCACCTACCGCGACGGAGGCATGAGCGGGGACGATCTGTGCCGGTCGCTCGTTCAGGAGACGGGGGAGCGGCTGAACGAGGGCGGGTTCGCGCACTTCCTCGCCAACTGGCAGCACGTCGAGGGGGAGGAGTGGACCGACCGGCTGCGCTCCTGGGTGCCGCGCGGCTGTGACGCCTGGATCGTGCAGCGCGAGGTGCAGGACGTCACGCAGTACGCCGAGCTGTGGCTCAGGGACGCCGGCGACCACCGCGCCGACCCGGCCGAGTACCAGGCGCGGTACGACGCGTGGCTGGACGAGTTCGAGGCGCGCAAGGTCAAGGCGGTCGGCTTCGGCTGGATCACCCTGCGTCGCACCGCGGCCGCGGAGCCCTCGATCACCGTCGAGGAGTGGCCGCACCCCGTCGAGCAGCCGCTGGGCGAGACGGTCCGCGCGCACTTCGACCGCGTCGACTACCTGCGCGCCCACGACGACGCGGCCCTCCTGGAGGCGAGTTTCACGCTGGCCGGCGAGGTCGTCCAGGAGCAGGTCGGCCTGCCCGGCGCCGAGGACCCCGAGCACGTGGTGCTGCGCCAGAACCGCGGCATGCGCCGCGCCACCCGCGTCGACACGGTCGGCGCCGGCTTCGCGGGCGTCTGCGACGGCACCATGAGCGCGGGCCGCATCCTGGACGCCATCGCCCAGCTGGTCGGCGAGGACCCGGTGGCCCTGCGCGACCGCACGCCCGCTCAGATCCGCCTGCTGGTGGAGCAGGGCTTCATCGAACCGGCGTAGCCGACGGCCGGGCGGCCCCCTCCCGTCCTCCCGAGGGGCGGGCGGGGGAAACGAGCCACGGACGGCGAGCCGCCTCACTCGTCGGCCCCCCGTTCACCTCGGGTTCGCCTGCCCGCAGCCCGTGCGTGACAGCCTCCCCGAGGCTGGACACGCGCGGGCTGGAGAAAAGGGGCACGGGGACCATGGAGAGCGGGCCGGCGATCTTCGCGGGAATGGTGTTCGCCCTGTTCGGGGCCGGTCTGCTGGTGTGGACCGCGACACGGGTGCGGCACGGCCGGCCCGTGGCGCTCGGTGTGAGCCCCGTCGCATCGGCGGCCGTCGCGAGCCTCGCCGGAGTCGTCGCGCTCGCCCTCGGGGCATGGTGCTTGACCCGCGTGTGAGGGGCCGGTTCCGGACCGCGGCCGCACCCCCGCACGGGTAACCGGGGGGTCGCGCTCCGGATACGCGCGTCAGGGCCGGTCAGCACTCCGGGCGGCAGGAACGGGGTTCGTCGGGTTACCGTTCGAGTGGCCGTTGCGGGCTTTTCCCGTTTGACACGGGGGCGGGAGGTACCGTCACACTCCGCAGCGTCACGACCGAAACGCAGCACGACCCGACCCCGGGAGCACTGCCTGGGGAGGCCCCAGCGTCGACCGGAGAGAAGAGCGAAGTTGTCCCCGACCAGCGAGACCGCGAACGGCGGCCGCCGACTCGTCATCGTCGAGTCGCCTGCCAAGGCGAAGACGATCAAGGGCTATCTCGGCCCTGGTTACGTCGTCGAGGCGAGCGTCGGGCACATCCGCGACCTTCCCAGCGGCGCGGCGGAGGTGCCGGAGAAGTACACCGGCGAGGTCCGTCGCCTCGGTGTGGACGTCGAACACGACTTCCAGCCGATCTATGTGGTCAATGCCGACAAGAAGGCCCAGGTCAAGAAGCTCAAGGACCTGCTGAAGGACTCCGACGAACTCTTCCTCGCCACCGATGAGGACCGCGAGGGCGAGGCCATCGCGTGGCACCTCCAGGAAGTCCTCAAGCCGAAGATCCCGGTCAAGCGCATGGTGTTCCACGAGATCACCAAGGACGCGATCCGGGCCGCCGTCGCCAACCCGCGCCAGCTCAACCAGAAGCTCGTCGACGCCCAGGAGACCCGCCGCATCCTCGACCGCCTCTACGGCTACGAGGTCTCGCCGGTCCTGTGGAAGAAGGTCATGCCGCGCCTGTCGGCCGGCCGCGTCCAGTCCGTCGCGACGCGCCTGGTGGTCGAGCGGGAGCGCGAGCGCATGGCGTTCCGCTCCGCCGAGTACTGGGACCTCACCGGCACCTTCGCCACCGGCCGCGCGGGCGACGCCTCCGACCCGTCCTCGCTGGTCGCCCGCCTCCAGACGGTCGACGGACGCCGGGTCGCGCAGGGCCGTGACTTCGACTCCCTGGGCCAGCTGAAGAGCGCGAACACCCTCCACCTCGACGAGGCGAACGCCCGCGCGCTCGCCGCCGCCCTGGAGGACACGCGCTTCGCGGTCCGCTCCGTCGAGTCCAAGCCGTACCGCCGCTCGCCGTACGCCCCGTTCCGTACGACGACGCTGCAGCAGGAGGCGAGCCGCAAGCTCGGCTTCGGCGCCAAGGCGACCATGCAGATCGCCCAGAAGCTGTACGAGAACGGCTACATCACCTACATGCGTACGGACTCGACGACGCTGAGCGACACGGCGGTCGCCGCCGCCCGCGCCCAGGTCACGCAGCTGTACGGCGCCGACTACCTGCCCGCCCAGCCGCGGACGTACGCCGGCAAGGTCAAGAACGCGCAGGAGGCGCACGAGGCGATCCGCCCCTCCGGCGACCGCTTCCGCACGCCCGCCGAGACCGGTCTGACCGGCGACCAGTTCAAGCTGTACGAGCTCATCTGGAAGCGCACCGTCGCCTCCCAGATGAAGGACGCGACCGGCAACAGCGTCACCGTGAAGATCGGCGGCGCCGCCTCCGACGGCCGGGACGTCGAGTTCAGCGCCTCCGGCAAGACCATCACCTTCCACGGCTTCCTCAAGGCGTACGTCGAGGGCGCCGACGACCCGAACGCCGAGCTGGACGACCGCGAGCGCCGGCTGCCGCAGGTCGCCGAGGGCGACGCGCTGACGGCCGAGGAGATCACGGTCGACGGCCACGCCACCAAGCCCCCGGCCCGCTACACCGAGGCGTCGCTGGTCAAGGAGCTGGAAGAGCGCGAGATCGGCCGTCCGTCGACGTACGCGTCGATCATCGGCACCATCCTGGACCGCGGCTACGTCTTCAAGAAGGGCACGGCGCTCGTCCCGTCCTTCCTCTCCTTCGCCGTGGTCAACCTCCTGGAGAAGCACTTCGGGCGGCTCGTCGACTACGACTTCACCGCCAAGATGGAGGACGACCTCGACCGCATCGCGCGGGGCGAGGCGCAGGCCGTGCCGTGGCTGAAGCGGTTCTACTTCGGTGAGGGCACCGGCACCGGCGGCGCCGCCGACGCCGGCAACGGCGACGGGGACCACCTCGGCGGCCTCAAGGAACTGGTGACGGACCTCGGCGCGATCGACGCCCGCGAGGTGTCCTCCTTCCCCGTCGGCAACGACATCGTGCTGCGCGTCGGCCGCTACGGCCCGTACGTCGAGCGCGGCGAGAAGGACGCCGAGAACCACCAGCGCGCCGACGTCCCCGAGGACCTGGCGCCGGACGAGCTGTCCGTCGAGCTGGCGGAGGAACTGCTCGCCAAGCCGAGCGGCGACTTCGAGCTGGGCACCGACCCGGCCACCGGCCACGCCATCGTCGCCAAGGACGGCCGCTACGGCCCGTACGTCACCGAGGTGCTGCCCGAGGGCACCCCGAAGACCGGCAAGAACGCCGTGAAGCCGCGCACCGCCTCGCTGTTCAAGTCGATGTCCCTGGACACGGTGACCCTCGACGACGCCCTGAAGCTCATGTCGCTGCCGCGCGTCGTCGGCACCGACGCCGAGGGCGTCGAGATCACCGCCCAGAACGGCCGCTACGGCCCGTACCTGAAGAAGGGCACGGACTCGCGGTCCCTCACCTCCGAGGAGCAGCTCTTCACGATCACGCTGGAGGAGGCGCTGGCGATCTACGCCCAGCCCAAGCAGCGTGGCCGGGCCGCGGCCAAGCCGCCGCTGAAGGAGCTGGGCACCGACCCGGTCAGCGAGAAGCCCGTCGTGGTCAAGGACGGCCGCTTCGGGCCGTACGTCACCGACGGCGAGACCAACGCGACCCTGCGCTCCGGCGACAGCGTCGAGGAGATCACGCCGGAGCGCGGCTACGAGCTGCTCGCCGAGAAGCGGGCCAAGGGCCCCGCCAAGAAGACGGCGAAGAAGGCCACGAAGAAGACGGCCGCGAAGAAGGCTCCCGCCAAGAAGACCGCCGCCAAGAAGACGGCGGCGGCCAAGACGACGGCGGCGAAGAAGACCACGGCCAAGACCGCGGCGAAGAAGACGGCCACCAAGACGGCCGCCAAGAAGGCGACCGCCGCCAAGGGTTCGGAGGACTGAGCCCGCCCGGCACATCCCGCGCGGCGGCTTCCGTCGTCCGCCGGCGCCCGCCCCGGCACCGCTTCGGTGCCGGGGCGGGCGTACGTTCGGCCGGGAACACCGGACTGTCCGCGTCGACCGATAGGCTGAACGCATGACGCGAGCCGAGCAGCCAACGGCCCCTCACCCCGCCCCGGACGACGCCCTCGTCGCGGACTCCCGCGAGCGCGCCGTCCGCGCCCTGCTGCGCCGCCCGCAGTTGAGGCGGTTGTGGAGCGCACAGCTCGTGGGGGGTGTCGGCGACATCCTCGCCCTCCTGGTGCTGGTCCTCCTCGTGGTGCAGGCCGCGATCGGCGCGGGCTCCTTCGGCGGCGGTTACCGGGGCGTCGCGTTCGCAGTGGCGACCGTTTTCGGGCTGCGCATCCTCGCGACGCTGCTCTTCGGCGCCGTACTGCTCGGTCCCCTCACCTCGCTCACCTCACCCGACGGTCCGCTCGACCGGCGCTGGACCATGGTCGGCGCCGACGGGCTGCGGACGGCGCTGCTGATCGTGGCGCCGCTGTGGATCGACTGGACGCCGGACGACGCGCCCGCCTACCTCCTGGTGACCGTCTTCGTCACCGGGGTCGCCGAGCGCTTCTGGACGGTGTGCCGGGAGAGCGCGGCGCCCGCGCTGCTGCCCGCGCCGCCTCCGGAGGGCGCGACGGTACGCCCGCTGCCGGACCACATGGACACGCTGCGCCGCCTGTCGCTGCGCACGGGCTTCGTGGCGGTTCCGCTCGCCGGCGCCGCCCTGGTGATCGCGGGCCTGCTCAACAACCTGCTGGGCGCCGGCGTGGACTGGTTCGCCGAGCACCAGGCGGCGCTCGCCTCGTACGTGGCGGCCGGGCTGTTCGCCGCGTCGCTGTCCGTGGTGACCTTCCTGGAGCTGCCGTCGGTGCGCACCCCGCGCGCGCGGTCGCCGCTGGAGGGCATGCGCCGCCCGAAAAGCGGCACGGGCGTCGACAAGGGCCGCACCGGCGCCCTGCCCCTGCTGGTCCTCGCCTGCGCCGCGGTCGCCGCGGTGGTGGCCGCCGCGGTCGCCGTGGCGGTGCTGCACGCCAAGGACCTCGGCGGCGGCCCGGTGCTGTACGGGCTGATGGTCGGCGCGCTGACCGGCGGCGTCGTCGTCGGCATCCGCACGGCCCCCGCGCTGCTGCCGTCGCTGTCGCGCAGGCGGCTGCTGGCGCTGGCGATCGCCTCCGCCGGCCTCGCCCTGCTGGCCGCCGGCCTCGTCCCGGACGACACCACCGTCCTGCTGCTGCTGACGCTGACCGGCGTCGCCGCGGGTGTGGCCGCCAACACCGGGCACACGCTGCTCGACCACGAGACCGAGGACGGCCGCCGGGCACGGACCACGGAGCATCTGCACGCCGTGGTCCGGGTGTGCGTGGCGCTCGGCGCGGTCGTCGCCCCGGTGATCGCGGCGGCGATCGGGCCGCACCGGCTGGAGAACGGCAAGTTCGTCTTCGCGCACGGCGGCGCCGCCTTCACCCTGATGCTGGCCGGCGCGCTGCTGCTGCCGGTGGCCGCGCTGGTGCTGGCCAAGGTCGACGACCGCTCCGGGGTGCCGCTGCGGCAGGACCTGAGGGACGCGCTGCTCGGCGGCGACGACCCGGTGCCGACGCCCGCGGCGAACGGCTTCTTCATCGCCCTGGAGGGCGGCGACGGCGCCGGCAAGTCCACCCAGGCCGAGGCCCTCGCCGAGTGGATCAGGGGCAAGGGGCACGAGGTCGTGCTGACCCGCGAGCCGGGGGCGACCCCGGTGGGCAAGCGTCTGCGCTCCATCCTGCTCGACGTGTCGAGCGCCGGCCTGTCGCACCGCGCGGAGGCGCTGCTGTACGCGGCCGACCGCGCGGAGCACGTCGACACCGTGGTCCGGCCCGCCCTGGAGCGCGGCGCCGTGGTCATCTCCGACCGCTACATCGACTCCTCGGTCGCCTACCAGGGCGCCGGGCGCGACCTGTCGCCGACCGAGATCGCCCGTATCAACCGCTGGGCGACCAACGGGCTGGTGCCGCACCTGACCGTCCTGCTGGACGTCCTGCCGGAGGCCGCGCGCGAGCGGTTCACCGAGGCGCCGGACCGTCTGGAGTCGGAGCCCGCCGAGTTCCACGCGCGTGTGCGCTCCGGGTTCCTCGCGCTGGCCGCCGCCGACCCCGGCCGCTACCTCGTCGTGGACGCCGGCCAGGAACCCGAGGCCGTCACCACCGTTGTACGCCGCCGGCTCGACCAGGTGCTGCCGCTGTCCGAGGCGGAGATCGAGGCCCGGGAGGAGGCGCGCCGCAAGGCCGAGGAGGAAGCGCGGCGCAAGGCCGAGGAGGAGGCCGCGCGCAAGGCCGAGGAGGAGCGCCTGGAGCGCGAGCGCCTCGAGCAGTTGGAGCGGCTGCGCGCCGAGGAGGAGGAGCGCAAGCGGCGCGAGCTGGAGGAGGCCCAGCGGCGCGAGGCCGAGCGGCAGGCCGAGGAGGCCAGGCAGCGGGCCGAGGAAGCACGCCGCAAGGCCGAGGAGGAGCGGGCCAGGCTCCTCGCCGAGGAGAAGGCGCGGGCCGAGGAGGAGGCGCGTCGCCGGGCCGAGGAGGAGCGGCGGCGCAAGCAGGCCGAGGAGGAGGAGCGGCTGCGCGCCGAGGCCGAGGCCCGGCGCCTGGAGAAGCAGCGCAAGGCCGAGGAGGCCCTGCTGCGGGCCGAGGAGGCGCGCCGGGCGGCGGAGCAGGCGGCGGCAGCGGCGGCGACCGGGCCGAAGCCGACGGCGCCGGCCGCGGCGGACGCGCCCCGTCCGGCACCGGCCGCACCGCGCCCCTCGGACGCGGCGACCGTCCCGACCCCGATCGTGACCCCGACGAACGCGTCCGGTGGCCCGGTGGAGGACACGGCGGTACTGCGCCCGGTGCGGGACACGGAGGACCGGCCGGGCACCACCGGCGGGGACGACGCCGGTGCCGGGGCCGGGGACAGCGGGGAGTCCGAGTCCGAGATCACGGCCGAGCTGCCCAAGCCGCCGGCCCCGGCCGGCGCGGCGGACGAGACGGCGGTCCTCCCGGCGGTGCAGCCGCCGGCCGAGGACGAGACGGCGGTCCTGCCGCCCGTCCCGCCCGGGGCCGCCGACGAGACGGCCGTGCTGCCGCCCGTGCGCGCGGAGGACCCCGCCGACCGGGTGCCGTCGGACTACTTCCGCAAGGAGGAGCCCGCCGCCCGCTCCGACCGGTCCGACCGGTCCGCGGAGCCCCAGGACCGCACCCGGGAACTGCCCCGGATCGACCCGGACCAGGCACCGCCCCGCCGGCGGCGCTCCGACTGGGCCGAGGAGACCCCGCTGGACGACCTGCCGACGCTGGCCGACGAGCTGCTCGGCCCGCGTGAGGGCGACGAGCCCGACGCGGGCGGCCGCGGCCACGACGGCCGGGGCGGGCCGGACGGGGACGACGGGCAGGACGGCGACGGGGGCCGCCGGGGCAGGAGCGGCCGACGGCGGCGCTGAGCCGCCGTGGTCCGGTCCGGCGCCCGCCGACCACAGGGTGCCCGGCCCGGTCCGGCGCCCGCCGACGACGGTGTCCGGTCCGGTCCAGTGCCCGCCGACGACGGGTGTCCGGTCCGGCCCGGCGTCCGTTGTCGGTGCCGCCCCGCACAATGGATGACGCGCCGCGACGTGCGGGACGTGCGTGCGGCGCGGTGCGACCGCGGAGTGTGACGGAAGGACGGCGTGACCCATGACCGTGTGGGACGACCTCGTCGGGCAGGAGAAGGTGAGCGAGCAGCTCGCCGCCGCCACCCGGGACGCCGACGCCTTCGTCACCGCCGCCGCGGCCGACGGACCGCTGCCCGAGGCGTCGAGCATGACGCACGCCTGGCTGTTCACTGGGCCCCCCGGCTCCGGAGTGACGCAGACCGCGCGGGCCTTCGCCGCCGCCCTCCAGTGCGTGAGTCCGGACCGGGCGCTCGGCGGGGCCCCCGGCTGCGGCTTCTGCGACGGCTGCCACACCGCCCTCGTCGGCACCCACGCGGACGTCAGCACGGTGACCGCCGTGGGCGCGGAGATCCGCGTCGGCGACATGCGGGACACCGTCCGCAAGTCCTTCACCTCACCGGCGAACGGCCGCTGGCAGATCATCCTCGTCGAGGACGCCGAGCGGCTGAACGAAAAATCCGCCAACGCCGTCCTCAAGGCGGTCGAGGAGCCCGCCCCCCGGACGGTGTGGCTGCTGTGCGCCCCGTCCATCGAGGACGTGCTGCCCACCATCCGCTCCCGCTGCCGCCACCTCAATCTGCGCACGCCCTCGGTGGAAGCCGTGGCCGACATGCTCGTACGCCGGGAGGGCATCGAGCCGGCCGTCGCCGCCGCGGCGGCCCGGGCCACCCAGGGCCACGTCGACCGCGCCCGGCGCCTGGCCACCGACCCCGCCGCCCGCGAACGCCGGGCCGCCGTGCTGAAGCTGCCGCTGCGGGTCGAGGACATCGGCGGCGCGCTCAAGGCGGCCCAGGAGCTGGTGGACGCCGCGGCAGCCGACGCCAAGCAGCTCGCCGAGGAGATGGACACCAAGGAGACCGAGGAGCTGAAGGCGGCCCTCGGCGCCGCCCAGGGCGGCCGGCTGCCGCGCGGCACGGCAGGCGTGGTCAAGGAGCTGGAGGACAACCAGAAGCGCCGCCGCACCCGCACCCAGCGCGACAGCCTCGACCTCGCCCTCGGCGACCTCACCTCCTTCTACCGCGACGTCCTCGCCCTCCAGCTCGGCTCCCGCGTGGCGATCGCCAACGCCGACGCCGAGGACACCCTGGAGCGCGTCGCCCGAGCCGGCACCCCGGAGGCCACGCTCCGCCGCATCGAGGCGATCGCGGCCTGCGGCGAGGCACTGGACCGCAATGTGCCGCCGCTGCTGGCAGTGGAGGCCATGACGATGGCGCTGCGAGCGGGCTGAGCCCGTTGACGACGTAACTCGTACGTGGCACGTCCAGCACGCTGAGCGCCCACACGGTCGCGGAGAGTTACGCTCGCTGAATGCACACAAGGCGCACCCACCGCAGGACCCGCATCGGCAGGACCCGTACCGGAGCCACGCTGCTCGCCGCCGCGCTGCTCGCCACCGCCTGCTCGGCCGGTGGCGCGTCGACGTCCGCCGGCCCGGCGGCGGCCGAGGCCGCGGGGGCGACGAAGGCGGCGCGGACCGCGCTGGCCGCGCTGCCGCAGGCCACGCCTTCCGCGCTGACGCCGTACTACGAGCAGAAGCTGAAGTGGCGCGACTGCGGGGTCCCGGGCTTCCAGTGCGCCACCATGAAGGCCCCGCTCGACTACGCGAAGCCCTCCGAGGGGGACGTCCGCCTCGCCGTGGCCCGGAAGAAGGCCACCGGCCCGGGCGAGTGGCTGGGCTCCCTGCTGGTGAACCCGGGCGGCCCGGGAGGCTCGGCGATCGGCTACCTCCAGCAGTACGCGGGCATCGGCTACCCGGAGGAGGTCCGCGCCCGGTACGACATGGTGGCGGTCGACCCTCGGGGTGTCGCCCGCAGTGAGCCCATCGAGTGCCTCGACGGCCGCGAGATGGACGCGTACACGCAGACGGACGTCACGCCGGACGACCAGGGCGAGACGGACGAGCTGGTCGGGGCGTACCAGAAGTTCGCCGAGGGCTGCGGGGCGGACGCGCCGAAGCTGCTGCGGCACGTGTCGACCGTCGAGGCTGCCCGGGACATGGACATCCTGCGGGCGGTGCTCGGCGACGAGAAGCTGACCTACGTCGGCGCCTCGTACGGCACGTTCCTCGGGGCGACCTACGCCGGCCTGTTCCCGGACCGGGCGGGCCGCCTGGTCCTGGACGGCGCGATGGACCCCTCCCTGCCCGCGCGCCGCCTGAACCTGGAGCAGACGGCCGGCTTCGAGACGGCCTTCCAGTCCTTCGCCAAGGACTGCGTGAAACAGCCCGACTGCCCCCTCGGCGACAAGAACACCACCCCCGACCAGGTCGGCAAGAACCTCAAGGCGTTCTTCGACGACCTGGACGCCGAGCCGATCCCCACCGGGGACGCCGACGGCCGCAGGCTCACCGAATCCCTCGCCACCACCGGCGTCATCGCCGCGATGTACGACGAGGGCGCCTGGCAGCAGCTGCGCGAGTCCCTGACCTCGGCGATCAAGGAGAAGGACGGCGCCGGTCTGCTGGTGCTCTCCGACAGCTACTACGAGCGCGAGGCCGACGGCGGCTACAGCAACCTGATGTTCGCCAACGCCTCCGTGAACTGCCTCGACCTCCCGGCCGCCTTCTCCACCCCGGACGAGGTGCGCGAGGCGCTCCCCGAGTTCGAGAAGGCGTCCCCGGTCTTCGGCGAGGGGCTGGCCTGGTCCTCCCTGAACTGCGCCTACTGGCCGGTGGAGCCCACGGGCGAGCCGCACCGCATCGAGGCCGCCGGGGCCACCCCGATCGTCGTGGTCGGCACCACCCGCGACCCGGCCACCCCCTACCGCTGGGCCGAGGCCCTGGCCGGCCAGCTCTCCTCCGGCCGCCTCCTCACCTACGAGGGCGACGGCCACACCGCCTACGGCCGGGGCAGCGCCTGCATCGACTCCGCGATCAACACCTACCTGCTGCGGGGCACGGCCCCCGAGGACGGCACACGCTGCTCCTGACCACCCGGAAGCGCTCGTACCGGCCCCGGGACCCGGGCCCGTGGGGCCGGTACGAAGCACCCCCGGAAACTGTGTAGACTTACCGACGTCGCTGATCGCACCATGGTGCACACGGCACGCCGCCTTAGCTCAGATGGCCAGAGCAACGCACTCGTAATGCGTAGGTCTCGGGTTCGAATCCCGAAGGCGGCTCCATTGGAAGCCCAGCCCAGACCCTGTCTGAGCTGGGCTTTTTAGTTCAGGCGTGCGGGTCGGCGCAGCCGTGCCGCCACGTGAGCCGCTGAAGCTGCCACTCCGGGCGGAACAGCTCCGCTTCCAGGTCGACGTACGACCAGCGCAGCCCGAGCGTCTCGCCCTGTCGGAACCCCATGCCGACACCGACGATCCACCGCATGAACGTAGGACGCTTCGCTGCGGCTTCGAGGAAAGCCTTCGCCTCCTCCTTGGTGAACGGGTTGGCCTCGGTCTCGTCAATGCTCGGCGGGTCCACGAGCGTGGCGACGTTCTCGCCGACGACGCGCCGGCGGTGGGCGATCTTCAAGGCGCGGGACAGGATGCGGTGCACCTTCACGACGTGGGAAGGAGCGTGACCGGCGTCGAGCATGGCCCGGTACATCCGCTCCAGGTGCTCAGGCTGCAACTTGTCGATGCGGTGCTTGCCGACGCCGGGGATGATGTCATTCCGGGTCTTCGACCAGTAGTCATCGAGCGAGCGCGGCTTGAGCTTCAGGCTCGCGATGTCGGTCAGGTAGGTCTCCATCCACACCGCGACCGTCGGCTTACGGCCTGCGGCGGGCGCGCGTCCCTGGTCCCGCTGGCGCTCCAGCTCCTTCACTTTGCGCTTGATCTCGGCTTCCGTCCGGGCCCGGCGGTGGCGTCGGTCGGGCCCGCCGTCGCTCTTTACACCCATCGTCACGCGGGCGTGCCACCAGCCGCGGCACCGAAGTAGATGGATGACTCCAAGTTGGGCTTGCGGGGGCTCATGTGCTCCTCCATGCGGCAGGCGCCCCGAGCGAGATGCTCGGGGCGCCTTTGGTGACGTGTTCAGGATCAGTTGGGCAGCGGGGCGAGGTTGGCCACGTAGGCTTCGAGGTCGGTACGCCGGATGCGGTGCGTACGACCCAACTTGATGTACTTCAGTGCACCTTCGGCCATCAGCTCGTAGACCGTGGAACGGCCGATGGCGAGTGCTTCGGCGGCTTCTTCGGGCTTGTACAGGAGCCGGTCGACGGGAGCGGTGATCGCTGTACTTATCCAGGCGTCTCCTAAAGGCTTGGGCACTGTCAGGGTTTGCGCCTGTCCGAGGTGCGGATTTCTGCGTCACCGTCATCAGGTACGACGTTTCGGCAGAGTGAGCACGTCCCACAGGAGCGAACCAGAGTGAAGGCCCTGCGAAGTATCGACTCGACGCTTCCGCGGAACCAGCGCCCGACCAGGGTCTGGTACACGTCCTACGGGTCCAACATGCATTTGGACCGGTTGGCCGCCTATATCAAGGGCGGCCAGCCGCCAGGGGCAGCAAGGGAGTATCCAGGTTGCCACGACCGGGCTATTCCTACTCGGTCCATTCCCGTGGAACTCAACGGCGCGATGTACTTCGCAACCGAGTCACCGGTCTGGGGAGGCGGCCGTGCCTTCTATGATCCACACGCGATCGGGCGTGTCCTCGCTAGGGCGCACCTGGTGACTGCGCAGCAATTTGCCGACATCGCGGCTCAAGAGATGTATCGCGAACCAGGTACGGATCTCGACTTGGTCGACGCCTTGGCCCGGGGGCGCGCTGTGCTGGGAGAAGGCCGCTACGAAACGCTCGTATGCGCGGGTCAGATCGACGGCTTGCCCGTTCTGACCTTCACCGCTCCCTGGGGCATGGATGATGTTCCGTGGGTTAGCCCTTCCGCCGCCTACGTGCGCTTTCTGGCCTCTGGCCTACTGTCTGCCAGCGCTTGGGACGTGGAAGCCGTCGCCTCGTATGTCGCGGCGTGTCCTGGGGCGGCAGGCCACTGGTCGACTGAAACCATCACTGATCTTTTGCTTGACGGAACGCCGACGTAAACCCCAGTTACAGGGTTGGTCCGTTACTTAGCCTTTCCCGTACCATCTAGTTGTTGTGCAAGCGCACTAATCTGAGCCTCAAGGCTGTTCACTTCGTTCATCGCTGAGTGGAGATGGTTTCGTCTCGCCTCGGCTTCTCTGGCCAACCTATCCCGAACGTCCGCCGGCGCGTCTGAGTCTACTTCGCGCGCCGCTGCCTCGCTTTCCATGGCCCTGCGATGCGCTATCTCCCGTTCCATCCTTGCCATCTCTAGCAATTCCCTCAAGTCGGTCAGTTCCTTCATCAGGAGGCGGTATTCATTGCGCGCATTCTCCTGCTCGGTTGAACCGCTGTCACCGCTTGTTTCACTTTGAATGGCGAGCACGAATTCATTGAAGGGTGGCAGGTGGTCAGCCGGGAGCGTAAAAGTAACGTCGTCCCCCGAACCCCTCTTGCGGCCCTTCGTCATTGCGCGAAGAATCCGGTCATTCACCGCAAGTGCGGCTCGATCAGAGTCGGTCTTCATCCTGTCCGGCAGGCTCAAGATGTCTTCGGTATTGCTTGAAACCTTGTTGAGGATGTCCGTGAACATGCGCCTAGGTAGTGTGACGAGCATGGTTTCACTAGTGCTCACGTCCCGGATGTTCCTTGCTTGCTGCATAGTTGACTGACTCACCGATGCTCCCAGTACTTCCTTCGCCATGCCAAGGAAAAGCGGAAGCTGAGTCATCAGGAAATCACGGTTACATCGTTCTCCGAATTCCCGCATGAGCTCGGGTCGAGCCCCTACGACGTAACCGGCTTCTTTTTGAACCCAGTCCGGCTTGACGTCATTCGTCACCAGAAGGACAGGCGTTTCGCGACCCGCCGCCTCTCTCAGTAGCTGTTCCCATACAAAGAAGTCACCATGTGCATTCTCCGGCTTCCCTGCATCTCTGTAACCCGGCGGTATTTGTTCAGCGGCACGCTCCTGGAAGGCCGTAACAAGCGTGTCTGACTCCTCTTCTGAAAAAGGGTCACCTGTCTTGCCGTCTAAGACTTGGGCGAGGGTGGAAAGGATCGGATCATTACGGACAACCTTCGCTAGCGATAGATCGAAAGCGTCCGAATGGCGCTGAATCTCAGTAGAGACCTTCTCGAAGGCGTCATTGATAGGTGCCGTGAGAAGCTGCTTATCGGCGTCGCTCATTGAGCAGCGTTTAGCTAGTGTCTGAACCTCCTGCAGTGCCTTATTGCGGATACTTTTAAGGTTCTCTGGCACGGAAGTGTAGAGATCCAAATGTTCGCGTACAGCGTCGAAACGACGCTTGTGATATTCCTTTACTACCTGATGGGGAACCCACAAGCGTTTACCCAGCTGTGCCAAAATGTCGAGCAACTCTTGACGCGCCTGTGGCGTAAATCTATAGAGCTCCAGCAGGACATTAGTGTCCACGACGATTAGATAGCTTTTGACGGCTTCCCTGTAATCCTCGACGGGGCGCGCCCACAACCCGTCGAAGCCTCTAAGGAACGTTGACATGTGATACCCCCTATCCCCTTGGGCAGGATATATGACCAACATCAGGTCGCGGTGTCGGTTCTAGGCATCTGTTAAGGAGAGCGAGTCTCGCCTGCGTGGGGTGAGCCCTGGGGGACGCAGCTGCAACAGTGCCCTTGTGCGGCTTTCGGGGCGAAAAGGTCGCTTTGTCGGTCGCTGTGAGAGAGGCGAACGTCCGAGCCGCGGGAGTCGCTAGACCTGGCAGGATCACCCGTAGCCCGATGCTGAGAGTTAGGGGGGATCATGGCCATAAACAGGTGGTGGAGACACGATCCAAACGAGCGTTACTGGCTGGAGATCACAAACCGCGAGGACATCGGTACCAACCTGCTGGCGCCCCAAGCCAACGATCGGGGCGAGGAGTATTGGTCCTACGCGCTCGTACGTGAGGTACGGCCCGGCGACCTCGTGCTGCACTGGGACAAGAACCACGGGCCTGGTGTGGTGGGGTACTCCCACGCTCGGGGGGAGGCCTTCGCCTCCACGATCATCTGGCAGAGCCGGGGGACCTACGGTCGGCAGCGGGGTGCGTCTGGTCCAGAACCCGCCTGGGAAGCGCCCTTGAGCGGCTACCGGAAGTTGAAACGCCCGGTGACTCAGGCTCGCCTCAGGGAGATCGAAGCCACGATTCGGGGCCTGCGGGACCAGCTGGCGGAGGTAGTTGCGGGGCCGCTCTACTTCCCCTTTGCGTTGTCAGATACCCGGACGCTCCGTGCTGCGCAGGGCTACCTGACCAAGCTTCCGCGAGCACTGGTCGAAGCACTCCCTGAGCTACGGGAGTTGCGCCAGACGGCCGTCTCTGAGCCCCATGAGCCGGAAGCCGTCGACCTGTCGCCCGCTTCGCTGCTTAAGCCGCGCAGGGTCACCGGTTACGGCCGTCAGCGAGACGTACGGCGACGTCAGGCCGTGGAGCGGTACGCGATGGAGCTCGTCCTCAGCCACTACCGCTCAAACGGCTATGAGGTTGAGGACGTAGGTGCTCATTCGCCCTGGGACATCACCGCGCGCAAGAAGGGCGCTGAGGTTCACATAGAGGTGAAGGGCAGCACCACCACCCGCGAGGTAATCGACCTAACTGAGGGGGAGGTCCGCCATGCGGAGGGCGTCGCCACCTGCCTGGTGGTGATAGATCAAATCGAACTGGGTGACGACCTCCGCTGTCAGGGGGGCCGGTGGCGCTCATGGAGCGAGTGGTCACCAGCGCGAGGCGATCTTGTTGCCACTGCTTACCGTTATCCGCTACCAGAGGGAGGCCGCGAGGGTCGACCATCTGTGTAGTAAGTCGGCCCCGCGGTCTCAGTGGTGGTCTCGTTTGCCGTTGTCTCCGACGTGGTCTCACCGCATCCGTCAACGTCCGGTAGACCGTCTGACCAGGACGTGTGAAGCACAGCGAACGGCGACGGACGCCACTGGATCAAGATCGGACAACTCGTAATGCGTAGGTCTCGGGTTCGAATCCCGAAGGCGGCTCTGAAAAAGCCCAGGTCACATAGCCCGTGACCTGGGCTTTGTGCTGCTCGGGCATGGCGCGGCGCTCCCGCGTGATGCGGGTGTCGCTGTGTCCGAGGGTGTCTGACACGATCATGATGTCGATGCCGAGAGGTCGATCGCTTCGTGGGTCGGCGTAGACGTGCTCGATCCAGCCGGACGCGAAGGCGGCGAGGTCGTCGCGGAAGGCGTAGGGCGCCACGACGCCACCGGACTGGTCCGGCAGGGACTGGCGGCGGTGCTCAAACCGGGAATGCAGGAGCTGGAGGCCATGGAGGCCCCCGGTTTCTGGACCGGTTTTTCGTACGGCGTCGCTGTGCGCGGTACCGCCGCCCCGAGCGCGGTTGTCAGCATCGCCACCTGATGGGCAACGGAACCCCGGTGACCACGGAAAACTGACACCTCGCGGTGGAGAGGACGTAGGCATGAACACGAGGAGCCAGTCGGGCATCACCCTGGCGATGGCCGGCCTCTGTGCGCTGATCGCACTGGGACTGGTCATGGCCACGATGAACCTGTCCGGAGGGATACGTATCGGCGTCACCGCCGTGCTTGTCCTCGCGCTGGCGGGCGGCATGGCCGTGGTCGGCGCCGCCGTGGCCCGGAGCCGTCGTGAGTGAGGTGTCACGCCCGTGCTGTCCGACAAAGACGCCGCGGCCCCTCTCCTCGAACAAGTCCGGCGAGTCCGGATGTTGCCCTCTTACCGTGATTGCCTTGCTGCCATAGGGCTTGCGCGGACCTACGTGGGCAGTTCGCTGGGTTAGCTCGAACGAAGTGTCGTCGCATCACACCGGCGGGGAACGAACCAGCCATGCGGTTCTTTTTGTTCGCTTCCTCCGGGCGCCGGTGCGTCGTAGCGCGGGTGTCCGGGGCCTGAACGGCTAGCATCGCGCGGGCACAGGGTCTGGCCTCGGGTCGGGAGGGACGGGCAGGGTATGGGCGACAGCGCGGCGGAAGGGGCCGGCGTCCCGGCGGGGTCCGGGAGGCTCGCGGGCGGTGCCGTGCCGCGGATCGCGGTCGCCGTGGTGACCATGGGCAACCGGCCCGCCGAGATCGACGCCCTGCTGACGTCCGTGGCCCGGCAGGGCGCGCCGCCCGCCCGCATCGTGATCGTCGGCAACGGCTGTCCGCTGCCCGAGTTCGCCGAACGGCTGTCGCTGCCCGGCGAGGTCACCACGGTCGAGACCGACGAGAACCTCGGCTGCCCCGGCGGCCGGAACGTGGCGCTCGCCCGGCTGCGGGAGTTCGGCGACACCGATGTGGTGGTGGAGCTGGACGACGACGGCCTCCTCGTGGACACCGACGTGCTGCGCCGCGTCGGGGAACTCTTCGCGGCCGACGACCGGCTCGGCATCGTCGGCTTCCGCATCGCCGACGAGAACGGCGAGACCCAGCAACGCCACGTCCCCCGGGTCGGCGCCTCCGATCCCCTGCGGGGCGGGTACGTCACCGGCTTCCTCGGGGGCGGGCACGCCCTGCGGTCGGCGATGCTCGACGAGGTCGGCGACTGGCCCGCGGAGTTCTTCTTCGCCCACGAGGAGACCGACCTGGCCTGGCGGGCGGCCGACGCCGGCTGGCGCATCCTCTACGCGCCCGAACTGCTGCTCCAGCACCCGAAGACCTCGCCCGCCCGGCACGCCGTCTACTTCCGGGTCAACGCCCGCAACCGCGTCTGGCTGGCCCGGCGCCGGCTGCCGCTGCCGCTGATCCCCGTCCACCTGGGCGTGTGGGTGCTGCTGACGCTGGCGCGCAACCGCTCGCTCGGCGGGCTGCGGGCCTGGTTCGGCGGATTCCTGGAGGGTGTGCGCAGACCGGCGGGGGAGCGGCGGCCGATGCGCTGGCGCACGGTGGGGCGGCTCACGCGGCTGGGACGGCCACCGGTCATCTGACGGAGTACGCGGTCCCGGACAGGACGAGAGCCCCGTTCGCTCACCTCTGACGAACGGGGCTCCACACGTCCCCGGACCCGGCCGCGGCGGCGACACTCCCCCGAGCAACGCGTTGCACGCGCGCACCCCCGGGCCAGATCCGACGTTGTGATCACATCAGCTCCGGCCAACGGATCGCTAACATGAGGCCAACGGTTTTCCGTTGGAGGGCCGCCGTGCGGAAGGTGGTTGGGCGGAGTGGAGCGAGACCGCCTGCGGTTCGGGTTGCTGGGACCACCGGTTCTGTACGACGCCCGGTCCGAGGCCGTTGCCGTTGCGAGCCCGAAGACGCGCGCCCTGCTCGCCGCGCTGCTGCTGGAGGCGGGGCGACCGGTCTCCGTCGGTGCCTTGCGGGACGCGCTGTGGGACGGGTCCCCGCCCCCGTCCGCGCGGGCCTCGCTGCACAATCACGTCACCCGGCTGCGCCGGCTGATCGGTGAGCCCGGCCGGCTGCGCACCGTGCCGTCCGGGTACCTCCTGCGGGTCGCGGAGGGCGAGGTGGACGTGCACCTCTTCGAGGCCCGGGCGGCCGCGGCACGTGCCGCGTACGCCGCCGGTGACTGGGCCCGGGTCGTCGGCGCGGCCTCGGACGGGCTGGCCCTGTGGCGTGGGGCGCCGCTGGCCGGGCTGCCGGACGGGGTGGGCGGGTACGCGTTCGCCCAACGGCTGGAGGAGACGCGGCTGCTGCTCACCGAGTGGCGCCACGACGCCGAACTGGCGCTGGGCGGCGCACGGGTGGACAGCCTCGTACCGGAACTCGCGGCGCTGGCGGCCGAGTACCCGCTGCGGGAGGCGTACCACCGTCAGCTGATGCTGGCGCTGCACCGCACCGGGCGGCGGGCCGAGGCGCTGGCCGTCCACCGCGACCTGCGCGCTCGCCTCGCCGAGGAACTCGGCATCGAACCGGGCCCCGCCGTGCGGGAGGCGCACGTCGAGGTGTTGCGGGGAGCGGGGGCGTCCGCCGCTCCCGAACGGGGCGGTTCGCGGGGTGCCGTGGACCGGGCGGCCCCTGCGGCGGCCCCGGCCGGCGGAGACGCGGGTGTCGACGACGCCGTACGGGGGGACGACGCGGTGTCCCGTGGTGCCGTGGCCGGGCGCGGTGACGTCACCGGCCTCCCGCCGGAGCCGGAGAACGGGGGCGCGCTCGGACGCGACCCGGAGACCGGGACCCCTTCGGAGACCGGCGCCCTCCCGGCGGCGACCGCCTCGGACTCCCGCCCCGAGCCGGAACCGGGGTCGGAGCCGGAACCAGGGTCGGAATCGGGACCGGAGCCGGAATCGGGACCGGAGTCGATGCCGGTCCGCCCCGTGACGCCGCCTCGTCCCGCCCAACTTCCGCCCTCACCGCCCTACTTCACCGGCCGTACCGTCGTACGCGACGCCCTGGCCCGGGCACTCACCCCCGGCCCGCAGCCGAGTGTCGCCGTCGTCAGCGGGATGGCCGGTGTCGGCAAGAGCGCCCTCGCGCTCCACGTCGCACACCGGGTGAAGGAACGTTTCCCCGACGGTCAGCTCTACCTCAACCTGCACGGCGCCACCCCGGGCATGCCCCCGCTGACCCCGGAACAGGCCCTCACCGCCCTGCTGCGCGACGTCGGTGCCGAACCGCGTCTCATCCCCGAACGGCCCGACGCGGCGGCCGCGTTGCTGAGGTCGTTGCTCGCGCCGACGCGCACGCTGCTGCTCCTGGACGACGCGGAGAACGCCGCGCAGGTGCGTCCGCTGCTGCCGGCCGGTGCCGGCTGCGCGGTGATCGTCACCAGCCGGTCGCCGCTCGCCGCTCTCGACGGGGCCCGCCGCTTCCCGCTCACCCCGCTGACCGGCGCGGAGAGCGCGGCACTGCTGCGCGCGGCCTCCGGACGCGACGGCACGAGCGGCCACGCCGCCCCGGCCGGCGCCCCCGGCACACCGGATGCCTCCCGCGTCCCCGACGGTCTCGACGGGCTGGACGCCGACCACCCCCTCGTCGAGCTGACCGGCCGCCTGCCCCTGGCCCTGCGCGTGGTCGCCGCCCGGCTGGCCGCCCGCCGTGCCCTCACCCCCGATGTGCTCGCCGGTCAACTGGCCGCCACCGAGGGGCGGCTGAACCACCTCGAGTACGACGACCTGAGCGTGCGCCGCCCGCTGGCCGTCGCCCACGACGCCCTCGCCGCCTCCGACCGCGAGGCCGACCGGGACGCGGCCCTCGCCCTGCGCCGCATCGGGGCCCTCGACCTGCCCGCGTACGGCGTCCCGCTCCTGGCCCGCCTCCTCGGTACCGACGAGCGCCGCGCCGAGGCCGCCCTCGACCGCCTCGTGGACGTGGCCCTGCTGGAGGAGACCGCGTACGGCCGCTACGCCCCCCACGACCTGGTGCGCGAGTTCGCCCGGGAGATCGCGCGCGGTGACGGCGACGCGCACGGCGTGGCGCGGACCGCCGTGCGCTGGTACGCCGCCGTCGCCGAGCGCGTCCTCACCGCGATCGTCGAACCCGGCATCGACCAGGACGACCGCCGCCGCCCCACCGCCGCGCAGCCGCCCGGGCACGCCGCGGAGGTCGCCTCCGTCCCGCCCTTCACACGCCCCGAGGACGCCTTCGCCTGGGGCGACCTGGAGCTGGAGAACGTGATCGCGCTCACCGAGCGCCACTGCACCGGCGACGAGGGGTGCACCCGTCACCTCGCCGTCCTCCTCCGTCTTCTCTTCCCCTACGCCCAGCGCAGCGGCCGGGTCGCCGAGATGGAGGTGATGGGGAAGGCCGCCCTCGCCCTCGCGGAGCGGCACGGTGACGCGGCCGCCGAGGCGTACGCGCTGGGCGACCTGGCGGGCGGGCACTTCATGTTCCGCCGGCTGGGCGAGGCGCTGGCCCTCAACGACCGTTCGCTCGCGGTCTGGCGGAAGCTCGGTGCCGCCCCCCGCATCCGCCGCTGCCTGAACAACCGCGGGTTGCTCCTGGAGAACCTCGGCAGGCTCGAGGAGTCGGCCGAGGCGCTGCGTCAGAGCCTCGCCTACTCCCAGCAGCTGAACGACCCCTGGGGCGAGGCGATCACCCACCAGCACCTCGGCAACCTCTACGAGCACACCGACCCGCGCGCCGCCATCGAGCAGCACCGGCGCTCGCTGGCCATCGGGGACGAGATCGGTGACGTGATCGTGCGGCACTCGGCGCACTGCAACATCGGCTATGCGCACCTCACCCTCGACGAACCCGCGGCCGCCGTGGGCCATTTCGAGGAGAGCCTGCGCATCCTCGGCGGCCACGGCGACTGGCACGGCGAGTCCCAGAGCCGGCTCGGCCTCGTCCGGGCCCTGCGCGCGCTGGGCGGGGTGGAACGGGCCGTGGAGGAGTGCGAGGAACTGCTGCGCCGGGCGGACGCCCGCGCCGACCGCTACACCGGTGGCCTCGCCCGCCACCAGCAGGGGCTGCTGCTGCGGGAGCGGGGGCAGGGCCGGGAGGCGTACGAGCGGTGGCGGTCGGCGCTGGCCGCGCTGGACGGGACGGACGCGCGGTCGGTGGTGGCGGAGCTGCGGGAACTGCTGGCCGAGGCGCCGCGGAGCTGAGCCCCCGGCCGTCTCCCGGGCCCTTCCCCCAGCTCCTTGCGGCCCTTGATCCCGTTTCCTCCTCACGTCCCGCGCTCGCCGCAGCCCTTGACCCCCGCTTCCTCCTCCCGTCCCCCCGCTCGCTCACTTGGCGTCCGCGTAGCACTCCACCACCGCCGTGGTGAACGGAAACCGCACCGGCGTCGGGCCGAACGTGAGCCGCCCCGCCAGCTCCGCGGCCTCCCGGATCGCCGCGACCACGGCGTCCGCCTCCTGCCGGGGGCAGTGCACGATCACCTCGTCGTGCTGGAAGAACACCAGCTCCGCCGCCTTGTCGGCGCACGCCCGCCGCAGCGCGGCGAGCATCAGCAGGGCCCAGTCGGCGGCGCTGCCCTGGACCACGAAGTTGCGTGCGAAGCGGCCCCGGGCCCGGGCGTTGGTGGAGGCGTATCCGGGCACCCACTCCTGCGACCGCGACTGCGACGCGGGGGCGTCCGGCAGCTCCTCCTGGGGGATGCCGGCCTCCTCGGCGGGCTCGTCGGACGCCCCGGCGGCCGGCGGACAGGTGCGCCCCAGCCAGGTCCGCACCAGCCGTCCCTCCTCGCCGGCGCGGGCCGCGTCGTCGACGTACGCCACCGCTCGGGGGAAGCGGCGTCTGAGCGCGGCGAGGTTCTTCAGGCCGTCGCCGGAGGTCTGCCCGTACACCGCGCCGAGCACGGCGAGCTTGGCTTGGGCGCGGTCGCCGGAGAAGGCACGGTCGGAGACGGACTGGTAGAGGTCGGTCTCCCGGCCGGCCACCTCCATCAGGCCGGGGTCCCGGGAGATCGCCGCCAGCACGCGCGGCTCCATCTGGTCGGCGTCGGCGACGACCAGGACCCAGCCCGGATCGGCGACGACCGCCCGCCGGATCACCTTGGGGATCTGGAGGCCGCCCCCGCCGTTGGTCACCCAGCGCCCGGTGACGGTGCCGCCGGCCAGGAACTCGGGGCGGAAGCGTCCCTCGCGCACCCAGTCCTGGAGCCAGGACCAGCCGTGGGCGACCCAGATCCGGTACAGCCTCTTGTACTCGATCAGCGGCTTCACGGCGGGATGGTCGACGGACTCGATCTCCCACCGGCGGGTGGAGGCGACCTTGATCCCGGCCCGCGCGAACGCCTTGATGACGTCCCCGGGCAGGTCCGGCCGCACCCGGTGCCCGAAGGCGGCGGAGACCTCCTCGGCCAGCTCGGCCAGGCGGCGCGGCTCGCCGCCGCCCGCGTACCGCTCGCCGAGCAGGTCGTGCAGGACCTCGCGGTGCACGTCGGCGCGCCAGGGCAGCCCCGCGTGGTTCATCTCGGCGGCCACGAGTGTGCCCGCCGACTCGGCGGCCGTGAGCAGCCGCATCCGGTCGGGGTGCGCCGACCGGTCGTGTCTGCGCTGCTGTTCGGCGTAGACGGAGAGCAGGTCTGCCAGGGGCAGGTGGACCGCCTGGGGCTCGAAGAGCGGGGACTGCGCGCCGGGCTCGGCCGAGCGCTGCGGCGGGTCGGGCGGCACCGGGTCGCCCCGCAGCCGGGCCAGGGCGGCCGCGGCCGAGCGCGGCTGCCCGTGGTGGCCCTCATGGCCCAGCAGGAGGGTCTCGGCGACCTCCACGTCGTAGCACCGCTCCACTCGCACCCCCGCGGCGAGCAGGCGCGGACAGACCTCGGCGGTGGACCGCCACACCCAGCGCGAGACGTCCGGCCGGGCGCGGACCGCCTCCGCCGGGCCCGGCTCCCGCCGCACCGGTCCCGCGGGCATCCCGTCGGGGCCGAGGGGGGCGACCTCCACGCCACCGTCCTCGGCCACGGCGAGTGCCCACCGGTCGGCCATGTCGCGAGTGTCGCAGCCGGGACTGACAACGGCCTCGCCGTGACGCGACCGCGACCGGGACCGCGACCGGCACCGGGACCGCGACCGGCACCGGGACCGGCACCGAAACCCTGACCGGCACCGGCACCGGCACCCTGACCGGCACCGGCACCCGCCCAGACCCGCCTCACCCCTCCCGCTGACCGGTCTCCGTCTCCTCGGTCACCGCGATGAACTGCTTCAGTGCCTCGGTGACGAACTGCTCGGTGGCCTCCTTGTCGAGGCCGAGTCCGCTGAGCACGCCCTCGCCGTGTTCGTGCTCCAGCAGGGCGAGCAGGATGTGCTCGGTGCCGATGTAGTTGTGACCGAGGCGCAGGGCCTCGCGGAAGGTGAGTTCGAGGACCTTCTTGGCGGCCGGGCCGTAGGGCACCAGCTCCGGGACCTCGGTGCTCGCGGCCGGGAGCGCGGCGAGCGCGGCCTCCCGGACCGCGTCCGGGGTCACGCCCTGCGCGGCGATCGCCTTGGCGGAGAGGCTCTCGTTCTCCGTGAGCAGGCCGAGGACAAGGTGCTCGGGCAGCCCCTCGGCGTTGCCGGCGGTCTTGGCCGCGTTGTGGGCGGCCATCACGACGTTGCGCGCCCGGGGCGTGTAGCGGCTGAAGCCCTGGCTCGCGTCCAGGTCGGCGGACTCCTTCGGCACGAACCGCTTCTGCGCCGCCTGCCGGGTGACGCCCATGCTCTTGCCGATGTCCGTCCAGGAAGCGCCCGAACGCCGGGCCTGGTCCACGAAGTGGCCGATGAGGTGGTCGGCCACCTCACCGAGGTGCTCACCGGCGAGGACGGCGTCCTGGAGCTGTTCGAGCGGCTCCGCGTGCACCTTCTTGATCGCGGTGATGAGTTCGTCGAGACGTACGGAGGACGTGATGCTCGGGTTCGTCGTCATGTGTCAACCGTAGGTTGCGCCCGTGGCACTGTCAACCGATGGTTGACAGTGCCACGGGATTCCGGCGGCCGTGGCACCATCGCCGGGTGAGTACGCCCCGCACCGTCGACCGTGCCTTCGAGACCGCCCTGTACGACACCGACGACACCGCCCTCGACACCGCCGCCTCGCTGCTGGCGGCCGACCCGGCGGCGGACGCGGAACTGGCCCGGCGGGGCGAGGAGTTCGTCGCGACCGCCTGGCGGCGCGGCTGGCAGCCCGCCGACCTGGTGCGGATCGTGCGGCGCGAGCTGGACGAGGCGCACGTGCGGCTGGTGGCGGCGCTCATCCGGGCCCAGGCGCCCGGTGACCGCCCGCGCGGTCCCCGCTGGGCGGCCCAGCTCGACGCCGTACCCGAGCAGGCACCGGCCCGCACCGACCGGTTCTCGCACGCCACCGCCGTACTGGAGCTGTACCGCCTGCTGCTGCGCCTGCCCGTGCTCGAACCGCTGGAGCCGGGGACGCCCCGCGGCGAGGCGCGGCCGGAGTCCCGTGCCCTCGCCCGCATCCGGGCGCTGCTCGCCAAGGCGGAGGCGACCGGGTACCCGCAGGAGGCGGAGGCGCTGAGCGCCAAGGCGCAGGAGCTGATGGCCCGGCACAGCGTCGACGAGGCGCTGCTGGCGGCCGGCGCCCCCTCGCCCGACGCGCCGGGGGCCTGCCGGATCGGCGTGGAGCCGCCCTACGAGCAGGCCAAGGCGGTGCTGCTGGACGCGGTGGCCGACGCCAACCACTGCCGCGCGGTGTGGAACGAGCCCTTGGGCTTTTCCACCGTCGTCGGCTTCGAGGGCGACCTGGAGGCGGTCGAACTCCTCTACACCTCGCTGCTGGTGCAGGCCGAGAGTGCGATGGCGAAGGCGGAGGCGGCGCAGCGGGCCGGCGGCCGCAAGCGGACCAAGACCTTCCGTCAGTCGTTCCTCGCCGCGTACGCGCACCGCGCGGGCACCCGGCTCCGGGCGGCGGCCGAGGCGGCCACCGCCGAGGGCGGTGCGGCGGCGGGGGTGGACCTCCTGCCGGTGCTGGCCTCCCGCCAGGTCGCGGTCACCGACCGGCTGGAGCGCCTGTTCCCGCAGACCACCACGACCCGGCTGCGCGGTGCCTCCGACGCGGCGGGCTGGACGGAGGGCACCCGCGCGGCCGACGACGCCCGCGTCGAACGCCGGCGGCCGCTGCGGTAGCCCATCCCGGGGTGCGGGCGCCGATCAGGAGCCGAGCCCCTCGGTCGGCAGCCCGGGCGGCAGCGAACCGCCCTCGGACCTGGTGTACGTCTCCTCGCCGACGCCGCCCTCCCACGTCACCCTGAGCGTGGTGTCGTCGACCGACTCGACGGTGCCGGTCGCCCGGTCGTCCCCGCCGGCGGTGCACTTCAGGCGGATCGTCCGGGTGCCGGAGACGTCCCCGGCGGTGCCGCTGCACACGGTCCCGCCGGTGGCGAAGAGGGCGGCCTTGTCGCCGGTGACCATCAGGGCGACCGCCTGGCCGTCGGCGGTGGCCAGCCAGCTGCCCTCCAGCTCCCCGGCGGCGGAGGGCGATCCGCCCGTGGTGCCGCCGGTCTCCGCGCTCGCGGAGGCGCTGGGGGCCGCCGACGCCTTGTCGCCGCCGGAGCCGCCGGAGCCGCCGTCGTCGGAGTCACCGCCGTCGGTGCACGCGGTCAGCGCCAGCGCGCCCACCAGCCCGACGACGGCCGCCACGGCCCGCGCCGGGCGCCGTCCCGGCCGCCCCCGCCGGCGCCGGGCGCCCCCGGGCGGGTTCGCGGCCCCGCCCTCGGCCGGGCTCGTCGCGTTCGCCGTGCTCGCCGTACTGTCCACAGTCACCCATGTCACCGGAAGCTCCAAGCTGTTGCCGGACGGCCGTTCGGCCCCGAGTCAGCCGCAAGCTACCAGGACGCCTTGCGCACTCCGGGAAGATGACCGGCGTGTGCCTGCTCGCGCAGGTTCACCCGGGACAGTCCGAAGGTGCGCAGGTAACCGCGGGGCCGTCCGTCGACCTGATCGCGGTTGCGTACCCGCGTGGGGCTGGCGTCGCGCGGTTGCCTGCGCAGTTCCCGCTGGGCGGCGAGCCGTTCGGCCTCCGTGGAGGACGGCCGGCGGACGATCTCCTTCAGCTCGGCCCGGCGCGCGGCATACCGGGCGACGACGAGCCGGCGCTGCTCGTTCTTCGCGATCTTGCTCTTCTTCGCCATCAGATCCTCACTCCCCGGGCACGGATGCGCGCCACGGCCGCCTCGACGCCGATCGCGTCGACGGTCTTGATCCCCTTCGTGCTCAGCCGCAGCCGGACGTGCCGGTTCTCGCTCGGCAGCCAGTAGCGCTTGGTCTGGACGTTGGGGTCGAAGCGGCGGGAGGTCCGCCGGTGGGAGTGCGAGATGCGGTTGCCGAAACCGGGCCGGGCGCCGGTCAGCATGCAGTGGGCGGACACGGTGACGTACCTCTCCTTCGGGTCGGACGACCCCTAGCTGTTAATGGAATTCATTTTCAGTAAGATAGCAGCCATGGCACGCAACGAACTCCGCCCGGTCATCAAACTCCGGTCCACCGCCGGGACCGGTTTCACCTACGTCACCCGCAAGAACCGCCGCAACGACCCGGACCGGCTGGTCCTGCGCAAGTACGACCCGGTCGCCGGCCGGCACGTCGACTTCCGAGAGGAGCGCTGATCCGTCATGCGCAAGGGCATCCACCCCGCCTACCGCCCGGTCGTCTTCCGTGACCGCGCCGCCGACTACGCCTTCCTCACCCGCTCGACCATGACGAGCGAGCGCACGATCGAGTGGGAGGACGGCAACACCTACCCGGTCGTCGACGTGGAGATCTCGAACGTCAGCCACCCCTTCTACACCGGCACCGCCCGCGTCCTGGACACCGCCGGCCGCGTGGAGCGCTTCGAGCGCCGGTACGGGAAGCGGGGCGGGGCGTGAGCGGGCACGGGCGCCCGGACCTGCCCGTGGTGATCGTCGGAGGTCTGCACGCCGACGCCCGCAGGGCGGCCGTGGCCCGGCTCCTCGCCGATGTGCCCGGCAGCGTCGTCCTCCATCACGACCTCGCCACGGCCGCGGCGGGCACGGTCGTGCGGACCGTGCGCGACGCCACCGGCGTCCTCTCCTCCGGTGAGGCGCCCCTGGTCAACGACTGCGCCTGCTGCGCCCTGCGCGAGGACCTCGTCCCCGAGCTGGAGCGGCTCGCCCGGGCCGGGGGCACCCCGCTGGCCGTCGTCGAGCTGTGGGACTCCGTCGAGCCCAAGGCCATGGCGGAGGTGGTGACCGCCGGCGGCTTCACCGTCACCGGCGTGATCACCGCCGTCGACCCGGCCCTGGTGCTGCCGTACCTCGGCAACGGCGACGACCTCGCCGAGGGCGGCCTCGCCGCCGCCGCCACCGACCAGCGCACCGTCGCGGACACCTTCGCGCGCCAGCTGGAGTACGCCCCCGTCCTCGCCCTCGCCGACTCCCCGGAGGCCGACGACGAGGACCGCGAGCTGCTGGCCCAGCTCCACCCGACGGCCCGCCGGGTCCCGATCGGCCACGGCGACCCGGCGGGCTCCTCCCCGCTGGCGCGGGCGGCGCGGGCGGGCTTCGACGTGGAGGCCGCGGCCGCCGCCCAGCACCCGGCCTGCGCCCTGCTGCCGGCCGAGGCCGACGCGCACGGCGTCGCCACCCTGGTGTGGCACAGCCGCCGGCCCTTCCACCCGGAGCGGCTCTACGCGGCGCTGGAGGACCTGACCTGCGCGGCGGCCCGCAGCCGCGGCCGGTTCTGGCTCGCCGACAAGGCGGACACGTTGCTGCACTGGGACGCCGCCGGGGGAGCGCTGTGCGTCGAGAGCGCGGGGCCCTGGCTCGCCTCGCTGCCCGACGCCGCGTGGGAGATGGTCCCGCCGGTGCGCCGCGCCGCCGCCGCGCTGGACTGGCACCCCGAACACGGCGACCGCTGTCAGCACCTGGTCTTCACCTCGCCCGGCCTCGACCGCGACGGCCTGGAACGGCTCCTGGAGTCCTGCCTGCTGACCGACGCCGAGTACGCCGCGGGCCGGGCCGCCTGGGAGCGCCTGCCGTCCGCCTTCGACACCCTCCTGGAGGTCTGACCCCCATGCCCCGCAAGAACGACCGCAAGCCCGCCAAGCAGCGGCCCAACCCGCTGGACCAGGCCGGAGTGACGTACATCGACTACAAGGACACCGAGCTGCTGCGGAAGTTCATCTCCGACCGCGGCAAGATCCGCAGCCGCCGCGTCACCCGGGTGACCTCCCAGCAGCAGCGGCAGCTGGCCAGGGCGATCAAGAACGCGCGGGAGATGGCGCTGCTGCCGTACTCCACGCGCTGACCGTGCCGCCGGCCGTCCACCGGCGCCGGGACCCGGGGGCCCGCTCGACCGAGCGGGCCCCCGGCGCTGTCGCATGTTGTTGCATGTTCATCTGATTCGGGGGCATACGGGGGAACGAGTTCGCCGGAGCGGGCGTCAAAGAATGCAGGACTCGGTAAAGCGGTCGTCGCTGTAACCGCGGGGCCACCGCGCGTGCACGTGCATTTGCTCATGCATCTGCACGTGAACAGGGTTATGATCCGGATCAGTTGACCACTGCATCAATGGCCACATCAGCCAGTGCACCACCGGGGAGCGACCTGTGGACCACGACGTGTACGACGTGTACGCCGCTGACGACGCCCCCGGCGTGTACAACGGCATGGCCGCCACGCAGTTGCACGACGTGGCCTGGCAGAAGAGCCGGCACAGCAACTCGCAGGGCTCCTGCGTGGAGTTCGCGCGGCTGCCCGACGGCGCGGTGGCGGTGCGCAACTCCCGCTTCCCCGACGGCCCCGCGCTCGTCTACACCCGTGCCGAGATCGAGGCCATGCTGCTGGGCGTCAAGGACGGCGAGTTCGACCACCTGGTCGCCGGCTGACACGCGTAGACCCGCGGCGCGCGAAGGCGCCGGGGCGCGTCACGCGCCGGGCTGCGGCAGCCGGAACAGCGCCCACACCACCTTGCCGTCGAGCGTCCCGGCGAGCGGGTGCCATCCCCAGCTGTCGCTGAAGGAGTCGACGAGGAACAGTCCCCGGCCCGACTCCGCCGAGAAGTCGTCGGTGTCGCGGGCCACCGGGCTGTCGTGGCTGGGGTCGCGCACCGCGCACACCAGCCGCTCGGGCCAGCGCATCAGGTGCAGCCGGACGGGGCCGTTGTGCTCACCGGTACGCGGGGTGCAGGCGGGCAGCGCGTGACGCAGGGCGTTGGTGACGAGTTCGGAGACCACCAGACAGACGTCGTCGAAGCGGTCGCCCATGTCCCACCCGTCGAGCGTCCTGCGGGTGAACCCCCGGGCCTCGCGCACCGCCTCGAATCTCGGCGGCAGGGCGCAGGAGGCGGCGTTGGAGACGGCCGCGGGGTCGAGTGGCGGAAGGCCCTGCCGTAACGGCTCGAGCATGGTCGATCCATTCGTCCCCATGCGAGGCACTCCCGAAATTCGCGGTCCGTAGCGATGCGGCGCGGTGGTGCGGGACCATGGTTTCGGATGCGTACCGCAGATGCAAGGGCAGATGCACGTGCACGTGACCGAAATGGACCTGCCCGTACCGCTTGTTGGTCAATTTTTCCGTCCTCTTCGCCTCTTCTTCACCCCCCTCGGCGGCCGGTTCCGAGCGGTCCCGTGCATGATCCTGTGCGTTTCCTTTGGCTCGATTCCGTTTCCGTAACCGGACGAGTACTGCTCGAAGTGTTTTAGTGGCAGACTTCGGCCCCTGAAGACGGTTGGGGAGGCTGGCGAACGTGAGCGCGGGAGAGCCCGGATCGGTGGTGCGGCGCATGCTGCTCGGATCACAACTCAGGCGACTGCGTGAGACGCGGGGGATCACGCGAGAGGCGGCGGGCTACTCGATCCGCGCCTCCGAATCGAAGATCAGCCGGATGGAGTTGGGCCGGGTGAGCTTCAAGACCAGGGACGTCGAGGACCTGCTGACGCTGTACGGCATCACGGACGAGCAGGAGCGCGCCTCGCTGCTCTCCCTCGCCAAGGAGGCCAACGTCGCGGGCTGGTGGCACAGTTACTCCGACGTGCTGCCCAGCTGGTTCCCCACCTATGTGGGCCTGGAGGGCGCCGCCTCCCTGCTCCGGGTCTACGAGGTGCAGTTCGTGCACGGACTGCTGCAGACCGAGGAGTACGCCCGCGCGGTCGTCCGGCGCGGCATGAAGGGCGCCGGCGAGGCGGACGTCGAGCGGCGGGTGGCGCTGCGCCTGGAGCGGCAGAAGCACCTCGTCGCCGAGAACGCGCCCGAGTTCCACATCGTCCTGGACGAGGCCGCGCTGCGCCGCCCCTACGGCGACCGCGCGGTGATGCGCGGACAGCTCCAGCACCTCATCGAGATGTCCGAACGCCCCAACATCCGCCTCCAGGTGATGCCGTTCGGCTTCGGCGGGCACTCCGGCGAGAGTGGCGCGTTCACGATCCTCAGCTTCCCGGAGTCCGACCTCTCCGACGTCGTCTACCTGGAGCAGCTGACCAGCGCCCTGTACCTGGACAAGCGCGAGGACGTCACCCAGTACGAGACCGCGCTGAAGGAACTCCAGCACGACAGCCCCGGCCCGGACGAGAGCCGGGACCTTCTGCGCGGGCTTCTCCAACTCTCCTGAAACGTCAGTACGATGACGCTCAATCAGGCCGTCGGCTCGCGGATGTGGCGGCCGGCGGCAGCTATGGGGATTGAGGGATCACATGTCGTCGTACTTCACCGACCTCGCCCAGCAGTACATCGACGGCGAGTGGCGCCCGGGCACCGGCTCCTGGGACATCATCGACTTCAACCCGTACGACAACGAGAAGCTGGCCTCGATCACCATAGCCACGGTCGACGAGGTCGACGCCGCCTACCGGTCCGCCGAGCGCGCGCAGAAGCAGTGGGCGGCGACCAACCCGTACGCCCGCCGCGCGGTGTTCGAGAAGGTGCTGCGCCTGGTGGAGGAGCGCGAGGCCGAGATCAGTGAGGCGATCGTCGCCGAACTGGGCGGCACCCGCCTGAAGGCCGCCTTCGAACTGCACCTCGCCAAGGAGTTCCTGCGCGAGGCCGTCCACCTGGCGCTGGCCCCCGAGGGCCGGATCATCCCCTCGCCGGTCGACGGCAAGGAGAACCGCGTCTACCGGGTGCCGGTCGGTGTCGTGGGCGTCATCAGCCCCTTCAACTTCCCCTTCCTCCTCTCCCTAAAGTCCGTCGCCCCGGCCCTCGCCCTCGGCAACGGCGTCGTCCTCAAGCCGCACCAGAACACGCCGATCGTGGGCGGCACCCTGGTGGCGAAGCTCTTCGAGGACGCCGGGCTGCCGGGCGGCCTGCTGAACGTGGTCGTCACCGACATCGCGGAGATCGGCGACGCCTTCCTGGAGCACCCCGTCCCCAAGGTCATCTCCTTCACCGGCTCGGACAAGGTCGGCCGCCACGTGGCCACCGTCTGCGCGGCGAACTTCAAGCGCTCGGTCCTGGAACTCGGCGGCAACAGCGCGCTGGTGGTCCTCGACGACGCCGACGTCGACTACGCGGTCGACGCCGCCGTCTTCAGCCGGTTCGTGCACCAGGGGCAGGTCTGCATGGCGGCCAACCGCGTCCTGGTCGACCGGGCGGTCGCCGACGAGTTCACCGAGAAGTTCGTCGCCAAGGTCGCCGGCCTCAAGGCGGGCGACCCCCGCGACCCGTCGACGGTCATCGGCCCGGTGATCAACTCCTCGCAGGCGGACGCCCTCTCGGGCGTCGTCGAGCAGGCCCTGGCCGAGGGCGCCACCGCCCTGGTCCGCGGCTCGGTCACGGACAATCTGGTCGAGCCGTCGGTCCTGACCGGCCTGCCCGCCGACTCCGCCCTGCTCCGGCAGGAGGTCTTCGGTCCGGTCGTCTTCCTCGTCCCCTTCGACGGCGAGGAGGAGGCCATGCGCCTGGTCAACGACACCCCGTACGGGCTCAGCGGCGCCGTGCACACCGGGGACGTCGAGCGCGGCGTCGGCTTCGCCAAGCGGATCGACACCGGCATGTTCCACGTGAACGACGGCACCGTGCACGACGAGCCGATCGTGCCCTTCGGCGGCGAGAAGCACTCCGGCATCGGCCGCCTCAACGGCGACACCATGCTGGACGCCTTCACCACCCAGAAGTGGATCTCGGTGCAGCACGGGCGCAGCGGGTTCCCGTTCTAGTCCCGATCCCGGGTCGGCCTAGGCTGGACCCATGTCAGTGATCCGACTCCTGGTGCTCGGCGCGGTCCGCCAGCACGGGCGGGCCCACGGCTACCAGGTGCGCAACGACCTGGAGTACTGGGGCGCGCACGAGTGGTCCAACGCCAAGCCCGGCTCGATCTACCACGCGCTCAAGCAGATGGCCAAGCAGGGCCTGCTGCTCGCGCACGAGATCGCCCCGTCGCCCGCCGGCGGCCCGCCGCGCACTGAGTACGAGATCACCGAGCAGGGCACCGAGGAGTACTTCACTCTGCTGCGGGAGTCCCTGACCGCGTACGACCAGAAGCCCGACGTGCTCTCCGCCGGGCTCGGCCTCATGGTCGACCTCGGGCGCGAGGAGGTGCTCGGCCTCCTGGAGGAGCGGATCGGCGCCATCGAGAAGTGGCGCAGGTCCGTCACCGAGTACTACACGCCCGAGGAGGGCCCCGGGCAGCTCGGTCACATCGGCGAGATCATGAACTTCTGGGTGCACTCCGCCGACACCGGCGCGCAGTGGACCCGGGAGCTGGTCGAGCGCATCCGGGGCGGTGCGTACACCTTCGCGGGGGAGGGGGAGCCGTTCGTCGGCGTCCTGGGCGAGGGCGAGGAGAACCCCTTCGGGGCCGGTGAGCCGCACCCCGGGGACCGAGGCTGAGGAAGCCCTCAGCTAATCAAGTTTGACTAACCGAGTCGACGGGCATACCCTCCTCCGCTGGTAGTCAAGTTTGACTAATTGGGGAGTCTCAGTGACCGACGCGGCGATCACCGTCGAAGGAGCACGCAAGAGGTACGGCGACAAACACGCGCTGGACGGACTCGACCTCACGGTCGCGCGGGGCACGGTGCACGGCGTGCTGGGGCCGAACGGCGCGGGCAAGACCACCCTGGTCCGCGTCCTGTCCACCCTCCTTCGCCCGGACGCGGGCCGCGTCGAGGTGGCCGGCCACGACGTCGTCACCCGGGCGTACGACGTACGGCGGCGCATCGGCCTGCTCGGCCAGCACGCGGCGCTCGACGAGGAACTGGGCGGCCGGCAGAACCTGGAGATGTTCGGCCGCCTGCACCACCTGGGCGCCCGGCGGGCACGCGCGCGGGCCGACGAACTCCTGGCCCGCTTCGGACTCGCCGACACCGGCCGCAAACCGGTCAGCGCCTACAGCGGCGGCATGCGGCGCCGGCTGGACCTGGCCGCGTCCCTCATCACCGAACCGGAGGTGCTCTTCCTGGACGAACCGACCACCGGCCTCGACCCGCGGGGCCGCGCCGAGGTGTGGTCCTCCGTCCGCACCCTGGTCGGCGGCGGCACCACGGTCCTGCTCACCACCCAGTACCTGGAGGAGGCCGACCAGCTCGCCGACCGCATCTCGGTCGTGGACGCCGGCCGGGTCGTCGCCGACGGCACGGCGGACGAGCTGAAGGCCGCCACCGGCGGCGACCGCGTCGACGTCGTCCTGCGCGACGCCGGTCAGCTCGGCGCCGCCCTCGCCCTGCTGCCGCTCACCGGCGCCCGCGTCGACGCCGACCGCCGGCTGCTCAGCGCGCCGGTCACCGACCGGATGGCGGCGCTCTCCGGTGTCGTACGGGCACTGGAGGAGGCCGGTCTGGAGGCCGAGGACGTGGCCCTGCGCCGCCCGACCCTGGACGAGGTCTTCCTGCACCTCACCGACCGCGCCGAGGAGGCCGTATGAGCGACAGCGCGCACGCCACGTCCTACGCCCTGACCGACTCCTGGACCATGACCCGCCGCGAGCTGGCCCGCTGGGCGCGGCAGCCGGTCGCGGTGGCCGTCAATCTGGCCTTCCCGGTCATGATGCTGCTGATGTTCGGCTACCTGGTCGGCGGCGGCCGGGGGGTGAGCGGGGACTACCTCGACTACCTGATCCCCGGGATGCTGGCCCTCACCATGGCCTTCGGCCTGGAGGGCACCATGGTCGCCGTCACCCGTGACCTGGAGAGGGGCGTCGTCGACCGCTTCCGCTCGCTGCCCATGACCAACGGCGCGATACTGGTGGGCCGCTCGGCCGCCGACATGCTCCAGTCGGTGCTCGGCCTCGCGGTCCTGCTCGCCGTCGGGTACGCGCTCGGCTGGCGGGCGCACGGGAGCGCCGGTGCCTTCCTGGGCGCGGTGGGCCTGCTCCTGCTCTTCCGGTTCGCGATGCTGTGGGTCGGCATCCACCTGGCGCTGGTCGCGGGGAAGCCGGAGATGGTGCAGGCGGTGCAGATCCTGGTCTGGCCGGTCGGCTTCCTCTCCAACGCCTTCGCCGCCCCCGAGGCGATGCCGGGCTGGCTGGGCACGCTCGTCCAGTGGAACCCGATGTCCCAGACCGCCACCGCCGTGCGCGACCTGTTCGGCAGCCCCGGCGGCGAGAGCGGCCACGTGGGGGCGGCGGTGGTGTGGCCGCTGGTCATCCTGGCGGTGTTCTTCCCGCTGGCGGTGCGCCGCTTCGCCCGGCTGAGCCGGTGATCGCGGCCTCAGTGGTGGAAACCGGTGGCCGCGCCCTTGTCCCGGGTCAGCGGGTGCGGCTGCCGGCGCAGCTCCGGCAGCAGCCGCTCCAGCTCCTGGACCAGCAGGTCCGCCATGTCGGCCGAGAAGCCGTTGCGGCACACCACACGCAGCACGGACAGGTCCTGGCGGTGCGGCGGGAAGGTGTACGCGGGCACCAGCCAGCCGCCCTCCCGCAGCCGCCGTGAGACGTCGAACACGTCGTACGCCGTCACGTCGTCCGCCGTGGTGAACGCGAACACCGGCAGCTGGTCGCCGCGGGTCAGCAGCCGGAAGTCGCCGAGCGCCGCCACCCGCTCGGCGAGCCCCCGCGCGATGTCCCGCGACGCCTGCTGCACCGCCCGGTAGCCCTCCCGGCCCAGCCGCAGGAAGGTGTAGTACTGCGCGACCACCTGCGCGCCGGGCCGGGAGAAGTTCAGCGCGAAGGTCGGCATGTCGCCGCCCAGGTAGTTGACCCGGAAGACCAGCTCCTCGGGGAGCGCGTCCGCGTCCCGCCACAGGGCCCAGCCGACGCCCGGGTAGACGAGTCCGTACTTGTGCCCCGAGGTGTTGATGGAGGCGACCCGCGGCAGCCGGAAGTCCCACACCAGCTCCTCGTCCAGGAAGGGCGCGACCATGCCGCCGGAGGCCCCGTCGACGTGCACCGGGACGTCGAGGCCGGTCCGGTCCTGGAGGGCGTCCAGGGCGGCGCACAGGTCGGCGATCGGCTCGTAGGACCCGTCGAAGGTGGAGCCGAGGATGCCGACGACCCCGATCGTGTTCTCGTCGCACAGCTCGGCCGCGGCCTGCGGGTCGAGGTGGAAGCGGTCGCCCTCCATGGGGACCTGCCGCGCCTCCACCTCCCAGAAGTTGCAGAACTTCTCCCAGCAGACCTGGACGTTGACGCCCATCACCAGATTGGGCCGGGCGTCCTTCGCCGGGTACCGGTCGGCGTTGCGCAGCGCCCAGCGCCGTTTCAGCGCCATCCCGGCCAGCATGCACGCCTCGCTCGACCCGGTCGTCGAGCAGCCCACGGCCGCCGACGGGTCCGGCGCGTGCCAGAGGTCGGCGAGCATCGCCACACAGCGCCGCTCCAGCTCGGCGGTGCGCGGGTACTCGTCCTTGTCGATCATGTTCTTGTCGCGGCACTCGCTCATCAGGACCCCGGCCTGGGGCTCCATCCAGGTGGTGACGAAGGTGGCCAGGTTGAGGCGCGCGTTGCCGTCCAGCATCAGCTCGTCGTGGACCAGCCGGTACGCGGTCTGGGGCGGCAGCGGGGTGTCGGGGAGGCGGTGCGTGGGCGGGGCCTCGGTCATGCCGCCGAGGGGATTGGTCGCGCCGTGGAACGGGTTGACGGCGAGCCGCCGCCGGTCATGGTCGTCCTGGGACGCGTGGGGGCCCTGGTGCAGTGGCATGCAGTCGACGGTAGGTCCGGGTACCGGCCCCCGCACGCGGGCTTGCACCTCACGTCGCGTGAGGCGGCAGCGTGGAGGGCGTCAGAGAAGGGAGCGGAAGTGAGCTACTCCGTGGGACAGGTGGCCGGCTTCGCCGGAGTGACGGTGCGCACCCTGCACCACTACGACGACATCGGCCTGCTCGTACCCAGCGAGCGCAGCCGCGCGGGCCACCGGCGCTACAACGACGCCGACCTCGACCGGCTGCAGCAGATCCTGTTCTACCGGGAGCTGGGCTTTCCGCTCGACGAGGTCGCCGTTCTGCTCGACGACCCGGACGCGGACCCGCGTGCGCACCTGCGACGCCAGCACGAGCTGCTGACCGCCCGGATCGAGAAGCTGGAGAAGATGGCGGCGGCCGTGGAGCACGCCATGGAGGCACGCAGCATGGGCATCAACCTCACGCCCGAGGAGAAGTTCGAGGTCTTCGGCGACTTCGACCCCGATCAGTACGAGGAGGAGGTCCGGGAGCGCTGGGGCGACACCGACGCCTACCGCCAGTCCAAGGAGAAGACCGCCTCGTACACCAAGGAGGACTGGCAGCGCGTCCAGGACGAGGCCGACGCCCTCACCCGGCGCTTCGTCGCCCTGATGGAGGCCGGCGAGCCCGCCGACTCCGAGGCGGCCATGGACGTCGCCGAGGACCACCGGCAGGGCATCGCCCGCAACCACTACGACTGCGGCTACGAGATGCACACGTGCCTGGGCGAGATGTACGTCTCGGACGAACGTTTCACGCGAAACATCGACGCCGCCAAGCCGGGGCTCGCCGCGTACATGCGCGACGCGATCCTCGCCAACGCCGTCCGGCACACCTCCTGAGCGGTGGTCGTGGCCCGGGTCTCACTCCCGGGCCACGACCACCGCCGTCCCGTACGCGCACACCTCGGTGCCCACGTCCGCCGCCTCCGTCACGTCGAAGCGGAACGCCAGCACGGCGTTGGCCCCGCGCGCACGGGCCTGCTCGACCAGCCGCTCCATCGCCTGGTTCCGGGTCTCCACCAGCGTCTTCGTGAGTCCGCGCAGCTCACCGCCGACCAGTGACTTCAGCCCGGCGCCGATCTGGCTCCCCAGGTGCCGGGAGCGCACGGTCAGCCCGAAGACCTCCCCGAGCACCTCCTGCACCCGGTAGCCCGGCAGGTCGTTCGTGGTCACGACGAGCACCTCGGGTCGAGGCCCCTGTCCGCCGCCGTATTCTTCAATACCCATGGTTCTCAGGCTTCCCCGGGCGAGGGCACAGTGCACCCCGAGGAACCCCTTGGAACCTGGAACCCGACGGCTGCGTTGTACGTTTGGGCAGCCAGGTCCCGCCCGCCCCCCAGCAGCAGGAGCCACAATCCCGTGACCACGCTTGCGCTCGGCCCCGAGTGGCTGAGCCCGGACTACCTGATCGAGACGTTCGCTCTGCCGGGCATCCTGCTCATCGTCTTCGCCGAGTCCGGACTCTTCGCGTTCCTGCCCGGTGACTCGCTGCTGTTCACCGCGGGGCTCTTCGTCGCCCAGGGCGAGTACATCAGCCAGCCGCTGTGGCTGGTGTGCACCCTGATCGTGCTGGCCGCCGTCATCGGCGACCAAGTGGGCTACATGATCGGGAAGTTCCTCGGTCCCAAGCTCTTCAACCGTCCGAACTCCAAGCTCTTCAAACAGGAGAACCTGGACAAGGCCCACGAGTTCATGGAGAAGTACGGGCCCAAGGCGATCGTCCTGGCCCGCTTCGTGCCGATCGTGCGCACCTTCGCCCCCATCGTGGCGGGCGCCGGCCGCATGCAGTACCGCACCTTCCTCACGTACAACGTCATCGGTGGTGTGGCCTGGGGCACGGGCGTCACCCTGGCGGGCTACTGGCTCGGCCAGATCGAGTTCATCCGGACCAACGTCGAGCCCATCCTCGTCCTGATCGTCGTCGTCTCGGTCGTCCCGATCGCCGTCGAGTACCTGCGCGAGCGCAGGAAGAAGAAGCAGGCCCCGGCGGGCCGTCCCCCGGCGCCCCAGGTCCAGCAGCCGCAGCCCTCGTACCCGGTGATGGACGACGCCACCACCCAGCTCCGCAGGGTGGACCCGTACCAGCAGCCGCAGCAGTACCAGCCGCAGCCGCAGTCGCCGCAGCAGTACCAAGCGCAGCCGCAGTCGCCGCAGCAGTACCAGCAGCCCCCGCAGTACCAGGAGCCGTACGCCCCGCAGTACCCGCAGCAGGATTACGGCCGGCAGGGCGGCCAGTACCCGTACAACCAGGGGAACTGAGCCACCCCGGCTCGCCGGCCCGGCGCTAGAACCCCCGCGTCCGCTTTGCCGCCCGCCTGCCCGCCGCACTCGCCGCGCCGGGCACCCGCAGGAAGAGCCGCGAGATCTCCCCACCGAGATTCACCCCGATGGCGATGGCCATGGCGAGGGCCACCGCCGTCGACAGGTACACCAGCCCCCGGTCGACCTCGCTCTGCGCGATCGCCAGCAGGCCGAAGTACGTCGCGGAACCGGGCAGCAGCGGCCCGATCGCCGCGGTCGTGTACGGCAGCGCCGACGCGAACCGGTACCGGGACATCAGCTGCCCGAACAGCCCCACCAGCCCCGCCGCTGCGGCCGTGGAGGCCACCGGCGAGATGTCGCCGACGAGGTGCATGGCGCCGTACACGCTCCAGGCGACGCCCCCGTTCAGGGTCACCGCCAGCACGGTGGACCGTTCCTGCTGGAGCAGGATCGCGAAGGCCAGCGACAGCAGCATCGACGCGCCGATCTGCACGAGCGGCTCGTCGCCGGTGCCCAGCTGGGCGTCCGGATTCAGCTCGGCGCCCAGCTGGACGCCGAAGTACAGCACCACCAGCACCCCGGCGACGATGCTGACGAAGAAGTACATGACCTCCAGCAGGCGTGCCGCGGCGGTGATGTAGAAGCCGGTCAGGCCGTCCTGCACCCCGGCGACCAGCGCCCGCCCGGGCAGCAGCGCGAAGAGACCACCGGTGATCACCGCCGACGCCTTCACGTCGACGTGGATCAGCGTGAGCACGATCCCCATCGCGGCCGGCGGCATGGCGGCCACCGCGAACTGGTAGAACTCCGGCAGCCCGCGCCCGGCGCAGAGCCAGGCGAGCCGGTCGCCCAGCATCGAGCCCAGCATGGCCGCGACGAACACCGTCAGACCACCGCCGACCAGCACCGACGCCGCGCCCGCCAGCAGGCCGCTGGCCGTGGTCAGCACCCAGGTGGGGTACGGATGCCGGTTGCGGCGGATCTCCGCGAGACGCCGGTACGCCTCCTCCAGGGAGATGTGCGTGTCCGGGTCGCTGAGGTCGTCCACCAGATGGAACACGGCCGCGAGCCGGGTGTAGTCGGTGCCCCGGCGGCGTACCGTCCGCGAGGCCGTCACCGGGTCCTCGACCAGGGACGGCTGGTGGGAGATCG
This sequence comes from Streptomyces rochei, assembly GCA_002155895.1. Lineage (GTDB taxonomy): Bacteria > Actinomycetota > Actinomycetes > Streptomycetales > Streptomycetaceae > Streptomyces > Streptomyces rochei. The sequence goes on from MUMD01000207.1 coordinate 49,078, forward strand.
ACAGCAGGGTGAAGGTGACGTTCGGCTCGCAGCGGTCCAGGCCGTAGGAGCGGCAGACCGCGAACATCGCCGCCTCCACGTCCTCGGCGCCCTCGCCGCCCGCCAGCAGCAGTTCCCCGATGCGCAGCGTCAGGTCGAGCACGCGCGGCACGGCGGGGCCGGTGTCGTCGTCGTGCTTCTGGGAGGGTTCGGGCGCGGGCCGGTCGGCCACCGGCATGCGCAGCATGGCGCGCATCCGGTCCTGCCAGGGCACGTCCGTCAGGTTCACCGCCGGGAAGCCGCTCGCCGGGGTGAAGGCGGCCGGCGACCACGCGTGGTGCGTGCTCGGCATGCTGAACGCCGAGCCCTCGGTCTCCGCGGGCGCCCCCGTCGGCGCGTCCAGCCCCTCGGGCAGTGCGAACTCCGAGGTCGTCTCGGACTCCGAGCCGGTGCTCCGGGGGACCGCCAGGCCCTGCGGGATCTCGAACTCGGACGTCGTCGACGATTCACCGTCGATCGACGCCGCGACCCCGCTGGGCGGCCGGAAGGCACTGCGCGCCTCGTCCGACTGCGGCTTGCGGTCCTCCGCCTCCGTCACCTGCGCAACGCTCCCTGAGCCCTCGTACGACACACCCTCCTGTAGCCCTCAGTATGCGCACCCAAACGTGAACGGGCCGCACGCGCACGCGTGCGGCCCGTTCACGTTCGGGACTCAGGAGGCGTGCTCAGTGGCCGCCCTGCTCCTTGAAACGCTTGTAGGAGCGCTCGATCTCGGCCTCGGCGTCGGTGCGGCCGACCCAGTTGGCGCCCTCGACGGACTTGCCGGGCTCCAGGTCCTTGTAGACCTCGAAGAAGTGCTGGATCTCCAGGCGGTCGAACTCCGAGACGTGGTGGATGTCACGCAGGTGCTCCACACGCGGGTCGGTCGACGGGACGCACAGCAGCTTGTCGTCGCCGCCGGCCTCGTCCGTCATCCGGAACATGCCGATCGCGCGGCAGCGGATCAGGCAGCCCGGGAACGTCGGCTCGTCCAGGATGACCAGCGCGTCCAGCGGGTCGCCGTCCTCGCCGAGGGTGTTCTCGACGAAGCCGTAGTCGGTCGGGTAGGCGGTCGAGGTGAACAGGCGGCGGTCCAGGCGGATACGACCGGTCTCGTGGTCCACCTCGTACTTGTTCCGCGAACCCTTCGGGATCTCGATCGTGACGTCGAACTCCACCGGACGCTCCTCCATGATCAGCACATAGTTCTGGTGGTTAAGTGTCCCTCACGCAGGTGTGTGATCGCGAAAGGGGCTGGTGACGGTGCCGGAGCTGAGGCCTTGGCGGGCCGCGGGACCGCGTGTGGCGCGGGCCGCGGGTGCCGTCCGACCGCGTCTCGCACGCGCCGCGCGGGCCGTCCGACCGCGGGTCGCACGGTTCGCACGGGCCACGGCGCCGCGGCTCGACCGGGTCACCCGGCCGAAGACCTGGCAGTACACCGCCGGTGCCGCCACGGCCGGACTGGCGCTCGCCGCCGGTGCGGTGACCGCCGCCGGACCCTGGGACTCCACGGGTCAGCGTACGGCCGAGCGGGACCGGGCCGTCGCACTGGAGCACACGGGTGGCGCAGATCACGGTGGACCGGGCGGCTCCGGCGCGGCGGCCGGTTCGCCCCGCCCGGCACCCAGCGCCCCGTCCGTCCTCACCGGCCTGGGCGGCACCGACGGCGGGGTCCCGAGGGGAGCCGACGCCGCGCCCGGCGGCACCGCCCTGGCCGACCTCCTCGGCCCCCTCCTGGACGACCCGGCGCTCGGCGGTACCCGCGGGGCGGCCGTCGTCGACCTCACCACCGGCAAGCGCCTGCACGCCCTCGACGCCGACGCGGCCCTCACCCCCGCCTCCACCACCAAGGTCGCCACCGCCGTCGCCGCGCTCACCGCCCTCGGCCCCGACCACCGCCTCACCACCCGCACGGCCCTGGAGGCCGACACCGGGGAACTCGTCCTGGTCGGCGGCGGCGACCCCACCCTCACCGCCCGCGAGGACGCCAACGGCCTCGCGAGCCTGCGCACCCTCGCCGAGAAGACCGCCACCGCCCTGAAGAAGCGGGACGTGCGCCGGGTGACGCTGTCGTACGACACCACGCTCTACGCCGGCGACAAGGCGCACCCGATCGGGGTCAACGAGAACCTCGCCCCCGTCACCGCCCTGATGTCCGACGAGGGCCGCACGGACGACTCCACCGCCGGCCCCGCCCCGCGCGTGCCGGACCCGGCCGCCGACGCCGCCCGCGCCTTCGCCGGGTTCCTGGAACAGCACGGCGTCACCGCTTCGGCCCCCGGCCCCTCCAAGGCCACCGACCGCGCGGACACCCTCGCCACGGTCTCCTCGCCCCCGCTGTCGGCGCTGGTCGAGCGCATGCTGACCCACAGCGACAACGACCTCGCCGAGGCCCTGGCCCGCCACACCGCCGTGGCGAGCGGCGAGCCCGCCGACTTCGAGGGCGTCTCGGCGGCGATCACGGCCCGCCTGAAGCAGCTGGGCCTGCCCGTGCGCGGCGCCCGTTTCCACGACGGCAGCGGCCTGGACCGCACCGACCGCATCACCGCCGGCCTGCTCACCGCGCTGCTCGCCGAGGCCG
>MUMD01000207.1:51684-51940 GCA_002155895.1 Streptomyces rochei
GGCGCGGCCGGCGTCGTACGCGCCAAGACCGGCACCCTGACCGGCGTCAACACCCTCGCCGGCACGGTGGCCACCCCCGACGGCCGCCTCCTGGGCTTCGCCTTCCTGGCCTCGGACACGACGAACGCGTGGGAGGCCCAGACGGCCCTGGACAGACTGGCGACGACCTTGGCGTCCGCGGCGCCGTAGCCGCGGGCCACCGCCGGGCCGCGCCCCCGTCCCCGCCGCTCGCCACCGTCGGGCCGCGGACCCTCCC
>MUMD01000208.1 GCA_002155895.1 Streptomyces rochei
GTCCGCCCCGCGCCCGCCCGGACTCTCGCCACCGGAGCGGCGTCGCCCTTGCCTCCCCCCGTCTCCGTCCGCTCCGCACCCAGCCCCCTGCGGCCGCTGCGCTACGAATTCCGTCGTGCCGCCGGCATCAGAACCGGGTTCGTCACCATCGCCGTGGTGCTCCTGGTCTCCGTCGTCACCGCCGTGATCCTGGCCCGCGTCGGGCACACACCGCAGCCGCAGCTGCTCGCCGCGTGGCCGCAGGAGCTGCCGTTGCCGCCCGCGGCACTGGGCGCCGGACTGCTCGGGGCGCTTGCCTCGGGCGACGAGTTCCGCCACCCCGCCCTGGCCGCGGACCGCGGTGCCGTGCCCCGCCGCCTGGGGCTGCTCGTCGCGAAGCTCCTCGTCTCCGCGGTCACCGCACTGGTGCTGGCCGCGCTCACCGTGGGCGGCAACGCCGCAGTGCTCCATCTGTTCTACGGGCCGGAACTCGCCGGTGTCCCCGCCGACTGGCCCGCACTGGGCGCGGGTTGGCTCGCACTCGTCGTCGGATGCGGCTGGGCCGGTGTGCTCGCCGCCGGTGTCTTCCGGTCCACCACGGCCGGACTCGCCGCGGTGGTCGCCGTGCCCGTACTCGTCGTACCGCTCGTACAGAAGGTCTGGGACGGCCCGTCCGTGCGGACCGCGGCCGGTCTTCCGATGCGGACGCGGGAGCTCTTCCTGACCACGTGGCCCTTCGGTGGCGAGCGGTACGTGGCCGAGGTGCTCCGCATGATCGCCCAACCCGTCGGCAGCGCGCTGGCGTTGTCCGTCACCGCTCTGCTCTGCGCGTACCTGCTCATGACCCTGCGCAGCAGGCCCCAGTGACAGCCACCGTGCCCTTCCGGTCCGACCGTGCGCGCAACTCCCCGGGGAACGCCCATTTCTTTCCGATAAGGCGTCAATTGCGACGGGGTGAGCGATCACCCTTTCGTGTGCTTTTCACCAAAGACCTCAAGGGAGTTGGGAACGGCGCCGACAAAGGATGCGTGACTACCCTTGCGCACTCCATGATGACCGCCGCCCGCTCCGCCGACTCCGGCCTCACGAACCCGGGCGAACTCGACCGCTACCCCTTCGCGGAGACGCCCACCGTCGACCGCATGGGGGCGCCCGCCTGGGAAGGGGCGGAGTCCGAGCTGGGCCGCGTGGGCCGGCGCACCGCAGGCAGCCGTGGCCGCGGCCTGCACGGACAACTCGTCCAGCAGCTGGGACAGATGATCGTTTCGGGCGACCTGGGTGCCGACCGTCCGTTGGTGCCCGAGGAGATCGGCCAGCGTTTCGAGGTGTCCCGCACCGTCGTGCGCGAGTCCCTCCGCGTCCTGGAGGCCAAGGGGCTGGTCAGCGCCCGCCCCAATGTCGGCACCCGGGTGCGCCCCGTCAGTGACTGGAACCTGCTCGACCCGGACATCATCGAGTGGCGGGCCTTCGGGCCGCAGCGCGACGACCAGCGCCGGGAGCTGAGCGAGCTGCGTTCGACGATCGAGCCGCTGGCCGCGCGCCTCGCCGCGGGGCACGGACGCGAGGACGTGCAGCAGCGCCTGTCCGACATGGTCGGGATCATGGGACACGCCATGCAGCAGGGTGACGCGCTCACCTTCTCCCGTGCCGACGCCGAGTTCCACACGCTCCTCATCCAGATCGCGGGCAACCGCATGCTCGACCACCTCTCCGGCATCGTCTCCGCCGCCCTCCACGTCTCCGGCGGCCCGGTCACCGGCTGTGACCGGCCCAACGACGTGTCTCTGGCGCAGCACGGCAGGATCGTCGACGCCCTCGCCACCGGGGACGGGGCGGCGGCCGAGTCCGCCATGCGCCAGCTGCTGACCGTCCACCCCGAGGTGGAGCGTGTGGTGCCCGCCCCGCGCGAGCACTGACCGCGTTCCGCCGGACCGGCGCGGGCCGGACACGCCAGACCCCTCCTATGGCCGTGGCCGGCCGGTTCGCCGCCGTCGTCGGACCCCGTGGAATCCGTCGTGATCCCACGGGGTCCGACGATGCGATGAGAGGCTGAGCCTCCCGGCGTGGCCGGGGGAGTCCCCTCCACTGTCCTTCTAGCGCCCTTCGACGACCCTCTTTGCTCGTGTCTGACCGGTTTTGAACGCTTACGGGGTGTGACTCGGGCCACGCGGATTGGGCGTAACGCTCGTGGGAACAACGCGATGACCTAAGAGGTGACAGCCGCGGAGGGAATACGGACGCCGTTCACGGCGCTGTGCAACTCCCCGGCCTCCGCCCGCGCCGTCGGCCCATTCCAAGCCGGCGGTCGGCCCGTGTCCGCCATGGACGGGGCCGGAAGCCGTTTTCCAACGTTCCGAGAGGTTGTTCGTGTCGGCCAGCACATCCCGTACGCTCCCGCCGGAGATCGCCGAGTCCGTCTCTGTCATGGCGCTCATTGAGCGGGGAAAGGCTGAGGGGCAGATCGCCGGCGACGACGTGCGTCGGGCCTTCGAAGCTGACCAGATTCCGGCCACTCAGTGGAAGAACGTACTGCGCAGCCTCAACCAGATCCTCGAGGAAGAGGGTGTGACGCTGATGGTCAGTGCCGCGGAGCCCAAGCGCACCCGAAAGAGCGTCGCAGCGAAGAGTCCCGCCAAGCGGACCGCCACCAAGACGGTCGCGGCGAAGACGGTGACCAGCAGGAAGACCGCCGCGCCCGCCGCGCCGGCGGCCCCCGCCACCACCGCGGCCGAGGAAGAGGCGGAGGCGCCCGTCAAGAAGGCCGCCGCCAAGAAGACGACCGCCAAGAAGGCCGCGGCGAAGAAGACCACCGCCAAGAAGACGGCGGCCAAGAAGACCACCGCCAAGAAGGACGACGCGGAGCTTCTCGAGGACGAGGCGATCGAGGAGCCGAAGGCCGCCGCCGAGGAGCCCGAGGGCACCGAGAACGCGGGCTTCGTGCTGTCCGACGAGGACGAGGACGACGCTCCGGCCCAGCAGGTCGCCGCGGCCGGCGCCACCGCCGACCCGGTCAAGGACTACCTCAAGCAGATCGGCAAGGTCCCCCTGCTCAACGCCGAGCAGGAGGTCGAGCTGGCCAAGCGCATCGAGGCGGGCCTGTTCGCCGAGGACAAGCTGGCGAACGCCGACAAGCTGGCGCCCAAGCTCAAGCGCGAGCTGGAGATCATCGCCGAGGACGGCCGCCGCGCCAAGAACCACCTCCTGGAGGCCAACCTCCGCCTGGTGGTCTCCCTGGCCAAGCGCTACACCGGCCGCGGCATGCTCTTCCTGGACCTCATCCAGGAGGGCAACCTCGGTCTCATCCGCGCGGTCGAGAAGTTCGACTACACCAAGGGCTACAAGTTCTCCACGTACGCCACCTGGTGGATCCGTCAGGCGATCACCCGCGCCATGGCCGACCAGGCCCGCACCATCCGCATCCCGGTGCACATGGTCGAGGTCATCAACAAGCTCGCGCGCGTGCAGCGCCAGATGCTCCAGGACCTGGGCCGCGAGCCCACCCCGGAGGAGCTGGCCAAGGAGCTCGACATGACCCCGGAGAAGGTCATCGAGGTCCAGAAGTACGGCCGTGAGCCCATCTCGCTCCACACCCCGCTGGGCGAGGACGGCGACAGCGAGTTCGGTGACCTCATCGAGGACTCCGAGGCGGTCGTCCCGGCCGACGCGGTCAGCTTCACCCTGCTGCAGGAGCAGCTGCACTCCGTTCTCGACACCCTGTCCGAGCGCGAGGCGGGCGTCGTCTCCATGCGCTTCGGTCTCACCGACGGTCAGCCGAAGACCCTCGACGAGATCGGCAAGGTGTACGGGGTCACGCGCGAGCGGATCCGCCAGATCGAGTCGAAGACGATGTCGAAGCTGCGCCACCCGTCGCGCTCCCAGGTGCTGCGCGACTACCTCGACTAGTCACCGCCCCTTCGGCCGGGGCACGGTCGCGGACGTGACGAGGCCCGGTTCCCCAGGCGGGGGACCGGGCCTCGGTGTCGATCAGCGGGTGCGCGCCGCGCCGGGCTGGATCACCCTGGGTGTTCCATCACCACCCAGAGTGAGGAGCCTGCATGCGTCGCCTCTTTGCCCGGGCCCTGGCCCGGCCGCTGGTCCTGGCGGCCGCGGCGACCGCGATACCGCTCGCGTCCGCCGCCCCCGCGTCCGCCGACAGCATCGTCGTCGGGGGCTTCCCGGTCGAAGTGTCCGACAGTCCCTGGACCGTCGCCCTGTCCAGCCGTGACCGGTTCGGAGGTACGCGGGCGGGCCAGTTCTGCGGGGGAGTGGCCGTCGGCCGCACCACCGTCCTCACGGCGGCCCACTGCCTCGCCGAGGAGGTTCTCGGCTCGCCGCCCGAGCAGGTGCGCGACCTCAGCGTCATCGTCGGCCGCACGGACCTGCTCTCCGACCAGGGCCGTGAGATCCCCGTCCGCGACGTCTGGGTGAACCCGGCGCACGACGACGTCAGCAACGCCGGTGACTTCGCCGTGCTCACGCTCTCCGAAGACCTGCCCGCCGGCTCGGCCATAGGGATGGCGGCCGAGGGGGACCCCGCCTACGGGCCGGACACGACGGCCCTCGTCTACGGCTGGGGGGACACCTCGGGGGCCGGGGACTACGCCACCAGCCTGCGGGCGGCACGCGTACGGGTCCTGTCCGACGCGTCGTGCGAGCGGGCGTACCCGGGGAGTGACGACGGGCGCTACCTGGCCGACACCATGCTCTGTGCCGGTGAGGACGCCGGCGGTCGCGACGCCTGCCAGGGGGACAGCGGTGGGCCGCTGGTCGCTCAGGGTCGGCTCATCGGCCTCGTGTCCTGGGGAAGCGGCTGCGGGCGTCCGGGCAGTCCCGGGGTGTACACCCGTGTCTCCGCCGTACTGCGGACGCTGGGCTGGGACGACCCCGCCGCCGCACAGGGGAGCGGATCGAAGGGGGCCTGACGGCCTCCTGGAGCCCACCGGACACGCGCACGGGCGGCCGCCCCTCGACGGGAGGGGCGGCCGCCCGTTGCTCGGCTTGTGCCGGGTCGGCTCGTCGTCGGGCGCGTCGCGTCAGCGCTCTTCCTCGGAGGAGGATCCCGGAACGGCGGTCAGCCGCTCCGTCTCGTCCTGTATCTCAGCGGCGATCTTCTTGAGTTCCGGCTCGAACTTGCGCCCGTGGTGGGCGCAGAAGAGCAGTTCTCCGCCGCTCAGCAGGACGACGCGCAGGTATGCCTGGGCGCCGCAGCGGTCGCAGCGATCAGCGGCCGTCAGCGGGCTTGCGGAAGTCAGAACAGTAGTCACGTCGCCTCTTCTCTAGCTCGACGAGCTGTCGTACCAGGGTCAACATCCAACCAGCCCCAAAACGTTCCCGCTCGTGGCTTTTCCTCGAAAAAAATTTCCGAGGGGCCGGCTGTTGCCGGTTGGCGGCGAATGTGCCGTATTGCGTGTCTGTGTGTCGTACGGGTTCGCGCAGTCGGTCAGTGTCGGTCCCGCCGGCTGGGTTGCCGGTTTGTTCATGAGGACGTGCCCGGAGCCTAAATGGTTCATGCCTCGATGGGAACGTGATGTGTACTTCACCCCATCGAGGGATCGAACAAGCATGCGACGCTGGACTAGGGTGAGTCCGCGACGAGGGTGGCGTGACAACGGCTCTACCAGGGCTCGGTACCCTCTGACCGGTGAACCGAGCCGCGCCTTTACCCAGCGGGGCCCCATCTGAAATTCAGCGAGGAGCGAACCGCGTGACCGCCGAGACATCCGTGCCGTCCACTGCGCTGCTGGCAGGAGCAGACCGGGACGGGTCCAACTACACCGCGCGGCACCTGCTCGTCCTCGAGGGTCTCGAGGCCGTGCGCAAGCGTCCGGGCATGTACATCGGATCGACCGACAGCCGTGGCCTGATGCACTGCCTGTGGGAGATCATCGACAACTCCGTCGACGAGGCCCTGGGCGGCTACTGCGACCACATCGAGGTGATCCTCCACGACGACGCGTCGGTCGAGGTCCGGGACAACGGCCGGGGCATCCCGGTGGACGTCGAGCCGAAGACCGGCCTCTCCGGTGTCGAGGTCGTCATGACCAAGCTGCACGCCGGAGGCAAGTTCGGCGGCGGCTCCTACGCCGCCTCCGGCGGTCTGCACGGTGTCGGCGCCTCCGTGGTGAACGCCCTGTCCAGCCGGCTGGACATCGAGGTGGACCGCGACGGGTACACGCACTCCATCAGCTTCCGGCGCGGCGTTCCCGGCGCCTTCAAGGGAGCGGGCCCGGACGCCGGCTTCGAGGCCGGGAGCGGGCTGCGCAAGGCCAGGAAGAAGATGCCCAAGACCCGCACCGGCACCCGCGTGCGGTACTGGGCCGACCGGCAGATCTTCCTCAAGGACGCCAAGCTCTCCCTGGAGAATCTGCACCAGCGGGCCCGCCAGACCGCGTTCCTGGTCCCCGGGCTGACCATCGTCGTCCGTGACGAGTTCGGCCTCGGTGACGGCGGCAGCAAGGGCGAGGAGTCCTTCCGCTTCGACGGCGGCATCAGCGAGTTCTGCGAGTTCCTGGCCGGCGACCGGCCCGTCTGCGACGTCCTGCGCTTCACCGGGCAGGGCAGCTTCAAGGAGACGGTCCCCGTGCTCGACGAGCACGGCCAGATGACGCCCACCGAGGTGACGCGCGAGCTCGGCGTCGACGTCGCGATGCGCTGGGGCACCGGGTACGACACCACGGTCAAGTCGTTCGTCAACATCATCGCCACGCCCAAGGGCGGCACCCACGTCGCCGGCTTCGAGCAGGCGGTGGCGAAGACGATGAACGAGGCGCTGCGGGCCAAGAAGCTCCTGCGCGTCGCCGAGGACGACATCGTCAAGGACGACGCCCTGGAGGGCCTCACGGCGGTCGTCACGGTCCGCCTCGCCGAGCCGCAGTTCGAGGGGCAGACCAAGGAGGTCCTCGGCACCTCGGCGGCCCGCCGGATCGTGAACAACGTGATCAGCAAGGAGCTGAAGGCCTTCCTGACCTCCACCAAGCGTGACGCGGCCCAGCAGGCCCGCGTGGTCATGGAAAAGGCCGTCGCCGCGGCCCGCACCCGCATCGCCGCCCGTCAGCACAAGGACGCCCAGCGCCGCAAGACGGCCCTGGAGTCCTCCTCGCTGCCCGCGAAGCTCGCCGACTGCCGCAGCGACGACGTCGACCGCAGCGAGCTGTTCATCGTCGAGGGGGACTCCGCCCTGGGTACGGCGAAGCTCGCCCGGAACTCCGAGTTCCAGGCGCTGCTGCCGATCCGCGGCAAGATCCTCAACGTCCAGAAGTCGTCCGTGACCGACATGCTGAAGAACGCCGAGTGCGGCGCGATCATCCAGGTCATAGGAGCCGGCTCGGGCCGTACCTTCGACATCGACGCGGCCCGCTACGGCAAGATCATCATGATGACCGACGCCGATGTCGACGGTTCCCACATCCGCACCCTGCTGCTCACCCTCTTCCACCGCTACATGCGGCCCATGGTGGAGGCGGGGCGGGTCTTCGCCGCGGTGCCGCCGCTGCACCGCATCGAGCTGGTCCAGCCGAAGAAGGGCCAGGACAAGTACGTCTACACGTACTCGGACCGGGAGCTGCGTGACACGCTCATGGAGTTCCAGACCAAGAACATCCGGTACAAGGACTCCATCCAGCGCTACAAGGGTCTGGGCGAGATGGACGCCGACCAGCTGGCGGAGACGACCATGGACCCCCGCCGCCGTACCCTGCGCCGGATCAACCTCACCGACCTGGAATCCGCGGAGCAGGTCTTCGACCTGCTGATGGGCAACGACGTCGCTCCCCGCAAGGAGTTCATCTCCAGTTCGGCGGCGACGCTGGACCGGTCGCGCATCGACGCGTGACCGTGCGTGACCGCACGACCTGAGCCGGGCCCGGTGGCGCACACCGGTCCCGGCCCTCTCACCGGGAACCGGGCCGCGTGCGGCTCGGTCACCTGATGGGGTGAAGTGCGGAGGGAAGAAGAGTCGGGGATCTTCCCGTTCTGTCCATCCTTGGGCATGCAGTCAAGCAACGATCGCCTCCGTGGCCCCGGAGGCGGTTTCGAGAACGCGGTCGGCCGTCGCGGCACCGCGGACCTGCCCCCCGACGAGGCGTCCGCGAGCCCGGCCTACGACGACCCGTGGTACGACGCCCTGGCCACCGGCTGGGGCGAGTCGGCCGGAGCGCGCGTCCCGGAGCCGGCGTCGCCGCCGACACCACCGGAGGCGGCGGGGGCGCCGCCGCGGGCCGCGGCCGACGTCTACCTGGAGGTCCAGCGCAGCGCGGCGTTCCAGGAGGTCCGCAGCCGGTACCGGCGGTTCGTGATCCCGGCGGTGGCCGCGTTCTTCGTCTGGTACGTCGCCTATGTGGTGGCCGCCACCACGGCGCCCGCGCTGATGGCCCGGCCGGTGGCCGGATCGGTGAACGTGGCGATGCTCGCCGGCCTCGGCCAGTTCCTCACCACGTTCCTGCTCACCTGGGCGTACGCCCGGCACGCGAGGCTGCGCAGGGACCGGGCCGCGCTCGAACTGCGCTGGGACACCCAGGAACTGACGCGCGGGGTGCGGGGCGGTGCGTCGTGACGGGTGATCACCAGACCCTCGCGCTGCTGCTGTTCAGCATCTTCGTCGCCGTCACCCTGGGGATCACGACCTGGGTGAGCCGCCAACGCCACGGCTCGGCCGAGGAGTTCTACGCGGGCGGCCGGTTGTTCTCCCCGATGGAAAATGGTTTTGCCATCGCCGGTGACTACATGTCGGCGGCCTCCTTCCTCGGCATCTCGGGCGTCATCGCGCTCTACGGCTACGACGGCATGCTCTACTCGGTGGGCTTCCTCGTCGCCTGGCTCGTCGTGCTGTTCCTCGTCGCGGAACTGGTGCGCAACTGCGGGCGGTTCACCCTCGCCGACGTCGTGGCGGCCCGGATGAGCGAGCGGCCGGTCCGGATCGCGGCCGGCACCTCCTCGGTCACCGTGTCCGTCATGTACCTCGTGGCCCAGATGGTGGGCGCGGGCAGTCTCGTCGCCCTGCTGCTCGGCGGCACGAGCGAGACCGCGCGGACCTGGACCGTCATCGGCGTCGGCGCCCTCATGGTGATCTACGTGTCGCTGGGCGGCATGCGGGCCACCACCTGGATCCAGATCGTGAAGGCGGTGCTGCTGCTCGGCGGCACCGTCGCACTGACCGCGCTCGTGCTGGTCCGCTTCCACGGCGACCTCGACCGGCTGCTGCGCACGGCGGCCGAACGCAGCGGTCACGGCGAGGCGTTCCTGGCCCCCGGGCTGGCGTACGGCGGGGACTGGACCTCGCGCTTCGACTTCATCAGCCTGGGTCTCGCCCTGGTGCTGGGCACGGCCGGGCTGCCGCACATCCTGTCCCGCTTCTACACCGTGCCCACCGCCCGGGCCGCGAGACGGTCGGTCGTCTGGTCCATCGGCCTCATCGGAGGCTTCTACCTGATGACGATCGTGCTGGGCTTCGGCGCGGCGGCCCTGGTCGGCCCGGACGCCGTACGGGCGTCGAACGCCGCCGGGAACACGGCGGTTCCGCTGCTCGCCGTGGACCTGGGCGGCGGCGCGGAATCCACCGGGGGCACGGTCCTGTTCGCGGTCGTGGCCGCCGTAGCGTTCGCCACGATCCTCGCGGTGGTCGCCGGCGTCACCCTGGCCTCCTCCGCCTCCGTGGCCCACGACCTGTACGCCTCCCTGCGGCGCCGGGGCGCGAAGCCGCGCAGCGAGGTCGCCGTCGCCCGCGTCGCCGCCGTCGGGATCGGCGCGGTCGCGATCGCCCTCGGTCTGCTCGCCCGCGATCTCAACGTGGCGTTCCTGGTGGGCCTCGCCTTCGCGGTCGCCGCGTCCGCGAACCTGCCGGTGCTCCTCTACTCGCTGTTCTGGCGCGGCTTCACCACGCGGGGGGCCGTCTGGGCCGTCTACGGGGGCCTCGTGCCCGCGGTGGCGCTGGTCCTGCTGTCACCCGTGGTGTCGGGCAGCCCGCAGTCGCTCTTCCCGGGCGTCGACTTCCAGTTCTTCCCGCTGCAGAATCCGGGTCTGGTGTCGATCCCGCTGGGCTTCCTGGCCGGCTGGATCGGCACGGTCATCTCGCCCGAGGTCCCGGACGCGGGCAAGCACGCCGAGACGGAGGTCCGGTCACTGACCGGCGCGGGAGCCGTGTAGGCGGCGGTGCCGGCCACCGCGGGACCATCGGGGGCCGGCCCCGCACCCTCAGGCGCGGGTCGCCCACACGTACCGGTGCTCGGGGCGGCCCGCGTCCCCGTACTTCAGGGTCAGCCTGGCCCGGCCCGTGCGCTCCAGGAGCTTCAGATAGCGCTGTGCCGTCTGGCGGCTCACCCCGGTGCGTTCGGCGATCTCCTGGGCGGAGAGCGCGCCGTCGGCCTTCATCAGGCACTGGCGTACCAGCTCGGCGGTGGTGGGGGAGTGCCCCTTGGGCAGTCCCGGCTCCGACGGAGCCGAGAGGGCGCCGAAGATCCGGTCCACCTCCGCCTGTTCCGCCTCGCCGCCACCGTCGAGCGTGCGCCGCAGCTCCGCGTACGCCTCCAGTTTGGCGCGCAGGCCCGCGAAGGCGAACGGCTTGACCAGGTACTGCAGCGCCCCCTGGCGCATCGCCGCCTGGACCGTCGACACGTCCCGCGCCGCCGTCACCATGATCACGTCGGTCTGGTGCCCGAGGCGCCGCATCTCCTGCACAACCTCGAGTCCGGTGCGGTCGGGCAGGTAGTGGTCCAGCAGGACCAGGTCCACGCGGGGCAGTGCCTCCACGCGGCGCAAGGCGTCCAGCGCGCTGTGCGCCTGCCCGGCGACGTGGAAGCCCGGCACCTTCTCGACGTAGGCGGCGTTGACCCGCGCGACCCGCGTGTCGTCGTCCACGACCAGGACCTCGATCATCGGGACTCCTCCTCGGCAGTGGGGTTGACGTGGGCGGGCACGGCGGGGGACGCGACGGCGGACGGCAGGTCCGGCTCTGCCGCGCGAGGGCCGCTCGCGTTCGGATCGGTCGCGTTCGGATCGGTCGGGCCAGGTCCACTCGAGCCCGGTCCGGTCGAGCCCGGTCCGGTCGGGTCCGGTTCGGTCAGGGCCTCGGGCAGGACGACGACGAACTCCGCGCCGCCGCCGTGCGCCTCGCCGACCGTGGCGCTGCCGCCCTGCCGTTCGGCGAGCCTGCGCACCAGGGACAGCCCGATGCCCCGCTGCCGGTGCGCCGGCGGCTCCTTGGTGGACCAGCCCTCCGTGAACACCCGCTCGCGGTGTTCCGCGGGGACACCGGGCCCGGTGTCCCGCACCCGGAGCGTGACGGCGCGGCCCCGCGCGCGCAGTTCGACCTCGACACGCGCGTGCGGCGCTCCCGCGACGGCGTCGAGCGCGTTGTCGACCAGGTTGCCCACGACGGTCACGAGCCCGCGGGGATCGACGAGGCGGTCCGGCAGCCGCGTCCGCTCGGACACCCACAGGGCCACTCCCCGTTCCGTCGCCACGGTCGCCTTGCCGACCAGCAGGGCGGCGAGGAGCGGGTCCTGGACGCGCTCGGTGATCTGCTCCGCGGTGACCCGGTGCTCGCCCACGACCTCACCGACGAACTCCACGGCGTCGTCGTACATCTCCAGCTCGAGCAGCCCCAGCAGGGTGTGCATGCGGTTGGCGTGCTCGTGGTCCTGCGCGCGCAGGGCGTCGATCAGGCCGCGCGTCGAGTCCAGCTCCCGTCCGAGCTGCTCCAGCTCGGTGCGGTCGCGCAGCGTGGCGACGGCGCCACCGTCGTCGGTCGGCATCCGGTTGGCGACCAGGACCCGCTGACCCCGCACCGTCAGCAGGTCGGTGCCGGTCACCCGGCCGGCCAGGACGTCGGCCGTCCGCCCGGCGCCCAGCGCCTCGTCCGGGGAGCGGCCCACGGCTTCGCCGCCGATGCCCAGCAGGCGCTGCGCCTCGTCGTTGAGCAGACGCACCCGGCCCCCGCGGTCCAGGGCGACCACTCCCTCCCGGAGGCCGTGCAGCATCGCCTCGCGCTCCGCCAGCAGCCCGGCGATGTCCGAGAAGGCCAGGTCACGGGTCTGCCGCTGTACCCGGCGCGAGATGAGCCAGGCGGCCAGCGCGCCGACGGCCAGGGCGCCGCCGGCGTACGCGAACAGACCGGGGATGGCGTGGATCAGCCGCGCCCGGACGCTGTCGTAGGCGATCCCGACGGAGACCGCGCCGACCACGTCGCCGTCAGCCTCGCGCAGGGGCACCTTCCCGCGCGCCGACCGGCCCAGGGTGCCCTCGTCGATCTCCATGACCTCACGGCCGGCCAGGGCCTGCCCGGGATCGGTCGAGACGGTCTCGCCCACCCGCTCCGGGTCGGTGTGCGACCAGCGCACGCCCCGCCGGTCCATCACGACGACGTACTCCGCCCCGGTGGCCTCGCGAATCCGTTCGGCCTCCCGCTGCACCGGGCCGCCCGCCGTCGGCGGGGTGTCGCGCACGTCCTCGGCGATCTGCGGCTGCTGCGCCGTGGTCTGCGCGATCGCGAGGGCCCGGCGCATCGCCTGGTCGTCCAGCTGGTCGCCGAGCGGCGCCAGGAACAGCCCGGTCGCGAGCACGGCGACTCCCGCGGCGATCGCCAGCTGCATCAGCAGCACCTGCGAAAACACCCGCCGGGGCAGGCCGAGGCGCAGGCGGCGGACGGGGGGAGTGGAGCTCATACCCACGACGGTACGTGGCGGGGGAGGGCGGACCGTAGAGGGGTGTGGCGCGGATCTCCTGATCGTCGCAGGCCGGACGGGGTCCGGCCGACATCCGCGCCCCCGGAAGCCGGAAGCCGGAAGCCGGAAGCCGGAAGCCGGAAGCCGGAAGCCGGAAAGCGGAAGCCGCAGGCTCGTGATGCTGAGCCGGGCCGGGCCGGGCAGACGGGCGCTCCCCGGGGCGCCGGTCAGCTCGCGAGCGCCGCCGTCACCGACAGCTCACGCACCCCCGTGACCTCCATGCGGGCCGGCGAACCCAGTACCGCCGCGCCGCAGCTCTCCGGGCGGGGCGGGGCCGACGCGCCCTGCGCGACGCCGACCCGCCAGTGCCGGCCGTCGACGTGGGCCACGGTCACCTCCCAGCGCGGCGCGGCGCCGTCCGTCCGTACGACGCTCAGCGACTGGGCCGCGACCTCGCCCACCGCGGAGCGAACGGCCAGCTCGGCGGCCTGCCCCGGTCGCTCCCACGCGGTGTTGCCGCGGCACCCCTCGACCACGATCCGCCCCTCCCGCGCACCGTGCAGGATCTCCTTGGCCGAGTGGGCCCGGACCCGGCCGTACGCGTATCCGTGGGGCAGTACGAGCACCGTCGGGGAGAAGCGGTGACCACCCAGATGGGTGACCTCCCAGACGCCCTCGGCGCCGGACGCGGCGAGTTCCGCCGCCAGGGGCCGCCCCAGGAGTGCG
The DNA here is from genome assembly GCA_002155895.1 of Streptomyces rochei. Classification (GTDB taxonomy): domain Bacteria; phylum Actinomycetota; class Actinomycetes; order Streptomycetales; family Streptomycetaceae; genus Streptomyces; species Streptomyces rochei. The sequence goes on from MUMD01000208.1 coordinate 13,362, forward strand.
CAGCACCGGTCGCGCTTGCCGTTGGTGCAGACGAGGACGAGCGGGTCCCCGGTGTGCGGGCCCCCGTCCAGCACCGCGTCGAAGGTGCGGCCGTCGCCCCTGCCCAGCGCGGCGAAGTCGAGGCCGAGCAGCTGATGGGGATCGGTGAGTGTGGTGGTGCGCACCCACACGTTCCCCGGGGTGGTGTGCGCCGCATACACACGGCGCACCGCGGGGGTGCCGCGGTCCGCGTGCCGGCCGGGGCGGCGGATGAGGGCGACGCGTACGTCCGTACCCTTGACCGCGGCTTCCAGGGCGCGCCCGAGCGTGGTGTCCAGGTGGCTCGAAGTGAGTGCCTTGGCACCCCAGGGGCCGGGCTGTTCGAGCAGCAGCCAGGTCCTCGCGACGGGTGCGGTGCCCGCAACGGGCTCATCGAGGTCCCGGGAGACGGTTGAGCACGTACTCACAGAGGTGAGCCTAACCTGACTTGCCTCCCGCGGCTCACAGCTGCGGTCGAGCGCTGCTCCGGTCGTGGCGGAGACCCCGGAACGCTGCCGCGACGCGAACGGCCCGGTGCCGTTCGGGCGCCAGGCCGGGTCGTAGGGGCGTCGAGCGAGGACGGGGTGCCGGATCGCTCGCCGGGTGGGACGTCCGGCGCGGGTGACGGTGGGTGCGCCGGAGACGTGGGTGGCGAGGTCAGGCGTCCGGGATGTCGGCCTTCGCGCGGATCAGGGTTTCCCGGCTCACGACGACGATGCGTTCGTAGTCGGCGCGGGCGGCGTCGGCGGGCAGCTCCCGCTCCAGCGCCTCGGTGGCCTCGGTGCCGATGACCGCGAAATTGCCGTCGCTCAGTTCGAACACGTCGGGGCAGTTGGCCCCCGAGGCACTGCCGCGGGCACTGGGGGGCACACCGATGCGGCGCACGATTTTCAAGGGGTACCGGTCCTTCGGGATCTGGGCACACAACAAGTGGGAGCAGATTACTGGTGCGCCAGGGGCGGGCGGGGTCGCAGGACCGAAATGTCACCCGGTGGGTCGCCGTCCGCATGCGCGCTGACGGGCACGACGCGGACGGCGGCGGCGCTCGGCGGGAGGGCCGAGCACTCAGGAGGACGGAGGGGTGCCCACCACCCACCACTCGTCCGTGTCCGCGTCGTCCAGGTCGCGGATGAGACCGTCCACCAGGCGACCGATCCGTGCTTCGTCGGACGACTGTTTCAGGGTCGCCCGCTGCCCCCGCGACGCCTCCCAGTACTCGCGCATCACCGGGTTCTGGAACAGCTCGCGGGCGTGTCCGTAGAGCTCTTCCTGGTCCACGAGCCCCGCCCGGTAGAGGTGGTACAGGTTGATGTACCAGGCGTTGGCGTAGAAGTACTGGCGGCGCTTCTCCGCCGGGATGTCGGGAGCGTACGTGTCGATCACCGAGGCGAGTGACGGGTCGTCGATCGCCCGCGACAGCAGCTCCCAGTGCATGCGCTGCTGGTGCGCCAGCGCCCGGCGGCGCGAGGCGGTCTCCTCCAGTTCGAGCCGTCGTACGCGCAGCCGTTCCGCTTCCAGCGCGCGCTGTCGCGCGGCCAGCGTCAACCCGGCCGTGGCGACCAGCAGACCGGTCGCGGCGGAGCCGAACCTCCCCGTGATCTTTTTCCGTGTGACCATGTCAACCCCCGAATCAGGCGACCGCCCGCCGGTCGTCGAGTGCGGGTCGGCTGACGGGGACCGGCGAGCGATGGGCGGCGCGTGCCGCCTCCAGGGTGCCGAGCGGCGCTGATCGGCGGGGAGGCGGAGAGGAGGCGCACGGAGGGAAGCGAGGGTCGCACGGTCCGGCGCCTTGTCCACACGTCTGCCCAGCCAGCGGCGCTAACAATCGTTCACTCCGCGTCGGTCGCGTCGGCTCGTATCCTGAACAGGCAGTTCCGTACGTGGGAGTACGCCCCGGCACGGGCCGGCGTACGCGAGGTGGAGAGAGAGGTCGCACGGTGGGGCAGCGCCCGACTCGGCAGCGGATCCCGGTCGTCGTACTCGCCGGGTTCCTCGGCTCCGGCAAGACCACGCTCCTCAACCACCTCCTGCACCGCAGCGGAGGCAGCCGCATCGGCGCCGTCGTCAACGACTTCGGGGCGATCGAGATCGACGCGATGGCCGTCGCCGGCGCGCTCGGCGACTCCACCGTCTCGCTCGGCAACGGATGCCTGTGCTGCGCCGTCGACGCCGGTGAACTCGACGGCTACCTCGAACGGCTGGCCCGGCCCGAAACCGGCATCGACGTCATCGTCATCGAGGCCAGCGGCCTCGCCGAGCCGCAGGAACTCGTGCGCATGGTGCTCGCCAGCGAGCTGCCGGGGGTCGTCTACGGCGGGCTGGTCGAGGTCGTCGACGCGGCCGAGTTCGACGCCACGCGCGCGAAGCACCCCGAGATCGACCGGCACCTGGCGCTCGCCGACCTCGTCGTCGTCAACAAGACCGACCGGGCACCGGACGCCGAGCGCGTCCTCGCCCTCGTCCGCTCGCTCGCCGACCGCGCCGCCGTCGTGCCCGCGACCTACGGCCGCATCGATCCGGAGTTCCTCTACGACTGCCGGCCGAGCGAGGAGCGCGTGGGGCAGCTGTCCTTCGACGACCTGCACGACCACTCCGCACACGGCGCGTACGCCGAGCACCTGCACGCCGCCTACGACACGCTGTCGTTCGTCTCCGACCTCCCGCTCGACCCGCGCGGGCTCATGCGCTTCCTCGACAGCCGCCCCGAGGGCCTCTACCGGATCAAGGGCTACGTCGACTTCGGCCCGCACGACAGGCGGAACCGGTACGCCGTCCACGCCGTCGGGCGCTTCCTGCGCTTCTACCCCGAGCCCTGGCCGCCCGGCGAGGACCGCCGCACCCAGCTCGTCCTCATCGGGTCCGGCATCGACGCCCCCGCCCTGAGCAAGGAACTCGACGCGTGCCGCAGCGATGCCCCGCACGCCGACGAGCACGGCATGTGGGGCGTCCTGCGCTACGTACCGGATCCGGAGGACGGGGAGCCGGGCGGCGAGGAACCGCCGCCCTCGGCTACCCCCGCCTTCCCGGGCTAGAAGGGACCGGCCACCACCGACACCGTCTTCGGCAGCGAGACGCCCGAGCCGTCGCGGCGCGGGTCGATGTCCGGGAGCTGGGCCGGGGAGCCGTTCTTCTGGGCCGCGAGCGCCGGGGTGGCGCCGGCCCACGCGAAGGCCAGGCAGTCCTCGCCCTTCAGGAACCGCTGGCAGCGCACCCCGCCGGTGGCCCTCCCCTTGCGCGGATACTGGTCGAACGGGGTGAGCTTGGCCGTGGTCTGGACGGAGTCGTCCAGCGTGCCGCGGGAGCCGGCGACCGTGAAGACCACCGCGTCGGCGGCCGGGTCGACCGCCGTGAAGGAGATGACCTTCGCCCCGTCGGCGAGCTTGATGCCGGCCACGCCGCCCGCCGGACGGCCCTGAGGGCGGACCTGGGACGCCTGGTAGCGCAGCAGTTGCGCGTCGTCCGTGATGAAGACCAGGTCTTCCTCGCCGGTGCGCAGCTCGACGCCGCCGACGATGCGGTCGCCCTCCTTGAGGGTGATGACCTCCAGCTCGTCCTTGTTGGACGGGTAGTCCGGCACCACCCGCTTGACGACGCCCTGTTCCGTGCCGAGCGCCAGCCCCGGCGAGGACTCGTCCAGCGTGGTCAGGCAGACGACCGTCTCGTCGTCCTCCAGGGACACGAACTCCGCGAGCGGCGCGCCGCCCGACAGATTCGGCGTCTCCACGGACTCCGGCAGCTGGGGGAGGTCCACCACGTTCACCCGCAGCAGCCGCCCGGCGGAGGTCACCACGCCGACCTCGCCGCGGGCCGTGGCGGGCACCGCGGAGACGATCAGGTCGTGCTTGACCCGCTTGGCCTTGGCGTCCGTGGCGAGGGGCCGGTCGTCGGCCGTGCGGGCGAGCAGCCCCGTCGAGGACAGCAGCACCCGGCAGGGGTCGTCGGCGACCTGGAGCGGGACGGCGGCCACCGGGGCGCCGGAGGACTCCAGCAGGAGCGTGCGGCGGTCGGTGCCGAACTTCTTGGCGACGGCGGCCAGTTCGGCGGAGACCAGCTTGCGCAGCTCCGCGTCCGAGTCGAGGATCCTGGTCAGCTCCTCGATCTCCGCGTTGAGCCGGTCCTTCTCGGACTCCAGCTCGACGCGGTCGTACTTGGTGAGCCGGCGCAGCGGCGTGTCCAGGATGTACTGGGTCTGGACCTCGCTCAGCGAGAAGCGCTCCATCAGGCGCTGCTTGGCCTCGGCGGAGTTCTCGCTGGAGCGGATGAGGCGGATGACCTCGTCGATGTCCACCAGCGCGACGAGCAGACCCTCGACCAGGTGCAGGCGGTCCCGGCGCTTGCCGCGACGGAACTCGCTGCGCCGCCGCACCACGTCGAAGCGGTGGTCGAGGTAGACCTCCAGCAGCTCCTTGAGGCCCAGGGTGAGGGGCTGGCCGTCCACCAGGGCGACGTTGTTGATGCCGAAGGACTCCTCCATCGGCGTCAGCTTGTAGAGCTGTTCGAGGACCGCCTCGGGCACGAAGCCGTTCTTGATCTCGATGACCAGCCGCAGGCCGTGCTCGCGGTCGGTGAGGTCCTTGACGTCCGCGATGCCCTGGAGCTTCTTCGAGCCGACCAGGTCCTTGATCTTGGCGATCACCTTCTCCGGGCCGACCGCGAAGGGCAGCTCGGTGACGACGAGGCCCTTGCGCCGGGCCGTCACGGTCTCCACGGACACCGTGGCGCGGATCTTGAACGTGCCGCGGCCCGTCTCGTAGGCGTCCCGGATGCCGGGCAGGCCGACGATCCGGCCGCCGGTGGGCAGGTCGGGGCCCGGCACGTGCTTCATCAGCGCGTCGAGGTCGGCGTTCGGGTGCCGGATCAGGTGCCGGGCGGCCGCGATCACCTCGCGCAGGTTGTGCGGCGGCATGTTCGTGGCCATGCCGACCGCGATGCCCGAGGCGCCGTTGACCAGCAGGTTCGGGAAGGCGGCCGGCAGCGCCACCGGCTCCTGCTCCTGGCCGTCGTAGTTCGGGGCGAAGTCGACGGTGTCCTCGTCGATGGACTCCGTCATCAGGCCGGCGGCATCGGCCATCCGGCACTCGGTGTACCGCATGGCGGCCGGCGGGTCGTCGTTGCCCAGCGAGCCGAAGTTGCCGTGGCCGTCCACCAGGGGCACGCGCATCGAGAAGGACTGGGCCATGCGCACCAGCGCGTCGTAGATCGACGCGTCGCCGTGCGGGTGCAGCTTGCCCATCACCTCGCCGACGACGCGGGCGCACTTCACATAGCCGCGCTCGGGCCTGAGGCCCATCTCGTTCATCTGGTAGACGATGCGGCGGTGCACCGGCTTCAGTCCGTCGCGGGCGTCCGGCAGCGCACGCGAGTAGATGACCGAGTACGCGTACTCGAGGAAGGAGCCCTGCATCTCGTCGACGACGTCGATGTCGAGGATCTTCTCCTCGTACGAGTCGTCGGGCGGCGGGGTCTTCGTACTACGGCGGGCCATCGCTGCCGGCTCCTTGCTGAAGCGTGAACGGTGAACTGACGCGGTCCATTGTGGACCGCGGCACTGACAGCGACCGACCAGGACCCGTCACGGGCTGCCCGGCCCGGCGCTGCCCGCAGGGTACGCCCTCGCCCCGCACACCCGTCCGCGGGCCGCCAACCGCGTTCTCGCTCTCGGCGTACGAGGACCGGGAACTCCACCGGTCGCCCGCACGCTTGCATACAGTGGCAGGACCCGCGGAATTCCGCAGTTCCGACCACTGATTCCACGCAGCTGACTCCACTCAGCAGTCGCCATCGAAGGGACGTACATGCCCATGGGTCACACGGCCACCGCCCAGGCAGGCTCCGGCGGCCTGACAGCGACCGAGCACCGCCTGGCCAACGGCCTGCGCGTGGTGCTCTCCGAGGACCACCTGACCCCGGTCGCGGCGGTGTGCCTCTGGTACGACGTCGGCTCGCGCCACGAAGTCAAGGGGCGTACCGGCCTGGCTCACCTTTTCGAGCACCTCATGTTCCAGGGCTCCGCCCAGGTGAAGGGCAACGGCCACTTCGAACTGGTGCAGGGCGCCGGCGGCTCCCTCAACGGCACCACCAGCTTCGAGCGCACCAACTACTTCGAGACCATGCCCGCCCACCAGCTGGAGCTCGCCCTCTGGCTGGAGGCCGACCGCATGGGCTCCCTGCTGGCCGCCCTGGACGACGAGTCCATGGAGAACCAGCGCGACGTCGTCAAGAACGAGCGCCGCCAGCGCTACGACAACGTCCCCTACGGCACCGCGTTCGAGAAGCTGACCGCCCTCGCCTACCCGGAGGGCCACCCCTACCACCACACCCCGATCGGCTCGATGGCCGACCTCGACGCGGCGACGCTGGAGGACGCGAGGGCGTTCTTCCGGACCTACTACGCGCCGAACAACGCGGTGCTGTCGGTCGTCGGGGACATCGACCCCGAGCAGACCCTCGCCTGGATCGAGAAGTACTTCGGCTCCATCCCCTCGCACGACGGCAAGCAGCCCCCGCGGGACGGTTCGCTGCCGGACGTCATGGGCGAGCAGCTGCGCGAGGTGGTCGAGGAGGAGGTGCCGGCCCGCGCCCTGATGGCGGCCTACCGCCTGCCGGAGGACGGCACGCGCGCGTGCGACGCGGCCGACCTGGCGCTGACCGTCCTGGGCGGCGGCGAGTCGTCCCGTCTGTACAACCGGCTGGTGCGCCGTGACCGGACCGCCGTCGCGGCCGGGTTCGGCCTGCTGCGGCTCGCCGGGGCGCCCTCCCTGGGTTGGCTGGACGTGAAGACCTCCGGCGATGTCGAGGTGCCGGTCATCGAGACCGCCATCGACGAGGAGCTGGCCCGCTTCGCCGAGGAGGGCCCCACCGCCGAGGAGATGGAGCGCGCCCAGGCCCAGCTGGAGCGTGAGTGGCTGGACCGCCTGGGCACGGTCGCGGGCCGCGCCGACGAACTGTGCCGGTACGCCGTCCTGTTCGGCGACCCGCAGCTCGCCCTCACCGCCGTGCAGCGGGTGCTCGAGGTGACGGCCGAGGAGGTCCAGGAGGTCGCCAAGGCGCGCCTGCGCCCCGACAACCGCGCGGTGCTCGTCTACGAGCCCACCGCCCCCGCCGACGAGACCGACGCCGACCAGACCGACGCCACCGACGAGAACGACGAGGAGGCGGCCAAGTGACCGAGCTCGCCACCATGGACTTCCACCCGCAGCCGCAGGCCGGTGAGCCCAAGCCGTGGGCGTTCCCCGCCCCCGAGCGCGGCAGCCTCGACAACGGCCTCACGGTGCTGCGCTGCCACCGCCCCGGCCAGCAGGTCGTCGCCGTCGAGGTGCTGCTCGACGCGCCTCTGGACGCCGAGCCGGCCGGTCTCGACGGCGTCGCCACCATCATGGCGCGCGCCTTCTCCGAGGGCACCGACAAGCACTCCGCCGAGGAGTTCGCCGCCGAGCTGGAGCGCTGCGGCGCCACCCTCGACGCGGTCGCCGACCACCCCGGCGTCCGGCTGAGCCTGGAGGTGCCCGCCTCCCGCCTCGCCAAGGCCCTCGGTCTGCTCGCCGACGCCCTCAGGGCCCCCGCCTTCGCGGACGGCGAGGTCGAACGCCTGGTCCGCAACCGGCTCGACGAGATCCCGCACGAGCTGGCCAACCCGGCCCGCCGCGCGGCCAAGGAGCTTTCCAAGGAGCTGTTCCCGGCCGACTCGCGCATGTCGCGCCCGCGCCAGGGCACCGAGGAGACGGTGGCGAACATCGACTCCGCCGCCGTACGGACCTTCTACGAGAAGCACGTCCGCCCCGCCACGGCCACCGCGGTGGTCGTCGGCGACCTCACCGGCCTGGACCTGGACGCACTGCTCGGCGACACCCTGGGCGCGTGGACCGGTTCCGCCGCCGAGCCGCGCCCCGTGCCCCCGGTGATCGCCGACGACCGCGGTCGCGTCGTCATCGTGGACCGCCCCGGCGCCGTGCAGACACAGCTGCTGATCGGCCGCACCGGCCCCGACCGGCACGACCGTGTCTGGCCCGCCCAGGTCCTCGGCACCTACTGCCTCGGCGGCACTCTCACCTCCCGCCTGGACCGGGTGCTGCGCGAGGAGAAGGGCTACACGTACGGCGTGCGGGCCTTCGGGCAGGTCCTGCGCTCCGCGCCCGACGGCACCGGCGCCGCCATGCTCGCCATCAGCGGCTCCGTCGACACCCCCAACACCGGCCCGGCCCTCGAGGACTTGTGGACGGTGCTGCGCACGCTCGCCGAGGGCGGTCTCACCGACGCCGAGCGCGACGTCGCGGTGCAGAACCTCGTGGGCGTGGCGCCGCTCAAGTACGAGACGGCGGCGGCCGTGGCCGGCACGCTGGCCGACCAGGTCGAGCAGCACCTGCCCGACGACTACCAGGCCGCGCTCTACCGCCAACTCGCCGCCACGGGCACCGTGGAGGCCACGGCGGCGGTCGTGAGCGCCTTCCCGGTGGACCGCCTGGTGACGGTCCTCGTCGGTGACGCCGCACAGATCAAGGCGCCCGTCGAGGCCCTGGGCATCGGCGAAGTCACCGTGGTGGCGGCCGAGTAGCACCACGGGTGTGCGGAGGCCCTGGTGACCCGAGTGTCACCAGGGCCGACGTTTGTCCGAATTGAGGGAGAGACAGCCTGTCTGCCCTGTGGCATGCGCTACAAAAAGCCTGTTGCGTTTGAGGATTGAAGGCGGCCCCGCTTAGCGTCTTCCGGGCTGTTCGTCAGGCAGTACGCCGCGCCCGCGGCACCGGACAGTCATCGCCGAGTCCCCGTACGGCGCGAGCCAGGGGAGCCGGGGACCCACCGCAGTCCCTGGGGTGAATCGGACGCCCGCGCCCAGCGAGGGGGTCCGTAGGAGACCTTCCACCTCCGAACCCGTCAGCTAACCCGGTAGGCGAGAGGGAAGGAAAGGACCAGCCTCTACATGGCGTTCACGCGCGCCACCGGGAAGCACCGCCGTCCCAGCCGGATGCACCGCACCACCGCCCGCGCGGCGGGTGTCGCGGCCCTCGCCACCACCGGCGTCGTCGGCACCCTCGCGGCACCGGCGCTCGCCGCCGAGCCCGAGGCGGAGCAGACCGGCATCACCCCGGTCATCAGCATCGGCGACTCCGTGGCCGAGGAGATCGACGCCCAGGCCGCCGCCCAGAAGCAGGCCGCTCTGGACGCCGCCGCCCGGGAGGCGGCGATGGAGGCCGCGCGCGAGCGGGCGGCCGAGGCCGCCGAGGAGGCGCGCGAGGCCAAGGAGCGCGCCGCACGGGAGGCCGAGCGCAAGCGCCTCAACACCTTCGTCGCGCCCATCGCCGCCTCGTACGTCTCGACCGCGTACCAGGCCGGCAGCTCGCTGTGGTCCTCCGGCAGCCACACCGGCATCGACTTCCACGCCTCCACCGGCACCACCGTGCACGCCGTCGGCGTCGGCACGGTCGTCGAGGCCGGCTGGGGCGGGGCGTACGGCAACCAGGTCGTGATCAAGATGCACGACGGCACGTACACGCAGTACGGGCACCTCTCGTCCATCGGCGTCTCGGTGGGCCAGTCGGTCTCCGCCGGCCAGCAGATCGGCCTCTCCGGCGCCACCGGCAACGTCACGGGCCCGCACCTGCACTTCGAGGCCCGCACCAGCGCCGAGTACGGCTCGGACATCGACCCCGTGGCCTACCTCCGCTCCCACGGCGTGAACGTCTGACGTCGGGCGGCAAGGCCCCGAAAGCCCCGGCTTCCGAGCCGGGGCTTTCGCATTTCCGCGCGCCCGCCGCCCGTACGGGCACCGTCCGAAAAACATCCGGGAAATCCCGTCCGCCGTCGGAATCTCCGCTCGACTGGCCTAGAGTCACTGAAAACGTGTCGATCGTCGACGTTTTCACGGGGACCAAGGCGGAGGTCGGGCATGCGTATTCCGGCGCACTCGGTGTGCACGGCGATCCGGGACGACATCGTCGCCGGAGTCCACGGGCGTGGCGGCCGCCTCACCGAGGAGCTTCTCGCCCGCCGCTACGGGGTCTCCCGCGTTCCCGTCCGGGAGGCCCTGCGCACCCTGGAGGCCGAGGGCTTCGTGGTGACCCGGCGCCACGCGGGCGCGTGCGTGGCGGAGCCGACCGAGGAGGAGGCTGCCGACCTGCTGGAGACCCGCGCCCTCCTGGAGCCCCTGGGGGCCGCGCGGGCCGCCCGGCGCCGCACCGAGGCCCACCTCAAGGTGCTGCGCGGACTGGTCAGGCTGGGACGGGACCGTGCGGGGCAGGGGCACGGCGACGACCTGCGCTCACTGGACGGGTGGTTCCACGAGACCCTCGCCCAGGCGACCGGCAGTCCCTCCCTGACGGCCCTGCTGACCCAGCTCCGCCACAAGATCGCCTGGCTGTACGCCGTCGCGGCGCCGGCCGACCCGGTGGAGCGCTGGGCGGAGTACGGCGCCCTCACCGACGCGGTGGCCAGGGGCGACGGCGAGCGTGCGCGGGCGCTCATGACGCTGCACATCGAGCGGTCTCTTCCGGCGCACCGGCTGCGGTTCGCCCCCGGCGGTCGGGCGACGGAGCGCGTGAGGAATACGCAACGTGCCGTAAACACGCCGAGTGCCAGGTTTTAACGCGGGGGTCGTATACAAGGAGCTGTTCTCGCCGGGGGCCGATTTCTGCTGCCTTGAACAATTTCGCGACCGAAAGGGAAGCAGTAAAAGCGGAAGCACCAGTGGGAGCGGAAACAGAATCGGCGCAGAAGCGGAACCGGCAGAAGAAATGCCCGCCCGGTTCCCGGGCGGGCATTTCGGTGCTGTCCTGGGTCAGACGGTCTCGGGAAGCTCCTCGAGCCCCTCGGAGACCAGCTTCGCCAGCCGGTCCAGGGCGGCGTCCGCGCCCTCGGCGTCGGAGGCGAGGACGATCTCCTCGCCACCCTGGGCGCCGAGGCCGAGGACGGCCAGCATGGAGGCCGCGTTGACGGGGGAGCCGTCGGCCTTGGCGATCGTGACCGGGACGCCTGTGGCCGTGGCGGCTCGGACGAAGATGGAGGCGGGGCGGGCGTGGAGACCCTCGGCCCAGCCGACGTTGACGCGGCGCTCAGCCATGTGATGCTGCCCTTCAGGTGTTCAGAGGTCTGATGTTGTCTAGACCACTCTTGTCTAGACCAGTTTCCCACATCGTGAAGCGTGCCGGGACGGCACCGTGCGCCGCCCCGTGTGGTCGTCGGACCGCGGCCTCGGCCCGACCTTCCGTCCTCCACAGACTGCCTCGCGCCGTTGTCGTACGCGAGCCGTACTCTGGGGCCCATGCAGACCTCGTCGGACCGGCACGAGTACCCCGCCCACTGGGAGGCCGACGTGGTGCTGCGCGACGGCGGCACCGCGCGCGTCCGCCCCATCACCGTTGATGACGCCGAGCGCCTGGTCAGCTTCTACGAGCAGGTTTCCGACGAGTCGAAGTACTACCGCTTCTTCGCGCCGTACCCACGCCTGTCCGCCAAGGACGTCCACCGCTTCACGCACCACGACTTTGTGGACCGGGTGGGACTCGCGGCCACCGTCGGCGGCGAGTTCATCGCCACCGTACGCTACGACCGGATCGGCTCCGGTGGAACACCCGCGTCCGCACCCGCCGACGAGGCCGAGGTCGCCTTCCTCGTCCAGGACGCCCACCAGGGGCGCGGTGTCGCCTCCGCGCTGCTGGAGCACATCGCCGCGGTCGCCCGCGAGCGGGGCATCCGCCGTTTCGCCGCCGAGGTACTGCCCGCCAACACCAAGATGATCAAAGTGTTCATGGACGCCGGGTACACCCAGAAGCGCAGCTTCGAGGACGGTGTGGTCCGTCTGGAGTTCGGCCTCGAACCGACCGACCGGTCGCTCGCCGTGCAGTACGCGCGCGAGCAGCGCGCGGAGGCGCGTTCCGTGCAGCGGCTGCTGCAGCCCGGCTCGGTGGCGGTCATCGGCACCGGCCGCACGCCGGGCGGCGTGGGCCGCAGCATCCTGGGCAACGTCGGGGACGCGGGCTACACCGGCCGCCTGTACGCCGTGAACAGCGCGTTCCCCGAGGACCTGAAGGAGATCGACGGGGTGCCCGCGTGCCGCTCGGTGCGCGAGATCGAGGGGCCGGTGGACCTCGCCGTCGTCACCGTGCCGGCCGAGCGGGTCCCCGAGGTCGTCACCGATTGCGGCGAGCACGGTGTGCAGGGCCTGGTGGTGATCTCCGCCGGATACGCCGACAGCGGCCCCGACGGACGCGAGCGCCAGCGGGCCCTCGTGCGGCAGGCGCGCAGCTACGGCATGCGGATCATCGGGCCCAACGCCTTCGGCGTGATCAACACCTCCCCCCGGGTGCGGCTCAACGCCTCCCTCGCGCCCGAGATGCCGCGCCCCGGCCGGATCGGTCTGTTCGCCCAGTCGGGCGCCATCGGCATCGCCCTGCTCTCCCGGCTGCACCGGCGCGGCGGCGGGGTCACCGGCGTCACCGGCGTGTCGACCTTCGTCTCCTCCGGCAACCGCGCCGACGTCTCCGGCAACGACGTGCTCCAGTACTGGTACGACGACCCGGAGACCGACGTCGCGCTGATGTACCTGGAGTCCATCGGCAACCCGCGCAAGTTCACCCGCCTGGCCCGGCGGACGGCCGCGGTCAAGCCGCTGGTCGTGGTGCAGGGGGCCCGGCACGGCGGGGTGGCGCCGCAAGGACACGCCGTACGGGCGACCCGGCTGCCGCACGCCACGGTCTCCGCGCTGCTGCGGCAGGCCGGCGTGATCCGGGTCGACACGATCACCGACCTGGTCGACGCGGGGCTGCTGCTCGCCCGCCAGCCGCTGCCGCCCGGGCCGAGGGTGGCCATCCTGGGGAACTCCGAGTCCCTGGGCCTGCTGACGTACGACGCGTGTCTCTCCGAGGGACTGCGCCCGCAGCCCCCGCTGGACCTGACGACGGCCGCCTCGGCGGACGACTTCCACCGGGCCCTGTCCCGCGCGCTGGCCGACGACACCTGCGACGCCGTGGTGGTGACCGCGATCCCGACGGTGGGGGAGGGGTCGGCCGGGGACGCCGCCCTGGCGGCGGCCCTGCGGTCGGCGGCCGCCGCGGTCCCCGCCAAGCCGGTCCTCGTCGTCCACGTCGAACTCGGCGGCCTGGCGGAAGCCCTCTCGGCGGCGGCGAGCACCGCTCCGCAGGCGCCCCAGCCGGCGGAGCCGCGGCCGACGGAGCCCGCGCCCGCGCCGACGGAGCCCGCGCCGGCGCCGACGGAGCCGCGGACGCCGCCCGCGGAAGCGGAGGACACCGCCCCCGCCGGCCCCCGGACCCCGGAGGCCGGCGGGGGCGGTGTCCC
>MUMD01000209.1 GCA_002155895.1 Streptomyces rochei
TGCATCACGGGGGGATGCCCCTGGGGCGTACGCGCCTCGGGGGCGCGCGGGGGGTCAGTAGCGCGGGTGCACCAGTGTGGACGGCGGCAGGCCGTCGATCCGGGTGCGGGCGGTGGCGCGCGCGTCCCGCTCCAGGGACCCGGCCGTGACGGTGCGCGGGCGGGGGCCCGCCGGGTCGAGACGGAGCGCTGGGGCACCGCGGGAGGCCAGGAGGAAACCCCAGTCGCGCGGCGCCCGCCCGGTGCCGGCGGCCGTCCGGTCCGGGCCGGGCGCACGGCCGGTGTCCCGGGCGCCGACGCGGTAGGGGACGGTGCGCAGCCCGGCCGCGCGCAGCGTCGCGTCCACCGTCCAGAAGGTCCGGGGCTGCGCGAGGACGGGCCCGGCGTGCACGACGAGCCGCCCTCCGGGGGCGAGCACCCGCCGCAGCAGCCCGTAGAACTCCTGCGAGTAGAACTTGGTACCGGCCGTGACGCCCGGGTCGGGCAGGTCCGAGATCACCACGTCGTACGCGCCGGTGGGCGTCGTGCGCAGCCGGCTGAAGGCGTCGTCCGCGACGACCCGGACGCGGGCGTCGCCGAAGGCGTGCTCGTTCAGCGCGGACAGGCCGGGATCGTGCCGGGCCAGCCGGGTGAGCCCGGGGTCGGATTCGACGACGTCGACGCGGCGCACGTCCGGGTGGCGCAGCACCTCCCGCAGGGCGAGCCCGTCGCCGCCGCCGAGGATCAGGACGCGGGCGTGCGGGCCGCTCATGGCGGGGTGCACCAGCGCCTCGTGGCGACGCCGCTCGTCGTCGGCGCGGACCCGCAGGCGGCCGTCGAGGAACAGGGCGAGGGGACGGCCGTCGGTGTCACCGGTGAGGATCACCTCCTGCGCGCCGGTCCGGACGGCCACCCGGACGTCCTGGCCGTAGACGGCGTGCCGGGCGGCGCGCTCGAAGTCGTCGGCGAGGACGGTCGCCGTGGCGAGGAGCGCCAGCACGGCGGCGTTGGCGGCCAGCAGCAGCCGGCGGGCCCGGCGGGTCATGTCCCGCCGGAACAGGCCGAGGACGAGGGCGGCGCCGACCACCGCGTTGACGGTGCCGGTGAGCAGCGCGCCCGTCAACTGGCCGAGGAAGGGCAGCAGTACGAAGGGGAAGGCCAGGCCGCCGACGAGCGCGCCGACGTAGTCCGCGGCGAACAGGTCGGCGACCGCGCCGCCCGCGTCCTGCCGGCGGACCCGCTGGATCAGCTCCATCAGCAGCGGCACCTCGGCGCCGATCAGCACCCCGATGGCCAGGGAGAAGGCGACCAGCAGCAGCCGCGGACCGTCGGCCCCCAGGCCGCCCCAGCCGCCGGTCCAGGCGCCGGTCCAGGCGAAGACGGCGTACAGGACCATCGCGCTGGAGCCTCCGACCAGGGCCAGGACGGCCTCGACCGCGCCGAAGCCGGCCGCCGCGAACCGGCGCAGCCGCTTGGCGGCGAGCGAGCCGAGGCCCATGGCGAAGACCATGACGGACAGCACGACGGACGCCTGGGTGACCGAGTCGCCGATCAGGTACGAGGCGAGGGCGACGAGTTCGAGTTCGTACACGAGCCCGCAGGCGGCGCAGACGAACACGCCCGCCAGGACCAGGAACCGCCCGACGCCCGGCCGGACCGGCAGCCGCGCGGCGGTCCCCCGGCCGCCCGACGGAGGCGTGCCGGAGCCGCCGGAACCGCCGGAACCGCCCCAGGACGGCCGGGAGCCGGGCGGGGCGGGCACGTGCGGTTCGATCACGGGGTGACGTTACGTCACTCCCGCGCTGCGCTTCGTCACCCACACGTGTGAAACCAGTGCCCTCTGGGGCGCCACAGGTTTATCCCCGACGCCCGCCCGGCCCGTCGCCGCTCACCCCGGGGTCGGGCTGAGCCGGGCCGCCGGCACCCGCACGCCCACCCGGGTGCGGGTCGCCACCAGTTGCCCGTCCTGCGGGTACGCGTGCCAGGTCCGCCAGTGCACCTGCCCCTCGTGCTGGTGGGCCAGCAGCGCGGTGAAGGCGTGCGGGCTGCCGGGGAAGACCCCGGCCAGGCCGTGCGGATGGTCGGAGACCAGGGCCAGCAGCTCCTGGGCCCGCCCCGCGAAGGAGCCCGGCGTCAGCATCTCCACCCGGGCGGCGAACTCGTACTCCCAGTCGCCCACCCGCTTGGCGACGCCCAGCGGCAGGGGGGTGCTGCTGCCCGGAATGCACGCCACCGTCTCCGAGCAACTGCCCCGCTCCTCCTCGAGCAGCACTTGGTGGGAGGCGCCCAGAAGTCTCAACTGCAGTTTCGCGCCCGTCAGTTCGAGGTCCAGACTGGCGAGCGCGGGCAGCGGCTCGCGCCCCAGGGCCCAGGCCAGGTCTGCGGCGCGCGTGTCGGTGTAGGCGGTTTTCAGGGTCGTGAGCATGGATCGGCTCCGCAAGCACACAAGGAGAGGAAGGTGTGGGGCCTGCGCATCCCGGTCATGGCCGGGTATGCGGCCCGCTCAGCCCAGTCGGCCGGTCAGGAGGGGGGTCAACAGGTCGTCCGAGGAGCTGCGTTGGTGAGGGAGAGCGAATCATGAACTGTGGCGCCGCCACAGCGTTTTTACCCAACTTCGTGGGGTTTCCATCCCTCAGGGGGCTCCTCAGCTCAACTGTTCAACCAGGGCGTACACCCCGCCCGCGCGGCGCGCGCCGGTGCGTGGGAGCGCCCGCCGGGTGTGTCACCCGGCGGGCGCTCGTGAGAGGGAGAGAAGGCGGGGCCCGGCCCAGGAGCGGGCCCCGTGGCGGGGATGCGGTTCCCCCTGCGGGAGCTCAGCTGCCCCGTGTCAGCTGCCTCCACCGCATCCGCCGCCTCCTCCCCCGCCCCCGCAGGACGACCCGCCTCCGCAGGACGAGCCGCCACCGCAGGAGTGGCTCGAGTGGTGTCCGCTGGAGGACGAACCGCCGTCCCCCGCCCACCAGCTGTTCCCGCCGCCCCCGTCGGACGACCGCGAACCGCGGCTGCGCGTCCGGCGGGCCGGCGACCCGCCGCGCGCTCCGGCCAGCAGTCCGCCGACCACCAGGGCGGCGAACACGATCAGGATGAGGCCGATGACCATGGCGTCACCCTCCTTCCGATGCCGGGCTCGCGCCCGGAAGGTCCCCCGAAGCAACCCCCCGTGGGTGCCTCGCTGTCTGCGCCCGCGACGTTCGAGAAGCGTCGTCGGCGTGAAGCTCTCGTTGCGTGTTCGGGAGATGCCCTTCGCCGCCACGCGCCAAAGCAGAGTTGAGGAAGCTCAGAGCTTCGGCGCAGGATGGCCGCCATGACCTCCACGCCGCCCCCGGGCTCCAGCGCCCGTCCCTTCCTCAATCGCCGGCTCGCCGAGTTCGGGACGACGATCTTCGCCGAGATGTCCGCCCTGGCCGTGCGGACCGGGGCGATCAACCTGGGCCAGGGCTTCCCGGACACCGACGGCCCCGAGGAGGTCCGGGAGGCCGCCGTGCGGGCGCTGCGCGACGGACGCGGCAACCAGTACCCGCCCGGCCCCGGCGTCCCGGAGCTGCGCACCGCGGTCGCCGCCCACCAGCACCGCAGGTACGGCCTGTCCTACGACCCCGACACCGAGGTCCTGGTCACCGCCGGCGCCACGGAGGCCATCGCCGCCTCGCTGCTGGCCCTGCTGGAGCCCGGCGACGAGGTCGTCGCGCTGGAGCCGTACTACGACTCGTACGCTGCCTGTGTCGCCATGGCGGGCGGCACCCGCGTACCGGTGACCCTGCGCCCGCACGAGGGCGCGTTCCGCCTGGACCTGGACGAGCTGCGCGGTGCGGTCACCGACCGCACCCGTCTGCTGCTGCTGAACACCCCGCACAACCCGACGGGCACGGTCCTCACCCGCGCGGAGCTGACGGCGATCGCGGAGCTGGCCGTCGAACGGGACCTGCTGGTGGTGACCGACGAGGTCTACGAGCACCTGGTCTTCGACGAGGCCGAGCACGTCCCGCTCGCCTCCTTCCCGGGCATGCGCGAGCGCACGGTCACCATCGGGTCGGCCGGCAAGACGTTCTCGTTCACCGGCTGGAAGGTCGGCTGGATCACCGCGGCGCCCGCCCTGATCACGGCGGTCCGCTCGGCCAAGCAGTACCTGACGTACGTGTCCGCGGGCCCCTTCCAGTACGCCGTCGCCGAGGCCCTCGCCCTCCCCGACTCCTACTTCACCGCCTACCGGGAGGACATGCGGGCCAAGCGGGACCTGCTGGCGGCGGGGCTGGAGGAAGCGGGATTCGGCGTCTACCGTCCCGCCGGCACGTACTTCGTCACCACCGACATCCGCCCCCTCGGCGAGGAGGACGGCGTCGCCTTCTGCCGCGCCCTGCCCGAGCGCGCGGGCGTCGTCGCCGTCCCCAACGCCGTCTTCTACGACCACCGGGAGGCGGGCGCCCCCTTCGTGCGCTTCGCGTTCTGCAAGCGGATCACGGTGCTGGAGGAGGCGGTGGGCCGGCTGAAGGCGCTGGGGGGACGGGCGGCCCGAACGCCTTCCTGAACGGCGCGAGCCCGGCCCCGGACGTCACCGTCCGGGGCCGGGCTCCGCTGGGGACGGGACGGACTACTCGTCGCCCTCGTCCTTGGGCTTCTCGGCCTCGTTGACCTCCTGCTCCAGGCCGAGCTGCTCCACCAGCCACCGGTCGAACTCGATGGCGGCGCGCACCCAGCTGACCGTCGAGGAGACGAAGTGCTCCAGGCTGACGCCCATGCCGATCAGCATCTGCGCCTCGCCGATCAGGCGGACGGTGCCGTCGTCGTGGGTGTGGGAGTACACCTTCGGCCACAGGGTGCGCCGGTTCCAGTCGTCGATCGACTCGAGCAGCTGCGGCTTCTCGTCGATCTGGTGGGGCCGGTCGTAGAACGTCCGCACCGAGAAGACCTGCTGGTCACCCTCGCCGCGGAACATGAAGTACGTACGGAACTGCTCCCACGGCGCCGCGAGGTCACCCTCGTCGTCGACGACGTACTTCAGCTCCATCTGTTCGAGGAGCTGCTTCACAAGATCCTGATCCGGGACGACGGGGCCCGCCGGTCCTTGGGGCTGCGGCTCGGGCTGCTTGCCCCCGAAGTTCGGAATCGAGGACGGGTCGATGCTCACCGTGATTTTCCCTTCGTACGGATCCGGTCATCCTCCCCCATGCGGGGAGGGGGGTGGCAAGCCCGCCGGGGGCCTGTCAGCCGTGGGCTGACATGATCCGGCCGGTCGGGTGGACGGGTGGGTCGCGTGGCGGACGGAGGCGGGGAAATGAGACCGGCACGGGGCACGGCGGGGAACACCGGCGGGGGCGAGGAGGTGCCGCGCGGGCGGACCAGATGGTGGCCGACCGCGGTCCTCGTGGCCCTGGCCGCGCTGGTGCTGCTTCCCGTCCTCATCGTCCTCGTGTCATTCGTGGCGTCCGATTCCGAGTACCCGCTCGGCGGCGGCCCCGAACAGCGTCCCTGCGCGGAGGCGCTGGGCTTCGGCGGGGCGGCGCTGCCGGACGGCGCCGAGCCGGTGGGGGCCTGCACGATGCAGGGATGGCAGGACGTCCACTACAGCGCGGCCTTCCGGATGCCGCGCGCCGGGGTCGCCGAGTGGCTCGCGCACACCTACCCGGACGCCCCCGAGCCCGAGACGGAGTTCTGCGGAGACGCCGCCGTGGACCTGTGTCTGGATCTGGACTACGCGCAGGGCCTGCCGGACGGTGTGGACGCCCACGCCGTCCAGGTGAGCGTCGAGTACGAGGACACCGGCACCGCCTTGGTGCGGTTCGCCGCGTTCACCCTGTGACACGCGCGGCCCCGAGGGGGTGCGGGGCCGCGCGCATGGGGGCTACAGCGTCTTGCCACCCGCCGCCGGCCCCACGATCAGCTCGTCGCCGAAGCGGTCCACGCGGACCGTGTCGCCGTCCTTGATCTCGCCGGAGAGGATCTCCCGGGCGAGCCGGTCGCCGATCGCGGTCTGCACCAGGCGGCGCAGCGGCCGGGCTCCGTAGGCCGGGTCCATGCCCTCGTCGGCCAGCCAGGCCAGGGCGTCGTCGGTGACGTCCAGGGTGAGGCGGCGCTCGGCGAGGCGACGGGCGAGCGCGTCGATCTGGAGCCGCGCGATCCGGCTCAGCTCCTCCTTGCTCAGCGCCGAGAAGACCACGAGGTCGTCGAGCCGGTTCAGGAACTCCGGCTTGAAGGACGCCCGGACCACCTCCAGGACCTGCTCCTTCTTCTCGGTCTCGGTGGTCAGCGGGTCGACCAGGTACTGGCTGCCGAGGTTGGAGGTCAGCACCAGGATGGTGTTGCGGAAGTCGACGGTGCGGCCCTGCCCGTCGGTGAGGCGCCCGTCGTCCAGCACCTGGAGCAGGATGTCGAAGACCTCGGGGTGCGCCTTCTCCACCTCGTCCAGCAGCACGACGGAGTACGGCCGCCGCCGCACCGCCTCGGTGAGCTGGCCGCCCTCCTCGTACCCGACGTATCCGGGCGGGGCGCCGACCAGCCGTGCGACGCTGTGCTTCTCGCTGTACTCGCTCATGTCGATGCGGACCATCGCCCGCTCGTCGTCGAAGAGGAAGTCGGCGAGCGCCTTGGCCAGCTCGGTCTTGCCGACACCGGTGGGCCCCAGGAAGAGGAACGAACCGGTCGGCCGGTCCGGGTCGGCGATCCCGGCCCTGCTCCGCCGCACGGCGTCGGAGACGGCCCGTACGGCCTCGGTCTGCCCGATCAGCCGCCTGCCCAGCTCGTCCTCCATCCGCAGCAGCTTCTGGGTCTCGCCCTCCATCAGCCGCCCGGCGGGGATGCCGGTCCAGGAGGCGACGACGTCGGCGATGTCGTCGGCGCCGACCTCCTCCTTGACCATGGTGTCGCGGGCGACCTCCTCCTCCGCCTCGGAGGCGGCCTCCAGGTCGCGCTCCAGCGCCGGGATCTCCCCGTACAGCAGCTTGCTGGCGGTGTCGAAGTCGCCGTCGCGCTGGGCGCGCTCGGCCTGCCCGCGCAGCTCGTCCAGCTTCTCCTTCAGCTCACCGACGCGGTTGAGGGACTGCTTCTCCTTCTCCCAGCGGGCGGTGAGGCCGCGCAGCTCCTCCTCCTTGTCGGCGAGGTCGCGCCGCAGCCGCTCCAGACGTTCCAGGGAGGCGGCGTCGGTCTCCTTGCCGATCGCCAGTTCCTCCATCTTCAGCCGGTCGACGGCACGCTGGAGTTCGTCGATCTCGACGGGCGAGGAGTCGATCTCCATGCGCAGCCGGGACGCGGCCTCGTCGACGAGGTCGATGGCCTTGTCGGGCAGGAAGCGGGAGGTGATGTACCGGTCGGACAGACTGGCGGCGGCCACCAGCGCGCTGTCCGCGATCTGCACCTTGTGGTGGGCCTCGTAGCGGCCCTTGAGCCCGCGCAGGATCGCGATGGAGTCCTCGACGGTCGGCTCGGCCACCAGCACCTGCTGGAAGCGCCGCTCCAGGGCGGGGTCCTTCTCGATCCGCTCCCGGTACTCGTCGAGGGTGGTCGCACCGACCATGCGCAGCTCACCGCGGGCGAGCATGGGCTTCAGCATGTTCCCGGCGTCCATGGCGGAGTCCCCGCCGGCGCCCGCCCCCACCACGGTGTGCAGCTCGTCGATGAAGGTGATGACCTGGCCGTCGGAGTCCTTGATCTCGGCGAGGACGGTCTTCAGCCGCTCCTCGAACTCACCCCGGTACTTGGCCCCGGCGACCATCGCCCCCAGGTCCAGCGCGACCAGCCGCTTGTCCTTCAGCGACTCGGGCACGTCCCCCTTGACGATCCGCTGGGCGAGCCCTTCGACCACGGCGGTCTTGCCGACACCCGGCTCACCGATGAGGACGGGGTTGTTCTTGGTCCGCCGGCTGAGCACCTGCACGACACGCCGGATCTCCTGGTCCCGCCCGATGACGGGGTCGAGCCTGCCCTCGCGGGCGGACGCGGTGAGGTCGGTGCCGAACTTCTCCAGCGCCTTGTACTGGCCCTCGGGGTCCGCGGTGGTCACGCGGCGCCCTCCCCTCGCCTTGCGGAAGGCCTCCTGCAGCTTCTTCGCACTGGCTCCCTGCCCCTCCAGTACCTCACCGGCCGCGCCGCCCTTCGCGGCGATGCCGAGGAGCAGGTGCTCGGTGGAGAGGTACTCGTCCCCGAGTTCCTTGGCGCGGGCCTGGGCGTCGGCGACCACGGCGAGCATCTCACGGTTGGGCTGCGGCGGTGCGACCGTGGCCCCGGTGACGCTGGGCAGCCCGGCGAGGATGCGCTCGGCGCCGGAGCGCACGGCGGCGAGGTCGGCCTCGACGGCGGCGAGCAGGTCGGTGATGTTCTCGTTGTCCTGTCCCTGGAGCAGGGCCAGGAGAAGGTGGGCGGGGGTGAGGTCGGCGTGCCCCTCGGTCACGGCCCGGTTGCTCGCGGCGTTGATCGCGTCCCGGCTCCGGTTGGTCAGCTCGGCGTCCACGTTCTGGCTCTCCTCCTAGCGTCGGCCGTGGCGGTCGGCCGTGTCTCCCAGTGCTGACTCATCCAACGTACACAAAGTTGAGTCTATTCCACTCAAGGGCAGCAGGAAGTTTCGGCCAGGCCGAGAGGGGGGCGACAGTGGCGGATACCAGGAAATGTCCCCCGCACAACGACAGCGGCGTCACCGTGTTCAGGTCACGGTGACGCCGCTGCCGGGGGGAAGCACCTGAGGCGATCTGTTACGACGGGGGAATCGCGTCAGGCACTGCGGGGGGTGGCCGAGATGGTCCTCACTCCGGGATCCTCCGGCTGCGCGAGCCGGTGGTCCCTCTGGTCCAGGTTCACAAAGATCATTCCGTAGCGGATGGCACACCGCACGGGCTGCGGCGCCCCCCGAGGCCGCCGCAGACACCGGTACGCCCGTACGTCACCGTCCTCGTCCAGCGTGACGACGACCGGCTCACCGAAGACGGTCACCATCAGGGAGTCACCGGGGTGGGGGATCGCGGTGACCAGGTCGATGAAGTGCCAGCCGGATCGGTAGGCGGTGGCCATCTCCCGGCGGAAGGAGCGGTCGTCAGGTGGCGTCGACATCGCGATCAGTTCCAGGAGGTGTCGTCGGTACGATCGACACCGACCGTCACCGCAGTCGCTCCGGCACCCGCACGCACGTCACTGGACTTGCCGGCCAGGCCGCTCGCGGCCCCAAACACCACAACGGCGGAAAGAGCAGCGGCAAGTACCGAGCGAAGCATTCTCTTACTCATAGTCGGCTTCGTCCTCACTCGATGGTCTCCTCTTCCCCCGTCGGATAAGACGATGGCTCATTCAGGCACGTCATGGCCACACAATCGGTGCATCATGTTCCTGCATGTTCAGGACCCTGGGGGGTGGAAAAATGGGGACAAATGAGACAGATGCGACACATCCCCACGCCATAACCGAACTGTGTGACGAAGGCAGTCGAATTTACTTCAGCGCGCTGCGCGCCGGCCGCATCGCACGTGCGGACGTCGAGTCGGCCCCCTGCCTGATGGAGTTCGCGCTCCTCCACCCCGACCCCGACGATGCCACGTGGTTGCGCCCCGTCCCGCCCACGGTGGCCCTCGCTCAACGACTCCACCCGATCGAACGGGAGATCACGGAGCGTCGGCGCCTGTCGGTCCAGTTGGCGGACGCCTTCGAGCCGTTCATGGCCGCGAGCTCCCAGGACACCGCGTCGACCCACGCCATCACCGTTCTGGAGGGCAGGGACCGCATCAACTCGGCGTTGAATCTCGCCACCTCCGAGTGCCGGACGGAAGTGCTCACCGTGCAGCCCGGTGGCCGACGGCTGGAAAGCAACCTCCTCAAGGGCCTTGAGCGGGACCGGCCACTGATCGAGCGAGGCGTCCGGTTCCGGACCCTGTACCAGCACACCGCCCGGCACAGTCCCGAGACCCTCGCCTACGTGGACCAGATCGCCAACGGCAAGGTGGAGGTCCGCACCATCGACGAACTGGTCGAACGGCTCATCATCTGCGACGAGTCCGTGGCCTTCATCCCCACCCGCGAAGACCGCCAAGTAGCTCTGGAACTGCGCCACCCCGGGCTGGTCAGGTATCTGATCAAAGTCTTCGAGTTCATGTGGTCCCGCGCGGTGCCGCTCAAGGTGGGAACGCCCTACGAAACCGCCCCCGACGGCATCACGGACATCCAGCACTCGATCGCCAAGCTCCTGGTGGAAGGACACGTCGACGAGGCCATCGCACGCCGTCTCGGCATGAACGTCCGGACCTGTCGAGCACACATCGCCAAATTGGCCTTGGCCTTGGGCAGCGGCAGCCGAGCCCAGCTCGGTTTCCTCATAGCCCAGTCCGGGATCCTGGAGAAGGATCACTGATCGCCAGCGATGAAGAGAGCCGCACGTGACCCCACAAGCACATCACCATGGAGCGGAGGAACTGTGTGAGGCGGGTCTGAGTCTCTATGCCCGCGCACTGCGCGAGGGGCACCTCCCCGGCGTCGAGGCGACAGCAGCTCCTTGCCTGCTCGACAAGGGCATACTCCACCCGGCGATCGAGGACCCGAGCAGATTGGAACCCGTTCCTCCAGCCGTCGCCCTGCAACGCCTGCTGCGTTCCTCGGAGGAGCGCATCACCGTCGAACGCCGCCGTGGACAGCGGCTCGCGGACGCCTTCGAACCCCTCATACGCCTCGACCGGCGTGCCGTCGGCGGTGAGGATGCCTCGTCCCTCAGGCTCCTCAGCACCAAGGAGCGCGTGGGCCGGGCCATCGCCGAAGCCATGGCCGAGGGCACGGAGCAACTCCTCGCCATCCAGCCGCACGACGGCCTCGTCGCGCCCCCCTTCCACTACCACGAGGCGGCGTTGGAGCGGGACCAGGCGTTCCTCGACCAGGGCGGGCGGGTCCGGGCCCTGTACCAGCACACCGTCCGCCACGCTCCGTTGGTCATCGGACGCTACGAACGCCTCAGAGGGGACGTCGAGGCACGCACCCTCGACCAGGTCACCGAACGCCTCATCATCGTCGATCACACCGTGGCCTTCATCCCCGCCAACGCCGACCGCTCACTCGCCCTGGAGGTCCGCCACCCGGCGCTGGTCGCCTACTTCGTCAACACCTTCGACCGCCTCTGGCACCTCGCCACCCCCATGCACCCCCGCGCCGTCCAGCAGCCCACCCTCAACGGCATCACCCCCCGGCAGCGGGCCATAGCCGCCCTCCTCATCGAGGGCCACACCGACAACGTCATCGCCGAACGCCTCGGCATGAACGTCCGCACCGCCCGGGTCCACATCGCCAAACTCGCCGCCACGCTCGGCAGTGAGAGCCGGGCGCAGCTCGGTTACCTCATCGGGCAGTCGGGGATCCTCGACCGGGACGGATGACGGGGGAGGCCACCGTGTGCCGGGACCCGTCCAGGCCCGCCTGGGCGATGCGCACCCCCAGCTGGGTGCGGCTCGCCGCGCCCAGGGTCTCCGAGAGGCGGGCGATGTGGGCGCGGGCCGTGCGGACGCTGATGCCGAGGCGCTCGGCGATCACCGCGTCCTGGTGGCCCTCCGCGAGCAGCGCCGCGATGGACTGCTCGCGGTGGGAGATGCCCTCGATGCCGGTGTCCGGGAGCGGGGCGGTCAACGGGATGGCGAGGCGCCAGAGGCGTTCGAAGACCGTGCCCAGATAGGCGACGAGGGCGGGGTGGCGCAGCTCCAGGGCCATCGTGCGGTCGGAGTTGGCGGGGATGAAGGCGACCGTGCGGTCGAAGAGGATGAGCCGGTCCACGACCTCGTCGAGGGTGCGGGCCTCCACCGCGTCGCCCATCAGCTCCAGGTAGTTGAGCAGCCCCTGCCCGTGCCGGGCGACGTGCGTGTACAGGTCCCGCATCCGCACCCCGCGCCCTCGCAGGGCCAGCGCCCGGTGCAGGCCCTCGGACAGCTCCGCCTCCCGCCGGATGCCGCCGGGCTGCACGGTCAGGACCTCCGTCGTGCAGACCTGCGTCGCCTCGTCCATGGCGGCCTGGATGCGGGCCAGGCCGTCGAGGACCCGGATCGCCGTGCCCTCGGTGCCGGCGGGCGGCGCGGTCCGCCCGCCCAGACCGGCGTACCACTCGAACGCCTCCACGGCCGAGCCCACCCGCCGCTGGCTCGCGCTGACCTCGTCGTACACCCCGCGCAGCAGCCGGGTCATGACCTCCTGCGGAGAGGTCGGCACCAGCCAGTCCATGTCGTCGGGGTCCGGGTGCAGCAGGGCGAGTTCGAGGAGGCAGGGGACGGGCTCGGCGTCCCGGCGCGGCACCCGCCCGCGCCGTACGGCCCTGGAGTACACGCGGTCCCCGGCCGCGCACAGCCGGTCGGCACCGTGTGGATGCTCCTCAGCCCCGTGCCCGGCCATCGCCCATCCCACCCCCGGTTCCGGCTCTTTCCGCAGCGCAACTATGCGCGGCCCGGACCCGGTCCGCAACACGGCTCGGGGCGGGACGGCGGCCCGGATGGCCCGTCGGGGCCGGTGCGCCGAGAGGTGCGACCGGCCCCGTACCGGGGGTTACTTCAGCCCGATCTCCGCACAGTCCGCCTCGTACTTGGCCGTGCAGATGTCGGAGACCTTGTAGAAGCCGTCCGCGACGACCGTCTCCTTGATGTTGTCCTGGGTCAGGGCGACGACGGGGACCAGCTGGGCGGGGATGGCCTTGTGGGTGGGGCTGTCGACCTTGTCGCGGGCGAGGGCGTCGAACTGGATGTCCCGGCCCTGGACCCGCGCCACGGCCATCTCCGCGGCGTGCTCCGCCTCCTGCGGGTAGGACTTGTACACGCTCATGTACTGCTCGCCGGTGACGATCCGCTGCACCGCCGCCAGTTCCGCGTCCTGGCCGGTGATGGGCGGCAGGTCGGTGACGCCCGCGCTCTCCAGGGCCTTGATGATGCCGCCGGCCATGCCGTCGTTGGCGGAGTAGACGCCCGCGATGTTGTTCTTGCCGATCTTCTCGATCGCCTCGGCCATGTTCGCCTGGGCGTTCTCCGGCTTCCAGTCCTCGGTGTCGAAGGACTCGGCGATCGTCACCTTGCCGTTCAGCTCGGACAGCGCGCCGGCCTTGAACTGCTTGGCGTTGGGGTCGGTGGGCGAGCCGTTCATCATGACGATCTTGTCGGAGCTGTCGGCGCCGTCGCCGAGCGCCTCGACGAGGGAGCGGCCCTGGACCTCGCCGACCAGCTCGTTGTCGAAGGAGATGTACGCGTCGATGGGGCCCTCGGCCAGCCGGTCGTAGGCGATGACCGGGATGCCGGCGTCCTTGGCCTTCTGCACGCTGTCCCCGATGGCCTTGGCGTCGACCGCGTCCAGGACGATGACGTCGACCTTCTCGTCGATCATCTGCTGCATCTGTTCGGCCTGCTTGGACGAGCTGGCCTCCGCGTTGGCGTACTTGACGTTGCCCTGGTCCCGCGTGAGGTCGGCGACCTTGGCCTTGAAGAAGGGGTAGTCGAACTGCTCGTAGCGGGTGTTGGCCTTCTCCGGGAGGAGCAGCGCCACCGTGATGTCGTCGCCCTTCGTGGGGCTCGCCCCGTCGCTGCTCTCCGAGGCGCCGAGCATGCCGCAGCCGGCGAGCATGAGGGACATGGAGGCGGCGGCCACGGATATGGCGATACGACGACGCATGCGAGGGCTCACTTCATGTGCGAATCGGGACGTGGGCACAGCAGTGCGGCCCATGTGACTGAAAAGCCAACGCTTCCCCCGCCATCGGCGTCAAGGGATACCACTTAACGAGATGGGAACAGTACGCTCCGCCCATCTCGCGGACGTCCTGGGGAGCCGGTGCGGAGATCCCTTGGAGGCGTGCGCACGGGCTGGTCACGGATGTGTCCGCCCGCGTCTCCGGCCAACGCGGCGGGGCCCGGTGACGATCAGTCAGCCGACGCCGGCCCCGACGGCCGCGAGGATCTCCTCCAGGTCGTCGACGGCCGCGTGGACACCCTCGGTGAGGAGGGTCGCCGTCGGGTTGAGCAGGATCTCGTCGACGCCGGCCGACCGGTAGCGGGCGAGGGTGGCGGCGATCTCGCCGGGGGTGCCGGTGACGACGACGTCGGCGCGCAGCAGCTCGGCGGC
>MUMD01000021.1:0-323 GCA_002155895.1 Streptomyces rochei
GACATGCACACCAAGGACGCCGAGAAGGCGGGGGAGACCACGCTGCGCCTCAACCTGATCGCGGCCTGGCGGGAGGCGAAGGTCTTCACCGACGCCGAGCGCGCCGCCCTGGAACTGACCGAGCAGGGCACCCGCCTCGCCGACGGCGGCGGCATCACCGACGAGGCGTGGGCCCGGGCGGCCGAGCACTACGACGAGGAGCAGCTGACCGCCCTGGTCGGGCTGATCGCCCTCATCAACGTCTACAACCGACTGAACGTCATCACTCGGCAGCCGGCCGGGGACTACGAGCCGGGGATGTTCGGCTGACGCCACCGGTCGAC
>MUMD01000021.1:354-8196 GCA_002155895.1 Streptomyces rochei
ATCAGCGACGGCACCGGCGGCGGCTCCTCGGCCGGGTCGGCGAGCCGGATGCCCGGGAAGCGGCCGAAGAGGCCCTCCAGCGCGAGGGCCACCTCCATGCGGGCCAGCGGCGCGCCCAGACAGAAGTGGACGCCGTGGCCGAACGCCAGGTGCTCCTTGACCGGGCGGGCCGCGTCGAAGGTGTCGGCGTCCTCGTGCCAGTCCGGGTGCCGGTTGGCGGCGGCGTAGGAGGCGAGGATGGCCTCCCCGCGGGCGATGGTCCGGCCGTCCGGCAGGGGGATGTCGGCGACGGCGTACCGGAGCGGCAGGTGCTTGACCGCCGGTTCGTGACGCAGCGTCTCCTCCACCACGTCCGCCCACGTGACGGTGCCCGCGCGGACCAGTGCCAGCTGGTCGGGGCGGGTCAGCAAGGTGTACACGGCCTGGTCGACGACGTTGACGGTGGTCTCGTACCCGGCGCTGATCATCAGCAGCAGGGTGTCGCGCAGCTCCTGCGAGGACATCCGGGCGCCGTCCCCCTCGTCGTCGCGCGCGGCGATGAGCAGGGACGTCATGTCGTCGCCCGGGGCGGCGCGCTTGTCCGCGACGAGCCGGTCCAGGACCTCGTACAGACGGGCGGTGTTGGCCTGAGCCTCGGCCTGGTCGAGGGTGGTGTCGAAGACGCCGTCCACGAGGGCGCGGAAGCCCGTCCGCCGGTCCTCCGGCACGCCCATGAGGTGACCGATCACCGCGATGGGCAGCGGATACGCCAACTCCTGCCGCAGATCGACCGGTTCCCCGGCGGGCAGTGCCGCCAGCCGGTCGACGAGCCCGGTCACCATCGCCTCGACGGCCGGACGCATCGCCTCGACGCGCCGGGCGCTGAAGGCGGGCGCCACCAGCCGGCGCAGCTTGCGGTGGTCGGAGCCGTACGCGGTGAACATGTTCTCCACCGCCACCCACAGGGCGAGCGGCCAGGTGCCGACCACCTCACCGAAGGCCGGCCAGTGCGCGCGGGCGTCCTTGGAGACGTCGGGGCTGGTGAGGAGCCGCTTGAGGAGCGCGGGGTCGCTGACCGACCAGGCGCGGACCCCGAGGACGTCCACCTGCGTGGCCGGACCCCGGTCGCGCAGGGCGCGGTGCTCGGCGTGGCGGCCGGAGCCGGTCGGGTCGAGGACGAGGGCGGGCTGCTGGGTCGTCATGGCCTGGTTCCTCGGTCCGTTGGGCAAGGCTTCATACCGCTTCTTCCCCTGCCCCGGGCGCGGACCGTGCCCGCCTCGTGACCATGGCCGATACCAGCGGGAATCTGACGTGAAAGACGGTCACCGCCGGCCGGCCGCCTTACCCGGAGGCCAGCTGCTCCGCGATCTCCTTGATCCAGGCCTCGGTCTTCGCCGGGTCGTCGAGGCTCGCCACCCAGGCGTCCTCGTCCAGCTTGTGGTCGGCGGGGCCCGCCTTGAGCGCGATGAGCAGGGCCATGCCGGACTGCCGCATCTCCTGCGTCGTACCGCCGCTCCCTGGGATGTGGGGGCCCGCGGCCAGGGCGTAGATCTCCCGTGCCATGGCCTGGCGCTCGCCCTTCGAGACCTTCTTCCAGAACTTCAGGGCGTGCT
Source organism: Streptomyces rochei (assembly GCA_002155895.1). Classification (GTDB taxonomy): domain Bacteria; phylum Actinomycetota; class Actinomycetes; order Streptomycetales; family Streptomycetaceae; genus Streptomyces; species Streptomyces rochei. Next base: position 1,947 of record MUMD01000021.1, read on the forward strand.
TCAGCGATTCCGACCGGGACGCGGCCTCCGCCGGGGTCTCCCCCTGCGGCACCCAGACCTCGGGCCGGCGGACCTCCTCGTAGCGCTTCGTGGCGGCGCGGAGCGCCTTGTAGAGGGTGACGCCGAGGACGAGTCCGGCGCCCGCCCCGGCGAGGCCCCATCCGACCGGGTTGCTCGCCAGCCCCGCCGTCCCCGCCGCGACCGCCGTCACGACACCGGCCGCCGCCTTGGTCGACTCGCCCAGCGCGCCGCCGACCGTCTCCTTGCCGATCTTGGTGAGCTGCTTCTTCTTCGCGTACCCCTGCACCGTGTTCAGCTTCTCCACGTCGCGCTCGGCGCGCTGGAGGGTCTCCGCGGCGTCACGGGCCTCGCCCATCGCCTCCCAGGCGGCGTCGACGGCCTCGCCGATGAGTTCCAGCCGCCCTTCGCCGTCCTGCTTCCAGTACGCGTCCAGCGCGACGAAAGCCTCGGCGGCGGCCCAGTTCGCGTGCTCCCGGGACTCGTTCAGCCGGGCCAGCGACTCCGCGTGGACGAGGTGGGGATCGCCCAGCTCCTTCACCTTCCGGTACTTGCGGGCCGCGCCCCCGACGCGGAACACCGACCGGACGCTCTTGAGCGCGGCGACGGAAGCGCTGGCGATACCGCTCGCCTCGGACGCCACCGCGGCGTCCGCCGCCTTCTGGATCTTGGTCACCTCCTTGGCGATGGCGGCGCTGTAGGCGCCCGAGCCGGCGGCGCCGACGACCGCGTCGGTCCCCTTCACCTTGGCCTTCTTGCCCGCCGTGTGATGACCGGCCCCGGTCTCGTGCTTCCGGGCGTCCTTCATGTTCTTGTAGGCGTCCATGCCGCTGACCACGGTGCCGGTGGCCTCGGTGAGCAGGTTCCCCGACGCGGCGGAGGTGCCCGAGGCGGCGGCGGAGTGCTTGAGCCCCTCGTTGGCCGCGGCGGCGGCCTGCTGGGTGAAACCGGCGTTGGCGGGGGTCTGGACGCCCTTGATGAAGGTGTCGATGGGGTCGAGGTTCTTCTTGAACCTGTCGAGGAGACCGGCGATCCGGTCGCGGTAGTTCTTCTTCTGAGCACCGGCGGGGGCGGTGCTGTTCTGCGGGGCGCTCCCCTGCCCGCCCGCCTGCTCGCCCGCCCTGGCGCGCTGCACGGCGGCGGTCGCGGCGCGGTTGCCGGCGCTGGCTTGGAGCCGCAGGAGGGCGTGTTCGGCGGAGTTCCCGGAACGGCTACCGGTCCGGTCTCCTCCTTGACGCTGCCGGGCCGACGTCAGGACGGCTGCGGACGGCCGTGTCGAGGTGCGGTGGACCGCGGTGCTCATGGGGGCGCCTCTCCTGCTGCCGGGCCGGGGAGGAGACGGTAGCGGGGCGAGACCAACGGGAGGGGCGTGACGGGGAAACACTTGGCGTACGGTGTGGGGCGCCTCTGCGTTCGTTCTACGAACTACACAGCGGCCCCGTGGCGACCTTCAACGACGTCGACGACGTGCTTGACCAGGCGCAGCCGCGCTTCGAGGTGGAGTACGAAGCGCGACTGCCTTGAGCTATTCGCCGCCCATCCGACGTGGCGCTGTCAACTTGCCTGGATCGCCGCCGAGTACGTCCATACATCGGCCGGAAGAGGGTGCTCCAGGTGCCATGTGATGGCCATCGGCTTGCTGCCGGTGTGCTCCACATAGGTCGCCGGCCCCAGAAGCATCCACGGTTGGCGCTTCCCCGTGTCCGTATCGGAGTAGCGGCGTACGAACAGCAAGACATGGCTGCCTCGGCGTTCGTGCTGCTGGTAGCGCGTGCCCGTGGGGGAGTCGGGGGAGATCGAATTCTGGGATTCCCAGTGGAAGAGGTTCGGGCTCAGCGCGTAATCCTTGTAACGCACGGTGGGTGAGAAGTCCTTCTCGTCCTTCTCGAGGGTGACCAGGAGCGCGTCTGTCTGGAATTCCTCGGCCCACGTCACACCCTGGCTGAATGACCTGGGCATCCGCCCTCCGAAGCGGGCGATCCCCAATGCCGCAAGGATCTCCGATCGGTTGTACGAGCTATGCACCTTCAATGGCAGCGCCCCGAGACCCCCGGTCAGCGGGATCGGTACATGGTCCGCCCGGTCGATGACGTATGACAGGACCTGCCGGAGCTCATCGCGCAGAGCCCGCTGCGGGCGCAGGGCTGCGAGTCCCTCCGCGTAACTGGTGAAGCCGCCCGCGTCGTCCCAAAGGTTGAAGAACAACATGCGGGCGTACGCCTGGTCGGTCTGGTCGAGTTCCTCGTACGGGGGAGCGCTGTCCGCAAGTAGCTTGAGGTATGCCTGCACGCGCCCCGGGTCGTCCACGTGCAGGAATGCGTGAACCCGCCTGAGTAGCTGCTCCTCGCCTGCCGGAGCCGGTTCGGTAAGCAGATTGGCACGGCGCAATATGGAGGTCCAGGAGTTGCTGCTCTTGTACAGCTCTTTGATCTCTCGGCGGCTTTCGCGCAGGTAGTCGCCGAGGAGGAGAGTGCTGTACTCCTTGACCTCCTTCACCAGCGTCGTCACCGTAGCGGTCAACTGGGCCTTGATGTTGTCGAGGACCAGCTTCTTCGCCTTGCCCTCCAGAAGGATCTGGCAGCCGGAAGGAAGTTGAGGGAATCCGCGCTCGATGTGCTCCACCAGCCGATTGCGCGACAGGTTGGTCATTGCCCGGAACTGCTCCTCGAAGCGGAACTCCGCGCGATGCTGTCCGATGAAGTCGAGGACCGTGAGCACCGGCTTGGTGTCCGTGCGTCGCAGCCCTCTCCCCAGTTGCTGGAGGAAGACGGTGGCGCTGTTGGTGGGGCGCAGCAAGAGCAGCGTGTCCACGTCCGGGATATCGAGCCCTTCGTTGAACAAGTCCACCGAGAAGATGATCTGGAGCTCGCCTGCTGCGAGGTCGGAGAGTGCTTGGGCACGGACCTCGGGGGATGAGTCGCTGGTGAGAGCCACAGCCCGCAGACCGGCCTTGCGGAAGTAGTCGGCCATGAAGTGGGCGTGCGCCTTGGTGACGCAGAAGCCGAGCGCGCGCATGGCACCGGGGTCGGAGATCTTGTCTCTGACCTGCTTGACGATGATGCGGGCTCGCGCGTCGTTGCCCGTCAGGAGGTTGCCGAGCTCTTGATCGGAGTATGCACCCTTCTGCCAGGTAAGGGTCCTCAAGTCGGTTCCGTCGGGGATGCCGAAGTAGTGGAAGGGAGAGAGGAGATCGTTCTCCAGAGCCTCCCAAAGCCTCATCTCGGCGGCGATGCGTCCATCGAAGAACTCGTCTTGAACATTGCGCCCGTCCATGCGCTCAGGGGTGGCGGTGAGCCCCAGCAACTCTTTGGGCTTGAAGTGCTCGATCACTCGGCGGTACGTGCCGGCCGTCGCGTGGTGGAACTCGTCGATGACGATGACGTCGAAGTGGTCCGGCGCCAACTGTTCCAGCCTCTGAACATTGAGCGACTGGACGCTGGCGAAGACGTGGGTCCAGTCGTGTGGATCCGCGCCGGCGTACAGCAGCTCGCCGAACGAGGCGTCGTCCAGCACTTCGCGATAGGTGCGCAAGGACTGCTTCAGGATCTCCTTGCGGTGCGCCACGAACAGCAACCTGGGCCGGCCTGAGGTCACCCCCTTGCTCAGATCGCGATAGTCCAGGGCGGCCATCACGGTCTTTCCGGTGCCGGTCGCCGCGACGAGTAGATTGCGGTGCCGTCCGCGGAGCTCGCGCTCCGCATTCAGCCGCTCCAGCATGTCCCGCTGGTGCGGGAAGGGATGCACCTGAAGCCCGGAAAGGTTGATCTTGAAGTCGGTGGACGTCGGTGTACCACCCGCCCGTGCCAGCGCCGTGTCGAGGCGCTCGCGGTGGAGATCAGGGTCATACGTCTCGAACGCCACGTCATTCCAGTACGCGTCGAAGGTGGCCTCGAACTTGTCCATCACCGCCGGTGTGGCCACCGACGACAGACGCACGTTCCACTCCAAGCCGTCGAGCAGCGCAGCACGGGAGAGGTTCGAGCTGCCGACGTAGGCCGTGTCGAATCCCGTCCGGCGCCGGAAGAGCCACGCTTTGGCATGCAGTCGTGTCGAGCGGGTCTCGTAGTTCACCTTTACCGTGGCGCCGAACTCACGCACGAGGCGGTCCAGGGCACGCCGATCCGTGGCACCCATGTAGGTCGTGGTGATGATCCGGATCGGGACGCCTCGCTCCTTGGCTGCGAGCAGCGCGTCCTCCAGTACGCGGATCCCGTACCACTTCACGAACGCGCAGAGCAGATCGATGCGGTCCGCGGTGGCCAACTCGGCTCGCAACTCCGCGCCCAGGTTCAGATCCTCAGGGGAGTTGGTCAGGAGTGACGTTTCGGAGAGTGGGGTGAGGGGCCGGATAGCGTAGGCGCCAGGCGCTTCCTGCTCGGCGAGAGCCAGCAACTGTCGGGGCCCCTCGACGATCGCGCTGACGGACTCGGCATCGACCTGCGAGCCGGTGTCGGCCGCCAAACACGCAAGGACGCGGTTGGCGAAGGGAACCCGGTCCTCGGGACGGAGTTGGCTGAGATGGCGAGCGACTATGTCACCGACGTGCCGGGCCAGCACGTGGGGTGACGATTCCGCGCCGACCTCCGCGTCGATGGCCTTCCAACCGGCAGCCTCAAGACGCTCGAGTTCATCGCGCACCTGATCCGTGACCAGCTGCTCGTAGACCCCCGCGACCGGCTGTTGCCGACTTCCCGGCTGCTCCACCCCGACCCCCTTCTCACCACCACATTGCGTGGAGGCAGTTGTAGCAGGAGGCACTGACATCGAAGCGGGCCCCTGGCGGACGGTGACGCACAAGTATCAGCCGCCGCGGGCGTCCGGGGATGGGACAAATGAGAGGGGCGTGAGCACTCTCTCAGGAAGTGCTCACGCCCCTCACACGGATCATCTCCTGCCGAGGTGCGCAACGGAGGATGGGTTCAGCCCCGCCCCCCGTCCGCCAGGAACCCCTCCAACCCGTCCAGCAGCATTCCGCTGCCCTGTTCCGCCATGTCGCGTTCCTCCTGCGTGTCGCAGGTCTGGGTGAGGACGATCACGGTGTTGCGGGGGCCCTGTTCGGTGAGTTCCATGGTCATCAGGGCGGGGTCGGGGCGGCCGGGGATGTCCATGCCGAGGACCAGGCGGCTGTGTTCGGCCACCTCCACGTACGAGCCGGTCAGGGGGAACTCGGCGCCGTCGGGGGTCTGCATCGTGGCCTTCCAGGCGCCGCCCGGGCGGACGTCCAGCTCCACGGAGCCGGGGACGGCGTGGGCCCACTGGGCGTACTGGTCGGGGGCGGTCCAGGCCTGCCAGACCCGGGCCACCGGGGCGTCCAGAGTGCGGGTCAGGGTGTAGGAGCAGCCGTCGGCCGGGGCGGGGGTCTGGTCGGTGGTCATGGTGTCCGTCTCCTCAGGGTGTGGTCCGCGTTCGGTCACGCACCTGTTAGACGTCCGGCGGCGCCGGTTCTCATCGGTCCGTCGGGGTGTCCGTCCCGTGGCATCCCGCGTACGGCCGGTCCGAGCCGCACCAGCACGCCGCGCCCCGCTGCGGTGGCCAGGCCACGGCACGGCCCCGGGCCGCCAGCGTCGTCGCGTACTGGGGGAGGAGGGCCGGGTCGGCCGGCGAGGTGCCCTCGGAGGCGGCGAAGGCCTCGAAGGAGGGGACGGTGCCGCGGACCACGCCGAGGTTGGGGGTGCCGGAGGAGGCGAGTTCGCGCAGGGCCGCCTCCGTCGTCGCCAGGTGCTCCTCGTAGGAGGGGTACTCGGCGGAGAGGGACGGGTACGCGTCGAGGAGTTCCGTCAGTTCCTCGGCCGGCCAGTGGAGCATGGCGACCGGGAAGGGGCGGGAGAGGGCTTCGCGGTAGGCGCCCAGCTCGGCGCGCAGGCGGGAGATCTCCGCCTCCAGGTCGGCCGGGTTGTCCGAGCCCAGGGACCAGACGCGCTTCGGGTCGTGCAGCTCGTCCAGGGAGACCGGCATGGTGTGGAGGGTGTCGGCCAGGGCGTCCCACTCGTCGTGGGCCAGGCCCAGCATCCTGCGGACGCGGTGGCGGCCGTAGAGGAGGGGGTGGGTGGAGTACGGGGGCTCCGGGACGTCCGTCAGGAGCAGGCGGGCGCCCTCCGTGAACGTCTCGTGCGCCGCCTCCAGTTCGTCGTGGGCCTCCAGGGCCTCCGCGGCGATCACCCAGGGCGCGGGGTCGCGCGGGGACGCCGTGCGGACGCCGTCGATGATCGCCCTGGCCTCCGCCTCGTGGCCG
>MUMD01000210.1 GCA_002155895.1 Streptomyces rochei
CAACGCCCTCGCCGTCACCGAACACATCGAGGAGGAACTGGCCGCCGCGTACCCCGAGTCCGGCCCGGACGGCGGTGGGACGGACACGGAGGACGGCATTCGCCGCGCCCTGTCGTCGATCCCGACCCGGCGCCTGCGCGACGCGGGCCTGGTCGAGACGCTGCTCGAACTCGCCGACGAAGCCGGTGCCCTGCCGGACACCGAGCGGGACGCCCTCCTGGCGTCGCTGGACGCCGACGACGAGGACGACACCGCCTCCGCCGCGCACGACGGCGGAACCGTCGAGACCGACGGAACCGGCGAGCACGAGCGTGAGACCGGCAGCGACGCCGACCCCGCTGACGGCGACGCGCCCCGGGCCGGCCTCGACGACACGGGAGCCACCGGCTCGACCGGTACCGTCCTCACCGGCGACGACGGCGACACCGGCGCCCTGCGCGCCGCCCGGGCGGAGACCGCCCGGCTGCGCCGGGACAACCGCAGGCTGGCCGCGGCCCGGCACGAGCCCATCGCCATCGTCGGCATGGCCTGCCGCTACCCGGGCGGAGTCACCTCCCCCGAGGACCTGTGGCGCCTCGTCACCTCCGGCGAGGACGCGATCGTCCCCTTCCCGCAGGACCGCGGATGGGACCTGTCGATCCTGCGGGACCCCGAGGGCAGGCACCCCGACGGCCTGTACGCCAGGGAGGGCGGCTTCCTCGAGGGAGCGGCCGACTTCGACCCCGGGTTCTTCGGCATCTCGCCCCGCGAGGCCCTCGGCATGGACCCGCAGCAGCGCCTGGCCCTGGAGATGTCGTGGGAGGCCCTGGAGCGGGCCGGGATCGATCCGTCCTCGCTCAAGGGGAGCAGCACCGGTGTCTTCGCCGGTGTGATGTACCACGACTACCCGGGCAGCGACGGCAACGGCAGCGTCGTCACCGGCCGGGTCGCCTACAAGCTCGGCCTGGAGGGCCCGGCGGTCTCCGTCGACACCGCCTGCTCCTCCTCCCTCGTCGCGCTGCACCTGGCGGTGCAGGCACTGCGGCAGGGTGAGTGCTCGCTCGCCGTCACCGGCGGCGTCACCGTGCTGTCGACGCCCGCCGTGTTCGCCGAGTTCGGCCGCCAGGGCGGACTGGCGCCCGACGGCCGTTGCAAGTCGTTCGCCGCCGCGGCCGACGGCACCGGCTTCTCCGAAGGCGCGGGCTTCCTCGTGGTCGAGCGCCTCTCCGACGCCGTCCGCAACGGCCACGAGGTGCTGGCCGTGGTCCGCGGTTCGGCCGTCAACCAGGACGGCGCGAGCAACGGGCTCACCGCCCCCAACGGCCCTTCCCAGCGCCGGGTCATCCGGCAGGCCCTCGCCAACGCCCGGCTCGCCGCCGACCAGGTGGACGCGGTCGAGGCCCACGGCACCGGGACCACGCTCGGCGACCCGATCGAGGCCCAGGCGCTGCTCGCCACGTACGGCCAGGACCGGCCCGAGGACCGGCCGCTGCTGCTCGGCTCGGTCAAGTCGAACATCGGCCACACCCAGGCCGCCGCCGGTGTCGCCGGTGTCATCAAGATGGTGATGGCGCTGCGCAACGGGCTGTTGCCCGCCACGCTCAACGTGGACGAGCCGAGCGACCAGGTCGACTGGACCGCCGGGTCGGTGGAGCTGCTCACCGAGCCGCGGGAGTGGACGGGCGGTGACCGCACGCGCCGTGCCGGCATCTCCTCCTTCGGCATCAGCGGCACCAACGCGCACGTCATCATCGAGCAGGCGCCCGCCGTCCCGGCCGGAGCCGCACCCGGTGCCCCCCGCACCGAAGGCACGGGTTCCGGCGTGCCCACGGCTCCCGTCGTGCCGTGGCTGCTGTCCGCCCGCTCCCGGGACGCCCTGCGCGCCCAGGCGCAGCGACTGCTCCACCACCTCGCGGCGCACGGCCCGGCGGGCTCCGGCAGCGGGGCCGGGGTGCCGCGCCCGGTGGACGTCGCTTACTCCCTGGCGACCACCCGCACCGCCTTCGAACACCGCGTGGCCGTCACCGGCGCCGACCGGGAGGGCCTGATCGCCGCACTCGGCGCCGTCGCGCGGGGCGAGGAGCCCGCTACGACGGCGGGCGAAGGGCTGCTCGCCCTGCTCTTCCCCGGGCAGGGTTCCCAGCGGCTCGGTATGGGCCGCGACCTGTACGAGCGGTTCCCCGCTTTCGCCGAGGCGTTCGACGCGGTCTGCGCCGCACTGGACGAGCACCTGGAACGTCCGCTGCGCGAGGTGATGTGGGGCGACGACGAGACCGCGCTCCACGCCACCGCGTACGCCCAGGCCGCGCTGTTCGCCCTCGGGGTGGCCCTGTACCGGCTGACCGCGTCGTGGGGCGTCACCCCCGACTTCGTGGCCGGCCACTCCGTCGGTGAGGTCGTCGCGGCGCACGTCGCCGGGGTGTTCTCGCTCGCGGACGCCTGTGCCCTGGTCGCCGCGCGCGGCCGGCTGATGCAGGCCCTGCCGGAGGGCGGCGCCATGGTCGCCGTACAGGCCACCGAGGAGGAGGTGCTGCCGCTCCTCACCGACGGCGTCTCCGTCGCGGCGGTCAACGGTCCGGCGTCCGTGGTGGTGTCCGGTACGGCGCGGGACGTGGAGAGCGTCGCCGCCGTCCTGCGGGACCGGGGACGGCGCACGACCGCACTGCGCGTGTCGCACGCCTTCCACTCGCCGCTGATGGAGCCGATGCTGGAGGAGTTCCGCGCGGTCGTCGCCGGCCTCTCCCCGCAACGGCCCGCGGTGCCGGTCGTCTCCAACCTGACCGGGGCCGTCGCCGACGCCGACGAGTTGTGCACCGCCGAGTACTGGACACGGCACGTCCGCGAGGCCGTCCGCTTCTCGGACGGCGTCCGTGCCCTGCACGAGGCCGGCGTGACCCGCTTCCTGGAACTCGGCCCGGACGGCGTCGCGGCGGCCATGGCCCGCGAGTCGCTCCCCGAGGAGGCCGTCACGGTCGCCGCCCAGCGTCGCGCCGTGCCCAGTGAGGACGCCCTGGTGGAGGCGCTCGCCCGGCTCCACGGCCACGGTGTCCGCGTCGACTGGGTGGCGTTCTTCGCCGGACTCGGCGCCCGCCGTGCCGATCTGCCCACCTACGCCTTCCAGCGGCGCCGCTTCTGGCCCGCGGAGATGATGGCGAGGGGAGCGGGGGCGGAAGCAGCGGGGCTCGCGCCCGCCGATCACCCGCTGCTCGGCGGCGCGGTGGAACTCGCGGGCACCGACGGCCACCTGTTCACCGGACGGCTCTCCCAGGGCACCCACGGCTGGCTCGCCGACCACCGCGTCATGGGCGCCGTCCTGGTGCCCGGCACCGCCCTCCTCGAACTCGCGGTCCACGCGGGCACCGTCCTCGGCTGCGACCGCGTGGAGGAACTGACGCTGGCCGCGCCGCTGGTCCTGCCCGAACGGGGCACGGTCCAGGTGCAGGTCGGCGTCGGCGCCCCCGACGAGTCGGGACGGCGCACCGTCCGTATCCACTCGCGGCCCGCGGACGACCCCGGAGCGCCCTGGACCTCGCACGCCGACGGCACCCTGGCGTCCGGCGCCGCGGACACCCCCGCCACCGACTTCGACGCCACGGTGTGGCCGCCGGAGAAGGCCGAGCCGCTCGACGTCACCGGCCTCTACGAGCGCTTCGAGGACACCGGGTTCGTCTACGGGCCGGTGTTCCAGGGCCTGCGGGCCGCCTGGAGCAGGGACGGCGAGGTCTTCGCCGAGGCAGCCCTGCCGGAGAGCGCCGACGGCGGTGCGTTCACCCTGCATCCGGCCCTGTTCGACGCCGGACTGCACGCCGTCGCCCTGGCCGGCGGGGACATGGACGCCACGACGACGGAGGACACGGGCCCCGGCCGGGTCCCGTTCTCCTGGAACGGGGTGTCCGTACACGCGGTGGGCGCCTCCGCCGTACGCCTGCGGCTGTCCCGCGCCGACGACGGCACCCTCGCGATCGCCGTCGCCGACACCACGGGCGCCCCGGTGGCCGCGGTCGCCTCCCTGGTGACCCGTCCGGTCGCCGCCGGACAGTTCGGCGGTACGGGCGGCGCGGACCGCGACTCCCTGTTCGCCCTGGACTGGGTGGCCGTCGCGGACGCCGGTGACGCCGCCGCGCACACCGACGCGAGGTCCGGTCCGCTCACCGTGGTCGGCCCCGACGCCGCTCTGCTCGGGACCGCCGATATCGAGCGGGTGCCCGGCCTCACCGACCTGGGTGACCGCGCCGGTGCCACCACGGACTCCCCGGGCGGCGACGGTGTGCCGCCGGTGGTCTGGCTGCCGGTCGGTACCGCCCCCGAGACGGAGCCCGGCACGGTCGGCCGGAGCGTGGCCGACGACGCGGCGGAGGCCGCCCGCACGGCGACCGTCAGGGTCCTCGCCACGGTCCGCGACTGGCTCGCCGAGGAACGGTTCGCCGCCTCCCGCCTGGTCGTCGTGACCCGGGGCGCCACCGACGGCGCCGACCCGGCCGCCGCCGCGGTGTGGGGACTCGTACGCGCCGCCCAGGCGGAACACCCGGGCCGGTTCGCCCTGCTCGACCTGGAGCCCGCCGCCACCGGCCCGGCCGGAGCGACGGACCCGGCGGCAGCGCCCGACGGCACGCCGGCACTGCGGGCTGCCGCACGTTCCGACGAACCCCAACTCGCGCTGCGCGCGGGCCGGCTGCTGGCACCCCGCCTGGTGCGGACGCCGGTGCCGGGCACGCCTGCGCCCACGGAGGCACCCGTCACGGACGCGCCCGCCACGGGCGCGCCGGCCGGCTGGGACCCCGAGGGCACCGTCCTCGTCACCGGCGGCACCGGCGGTCTGGGCGCCGCCGTCGCCCGCCACCTGGTCACCGCGCACGGCGTCCGCGACCTGCTCCTGGTCAGCCGGCGCGGCCCGGCCGCCGAAGGCGCCGGGCAGCTCACCGCCGCCCTGGAGGAGGCGGGGGCCCGGGTCACCGTCGTGGCCTGCGACGTGGCCGACCGGACGGCCGTGGACGCACTGCTGGCGGACATTCCCGCCGACCGCCCGCTGCGCGCGGTGGTCCACGCGGCCGGCGTCCTGGACGACGGAGTCGTCGACTCGCTCACCCCGGAGAGGCTCACCTCCGTACTGCGGCCCAAGGCGGACGCCGCCTGGCACCTGCACCAGGCCACAGCGGAGCTGGAACTCGACGCGTTCGTGCTGTTCTCCTCGGTGGCCGGCACCCTCGGCAGCGCGGGACAGGCCAACTACGCGGCGGGCAACGCCTTCCTCGACGCGCTGGCCCGCCACCGCCGGGACCGCGGACTTCCCGCGGTGTCGATGGCCTGGGGCCCCTGGACCCGGGGCAGCGGCATGACCGGCGAGCTGACCGAGGCGGACATCGCGCGCATGACGCGGGCGGGCATGCCTCCGATGACCCCCGAGCAGGGCCTGGCCCTGTTCGACACGGTCACCGGACCCGCGGGGTCCGCCCCGGCGGTCCTCCCGGTGCGACTGGACCTGGGTGCCCTGCGCTCCCTGGGCGAAGTGCCGCCGCTGTTCCGGTCGCTGATCCGGACCCCGGCCCGCCGGACCGCCACCGCGGGGAGCGCCGCCGCGCCCGCCGACCTCACCCGGCGGCTCACCGGCCTCACCCCGGCCGAGGGCCAGGAAGTCCTCCTCGACCTGGTGCGCGGTCAGATCGCGACCGTTCTGGGCCACGCGGGTCTGGCCGACGTCGAACCGACCCGCGCCTTCCAGGACCTCGGCTTCGACTCGCTGACCTCGGTGGAGCTGCGCAACCGGCTCGGCGCCCTCACCGGTGTCCGGCTGCCGGCCACGCTGCTGTTCGACTACCCGACGCCCAGCGAACTCGTCGCCCACCTGTACGCCAAGGTCGCCCCCGCCGCGGCGGACGGCCCCGAGTCGGTGCTGGCGGAACTGGACAAGCTGGAGCGCAGCCTCTCCGGCATCGAGGCCGGCAGCGAGGAGCTCGGCGCCCTCTTCGACCAGGTGGCCGGCCGGCTGGAGGTGCTCCGCAGCAAGTGGCAGTCGCTGCGGACCGAGGCGGGCACGGCGCCGGGGGAGAAGGCCGGGGACGAGTCCTTCGACTTCGACTCCGCCTCCGACGAGGACATGTTCGACATGCTCGACAACGAACTCGGGCTCTCCTGACCCCCTCCGAGCTTCGGGCCCGCCGCGCGGCCCGAAGCTCGGAGGGACACCCGCCCGCCGACCGACGGGGCCCGGTGCCACCGGCACCGGGCCCCGTCGCGTCCACGACGTCTGTGCGCCGGTGCTCCCGCCGGTTCCTGTCGCTGTGTGGTGACCCCGAGCCCCTGGTTCCTATCAGTGTCTGTGGCGTCCCCGAGTCCCCGGCTCCCATCGGTGGGTGGCGCCCCCGAGCTGCCCGCTTCCCATCGGTGGGTGGAGCCCCGAGCTGCCCGCTTCCCGCCTCAGCGGGGACCGTTTCCCGGGCGGGTGTACGGCGCGACCGGCGCGACGGGCCTGGTGGGAGCCGGCGGCCTCACGCGCCGGCGGGCGTGCCGTGCCCGTTCGGGCGAGTCGCGTGCCCGAGGCGGGCAGGCGGGCAGGAGAGTGGCGGACGGCCGCACGGGCACGGCGTATCGAGGCGAACACCCCTACGGCGGGAAGGGCCCGAGGACCGGCGAGGGCAAGGCAAAGGCCCGCGGACGCGGGGGTGTGCGTCCGCGGGCCTTCGCCTTGCCCGCACTCCGGGGGGTTCGTGCGGGAGTCAGAGGGGCCGACGGAAGCCGCGCAGGGCGGCGACCATACCGAGCACGGCGATCACCGCGCTGATCAGCACGGACGGGATCGCGTGGTCCAGGCCCGGCACGTCGAGCGCGAGCGCGCGGCTGGCGTCGATGGCGTACGTCAGCGGGTTGACCGAGGCCACCGCGGCCAGCCAGTCGGGCAGGTCGGCGACGGGGACGTAGGCACTGGAGGCGAACATCAGCGGGAAGATCACGATCAGGGCGAGGTTCTGGAGCGGCTCGGCCCGCCGCAGCCACGCACCCGCCGCGATGAACGCCCAGCCCAGCGAGAAGCTGATGAAGACCGTCAGGCCGGCGGAGAGCGCCAGCTCGGCCGCGCCGCCGTTGGGGGAGTAGCCCAGCACGGTGATCGCCAGCACCATGATGATCAGCACCTGCACGGTGGCGCGCACCAGCCCGACCAGGCTGCGCGCGGCCGGCAGGGCGCCCGGATGGACAGGCAGCGACCGCAGTCGGGCGACCATGCCGTTCTTCTGGTCCTCGACCAGACCCACACCGGACTGCATCGCGGACTGGGCGGCGTTGTCCACGAGGATCGCCGGCAGCACGTAGTCGAGGTAGCTGACACCCTCCGGGAAGTGCGGCGGCATGCCCATCTTGCTGAACACCTGGGTCAGGACGAACAGGATGACCACCGGTTGGATCAGGCCGAAGAGGACGATGCCGGGGTCGGTCACCATGGCCCGCAGCGACCGCCCGGTCAGGATCCGTATCTGGGCGGGGAGCGAGGTCCCCCCGAACACGGGCGCCGTGCCGGCCGGGGTCCGGGGCGCGGCCGGACGGGGGGCCGGGGGCAGCTGAGTGGTCACGGGGTCCTCCACAGGAGACGTCGGGCGGCGGTTCCGCCCGCCGGGTGTCGCGGTGTTTCGGTGACGGTGCACGGCGCCGGGGCCGGGGGTCTCACGCAGGTGTGCGGGACGCGGCCTGATCGGCGAGTGCCAGGTACACGTCGTCCAGGGTGGGCTCGCCGAAGGTGAGTTCGGTGGCCTCGACGCCCACCTGGTCCAGGGCCCGGACGACCTCGGCGATCTCCCGGGTGGCGTCGATCGGGACGACGACGGCGCGGGGGTCCTCCTCGCCGACCACCGGGGCGAACCCCGCGCCGCGCAGTGCCGCGCCCGCCGCGTTCCGGTCCTCGCCGGTCTCGAGGGCCAGGGTGACCGTGCGGCGGCCGACGGTCGCCTTCAGCTCCGCGGCGGTCCCGGCGGCGACGACCCGGCCAGCGGACAGCACCGCTATGGAGTCGGCCAGCCGGTCGGCCTCCTCCAGGTACTGGGTGGTCAGCAGCACCGTGGTGCCCTGCTCGACGAGGCCCTCGACGATCTCCCACAGGTTGAGCCGGCTGGACGGGTCCAGGCCGGTGGTCGGTTCGTCGAGGAAGAGCACCGCGGGCGCGCCGACCAGGGACACGGCCAGGTCGAGGCGGCGTCGCAGCCCGCCGGAGTAGCCGCTCGCACGCCGGTCGGCGACCTCGGTCAGCTGGAACAGCTCCAGGAGTTCGTCGGCGCGCGCCCGGGCCGCCCGCCGTCCGGCGCCCAGAAGCCGGGCGATCAGGACGAGGTTGTCGCGTCCGCCGAGTTGCCCGTCCACGGAGGCGAACTGCCCGGTGAGCCCGATCCGCCGACGGATCTCGACGGGCTCGCGGGCCACGTCGTAGCCGGCGACCGCGGCCCGCCCCGAGGTGAGCGGCAGCGCCGTCGTGAGGATGTTGACCAGGGTGGTCTTCCCGGCGCCGTTGTGACCGAGCAGCCCCAGGACCGTCCCCCGGGGCGCGCTTACACTCACCGAGTGCAGGGCCTGGACCGGGCCGAAGGACTTGCTGACGCCGTCGGCCTCGATCATCAGGTCACCGGTCCCACCGGCCGGTCCTGACGGGGCGGCGACGGGCGTGACGGTCCGGTTCATGAAAGGTGCTCCCGCTGGTGGGGCCGCGCCGGGTGCGGGGCGGCCGGTGGAAGGCGGAGGACGCTCCGCGCAGGTCGACCGGTCGGCCGGTGGCCGGCCGGGCACGCGTCCGGGGCCCGGGCGGCGGACGGCACCGGACCTCGCCACGGGCACGGACGGTCCCCGGCCCGTGCGTCTGCGGTGGTCGACGGCCCGTGCGCCGTGCCCGAACGGGCACGCCCGCGACCGGTTCGGGCAGAGGGCGTGCCGGTGCGCGTGCACCTGCGTGCGTCCGAACGTACGGTGGGCAGGGCGCGGGACCGGGTGGGAACGGTCACCGGACACCGCCGGCAGCGGCGTCGGACGACCCGCTCGTGCCGTCCGCGGTGTCCCCGGGGAGGCCGGCGCCGTCCATGAGGCGGAACAGTTCCTCGTCGGACGCGGAGTCCAGGTCCAGCGGGCCGGCGGCGCGGGCCGGCGTTCCGTTCCGGGCGGGGGCCCAGCGGCCGGCCAGGGCCCGCAGCCGGGCGCCCGTACCGGCGTCGAGGGCCGCGCCGGAGACGAGCAGTTCCTCCAGCTCGTCCACGAGGGAGGCCGCGTCCCGAGGGCGCCGAGGACCGGAGGGCCGGAGCCCGTCGCGCACGAGACGGGCCACGGCGGCGGGGGAGGGGTGGTCGAAGACCAGGGTCGGAGGCAGCCGCACGCCGGTCGCGGCGGTCAGGCGGTTGCGCAGCTCCACGGCGGTCACGGAGGTGACGCCGAGGTCGGTGAACACGGTGTCCGCCCCGGCGTCGGCGGGGAGTTCACCGCCCACCACGGCCGCCAGCTCGCCCCGCACCAGATCGACGACCAGCGCCTCGGCCTCCTCCTCGGACAGGACGGCCAGCCGCTCCGCCAGCTCGGCCCGGGGGTCGTCGGCCGTGGCGGTCGCCGCCGGCGGCCCCACGGCCACCGCCGCGGAGGGCACCGAGGCCAGCCAGTACGCCTCGTGCTGGAAGGCATAGGTGGGCAGATCCACCGCGCGCGCTCCCGGCAGGGCCGCCCGCCAGTCCACCGGGAGTCCCGCCGCGTGCAGGCGTACGGCGGTGGTGAGAAGGGCACTCGCCTCCTCCTCGCCGTCCCCGCCGCGCAGCGCCGGCACCACCACGGGCGCGGCGGTCGGCTCCCCCTCGCCCAGGCACTCCTGGACCATCGGGGCGAGGGCCGCCTCCGGGCCCAACTCGACGTAGACGGTGGTGCGTTCCTCGGCCAGCCGGTCGATCGCGTCGGCGAACCGCACCGTGTCCCGGACGTGGCGTACCCAGTGCTCCGGGTCGCGGGCCTGCCGAGCGGTGAGCGGACGGCCGGTGACGCAGGAGACGAGGGGCACGGTGGGCGCCTGGAAGGACAGGCCGGCGACCGTCTCGCGGAAGGCGGCGAGCATCGGTTCCATCAGCGGTGAGTGGAAGGCGTGGCTGACCGCGAGGGGCCGCGTCCGGTGCCCGGCGGCGGAGAGTTCGGCGGTCAGCTCCGACAGGGGCTCCCGCGCGCCGGACAGGACCACGGAGCGGGGCCCGTTGACGGCGGCGACGGCGACCTCGTGGGTGCGGTCCGCGAGCAGGGGCAGGACCTCCGCCTCGGAGCAGCCCACCGCGACCATGGTGCCGCCCGGCGGCAGCGCCCGCATCAGCCGGCCGCGCGCCGCGACCAGGGCGCAGGCGTCCCGGAGCGAGAGCACGCCCGCCACGTGCGCCGCGGCGATCTCGCCCACCGAGTGCCCCACCAGCCGGTCGGGGACGGTCCCCCAGGACTCGAGGAGCCGGTACAGGGCCACCTCGAAGGCGAACAGCGCGGGCTGGGCGTAGCCGGTTCCGTCGAGCGACGCCGCCTCCTCGCTGCCCGGCGGGGCCCACATGACCTCGGTCAACGGCCGTTCCAGCAGCGGATCGAGGAGGGCGCACACCTCGCGCAGGGCCGCGTCGAAGGCGGGGAAGACGGCGGCGAGCCCGCGCCCCATTCCCGGGCGCTGGCTGCCCTGCCCGGTGAAGACGAACGCCGTCTCCGCCGTGGCGCCCGGCAGGGTGCGGACGGCGCTCCCGGGGGTCTCCCCGCGGGCGAACGCCTCCGCTGCGGCCCGTAGTCCGTCCCGGTCGTCGCCGGTCAGCACGGCCGCGCGCGGGTGCAGCGTACGGGTGGTGAGCAGGGAGTAGGCGATGTCCCGGCCGGACAGCTCGGGGTGCGCGGCGGCGTGGGCGGCCAGCCGCCGGGCCTGTCCGCGCAGCGCGTCGCCGTCCTTCGCCGACACCAGCCACGGCACGGTGGCGGCCGGGTGAGCGGAGCCCTCGGGGGACGTGGCGTCGCCCGGCTCCCGCGCGGGCGCCGGGTCCGGGTCCTGGGCCGGATCCGGCGCCTCGGCCAGGATCAGGTGGGCGTTGGTCCCGCTGATGCCGAAGGAGGAGATCCCGGCGCGCCGCTGCCTGCCGTCCTCGCGGGGCCAGTGCCGGGCCTCGGACAGCAGGCGTACGGCGCCCCGTTCCCAGTCCACCCGCGTGGTCGGGGTGTCCGCGTGCAGGGTGCGCGGGAGCAGGCCGTGCCGCAGGGCCAGCACCATTTTGATCACGGCGGCGGCGCCCGCGGCGGCCTGGGTGTGCCCGAGGTTCGACTTGACGGAGCCCAGCCACAGCGGCCGTCCCGGCGGCCTGTCCTGCCCGTAGGTGTCCAGCAGGGCCTCCGCCTCGATGGGGTCGCCCAGGGCGGTGCCGGTGCCGTGTCCTTCGACGGCGTCCACCTCGCCGGCGCTCACCCCGGCGTCGGCCAGGGCCTGACGGACGACCTGGCGCTGGGCGGGGCCGTTGGGCGCGGTGAGGCCGTTGCTCGCGCCGTCCTGGTTGACGGCGGAACCCTGGATCACGGCGAGGACGGGATGGCCGTTGCGGCGGGCGTCGGACAGCCGCTCGAGCAGCAGCAGGCCCGCGCCCTCGGACCAGGCGGCGCCGTCCGCGCCCTCACCGAAGGACTTGCAGCGGCCGTCCGGCGAGAGACCCCGCAGCCGGGAGAACCCGGTGAAGGCGGCCGGGGTCGCCATCACGGCGACCCCGCCGGCCAGCGCCAGATCCGACTCCCCGGCCCGCAGGGAACGGCACGCCAGGTGCAGGGCGACCAAGGAGGACGAGCAGGCCGTGTCCACCGTCAGCGCCGGGCCGTTCAGACCGAGGGCATAGGCGATACGACCGGACAGCGCGCCGCCCGCGGTGCCCACCGGCAGCAGGCCCTCCAGGTCCCCGGCCGCGTCGGCCGCGCCCGCGGCGTAGTCGTGGTACATCGCGCCGGTGAACACGCCGGTGCGGCTGCCGCGCAGCGTCGCGGCGTCGATCCGGGCGCGCTCCACGGCCTCCCAGGCGGTCTCCAGCATCAGCCGCTGCTGCGGGTCGGTGGCGAGGGCCTCCCGCGCGGACATCTGGAAGAACCCGGCGTCGAAGTGGGCCGCGTCGCGCAGGAAGCCGCCCTCGCGGGGCACGGAGGTGCCGGGGGCGTCGGGATCGTCGCCGAAGAGGGCGTCCAGGTCCCAGCCCCGGTCCTCGGGGAAGGCGGACACGGCGTCGGTGCCCTCGCGCAGCACCTCCCACAGGGCCTCGGGGGAGTTCGCGCCGCCGGGCAGGCGGCAGGCCATGGAGACGATCGCGACCGGTTCGCCGTCACCGGCAGCCGTTCGGGCCGGTGCCGTCACATCGACCACCTCGCCGGGCCGGCCCGGTCCGGCGAGTTCGCGGGCCAGGGCGGCGGGGGTGGGGAAGTCGAAGGCGAGGCCCGCGGGCAGCGGCAGACCGGTGGCCTCGGCCAGCACGTTGCGCAGCCGCACCGAGGCGACCGAATCCAGCCCATGGGCACGGAACGTGGTGTCCGGACCGATGGGCGCCGGCGTCGTGCCACCTTCGCCGCCCTCGCCGGACGCGGCGGTCACCTCGGCGACCGCCGCGATGACCAGGTCGAGTGCGGTACGCAGGTCGGGGCGGACCACGTCGTCCGGGAGCGGCGCGGGACGCGCGGCGTCCTCGGCGAGGAGCCGTTCGAGCGCCAGCCGGTTGATCTTCCCGGCGGGAGTGCGGGGCAGTTCGGGCAGCACCACCAGCTCCAGCGGCATCTTGTACTCCGCGAGGCCCAGCCCGCGCAGGAACGCCGTGACCTCGTCCAGCCCGACGGTGCCGCGCGGACGGCCCGGCGCACCGCCCGAGGCACCGGCGGTGCCCGGGACCCCGTCCTCCGCCGGGCGCTCGGTGACCACGAGTACCGGGTACTCGCCCAGCCGCGGGTCCGGCTTGGCGACGACGGCGAGCGGGCCGATGCCGGGCAGGTCGGCGAGGAGCGCCTGGACCTCCACGGCGTTGAACTTCCGGCCGCCCACGTTGATCAGTTCGGCGGACCGGCCGTGGAAGACGACCAGCCCGTCCTCGCCGATCGAGGCCAGGTCGCCGGTGCGCAGCCAGCCGTCCCGCGACACCACCCGCCCGGTCAGCTCCGGCTCGCCGAGGTAGCCGCGGAACATGCTGGGACTGCGGTAGTGCAGTTCGCCGGGCTCACCGGGCGGGCACGGGCGGCCGTCCTCGTCCAGGACGCGCATCTCGGCGTCCCGGGTGGGGCGGCCCACGCTGCGCGAGGCCACCTCCGGCGGGTCCCCGGCCAGGCTGCTGGTGCCGTTGCCGGCCTCCGACATGCCCCAGACCACCACCAGAGCCGTGTCCAGGGCCTCGCGCACCGAGCGCACCAGCGCCGGGGGCAGGGCGGCCCCCGCGGTGAGGACCCGGTCGGGACGGAAACCCGCGCCGTCGGCGGAGCCCTCCGCCCGGGAGACCATGTCGTGCAGTTGGGCGGGCACCGCGACCACCACGGTCGGGTGCTCCCGCCGGGCCAGCTCGAAGAACCGGTCGACGTCCCAGGTGCCGAGGAGTACCTGGCGGCCCGCGCGGAACAGCGCCGAGTACGCCGACTGCAGGCCGAAGCAGTGGGTCAGCGGGCACGCGGTCAGCACCGTACCGGCGTAGGCGCCGGCCGAATCCTCCGTCGCGGCACGGGAGTTGGTGAGCAGCCCGTCGTGGGAGTGCACACAGATCTTGGGCCGTGCGGAGGTGGTGCCGGAGGACGGCAGCAGCAGGAACGGCGACTCGGGACGCACCTCGACGGGGTGGGGCCGCTGTCCGGAGTACCGCTCCAGCAACCCGGTCACGGTCCGCGTGCCGGGGGCGGCCGTGTCCCCGGTGACCAGCACGGCGCGCAGTGCGGGCAGCGCCTCGCGCAGCGTCGCCGCCGCCAGCGGCCCGCCGTCCTCCTGTGTGCGCGGCGGCAGGACGAGGGCGGCCGGGCCGACGCGTTCCAGCAGGGCCCGTACGTCGGCGGCGGCGTTGCCCTGGTGCACGGGCATGGTGACGGCCCCGACCTCGGCGGCCGCCAGGTGCAGCGTCAGGTACTCCCAGCTGTTGGGCAGGTGCAGGGCCACCACGTCACCGGGGGCGATCCCCGCCTCCTGAAGACCGCGCGCCAGCGCGTCCACCTCGGTCCGCCAGGCGTTCCAGGTCCGGGCGCGCTCGCCGTCGAGCAGGGCCGTCGCGTCGCCGCCGCGGCGCACCGCGGCGGCGAACACCTCCGGCAGGGTCAGCCCGTCCAGAGACCGGCCGGTGGCACCGGGTGGATCGGTCGCGTAGTCGTGTGCGTGGACGGGCACCATCACTCCCGGGATGTCGAGCGTCGCCGTCGTGCGGGGATCGGCTCAAGGCTCTTGCCGAGCGGTCCGGGTTTTCCCTAGAGATGCGGGCGGGGCACGAGCGTTGCGGGGACGGGAGCCGGCCCGGGGCGGGGACGGCTCCCGTCGCGGTCACCGGGTG
>MUMD01000211.1 GCA_002155895.1 Streptomyces rochei
GCGCGCCGAGAGCACGCACCTGACGCCGCGAGGCCCGCCCTCCGGGCGGACGACGGGAGTGTGACGACAGGGCCTAGGGTGCTGGGCATGAGCGATCACACGGTGCTGCACGTGAAGGGTCGGGTGCTCGTGGGGCCGGAGGAGGTCCGCGACGAGCTGTGGGTGATCGACGGCCGGATCTCGTACGACCGCCCCGCCGGTGCCGGCGACGTCCGCACCGTCCGGGGCTGGGCCGTGCCCGGCCTGGTCGACGCCCACTGCCACGTCGGCCTGGACCAGCACGGGGCCGTCCCCGAGGACGTCGCCGAGAAGCAGGCGCTGACCGACCGGGAGGCCGGCACCCTCCTCATCCGCGACGCGGGGTCGCCCTCCGACACCCGCTGGATCGACGACCGCGACGACCTCCCGAAGATCATCCGGGCCGGCCGGCACATCGCCCGCACCCGCCGCTACATCCGCAACTACGCCTGGGAGGTCGAGCCCGACGACCTCGTCGCCTACGTCGCCCAGGAGGCCCGGCGCGGCGACGGCTGGGTGAAGCTGGTCGGCGACTGGATCGACCGCGACCTCGGCGACCTGTCGGCCTGCTGGCCGCGCGGCGCCGTCGAGGCCGCCATCGCCGAGGCCCACCGCCTGGGTGCCCGCGTCACCGCGCACTGCTTCGCCGAGGACTCCCTGCGCGATCTGGTCGAGGCCGGGATCGACTGCGTCGAGCACGCCACGGGCCTGACCGACGACACCATCCCGCTCTTCGCCGAGCGGGGCGTCGCCATCGTGCCCACCCTCGTCAACATCGCCACCTTCCCGGCCCTCGCCGACGGCGGCGAGTCCAAGTTCCCCCGCTGGTCGGCCCATATGCGACGGCTCCACGAACGCCGCTACGACACCGTGCGCAGCGCCTACGACGCCGGTGTTCCGGTCTTCGTCGGCACCGACGCGGGAGGTTCGCTGGCGCACGGCCTGGCCGCCGCGGAGGTCGGGGAGCTGGTGACCGCGGGCATTCCGCCCGTCGAGGCGCTGGCCGCGACGACCTGGGCGGCCCGGCGGTGGCTGGGGCGCCCCGGCCTGGACGAGGGCGCGCCGGCCGACCTCGTGGTGTTCGACGAGGACCCGCGCGCGGACGTGCGCGTGCTCGGCGCTCCGCGCCGGGTGGTGCTGAACGGGCGGGTCGTCGGGTAGCCGACCGGGGTGACGGTGGGGAACAGCCGTGCCAGGAGAATCGAAAAGGCGGGCGGAAACCCCACGAAGGGGTGAAGTGCCCCGCTATCGCTGACGGTTCGGTGTGCGCGGGGACATTCTTTCCGGGTCCCAAGCATGTCGCTCATGCGTGTCCCGCACGCATGTCTCACTGGGGGTCCCACCACCTTGAACGGCAACACCTTCCGCATGCCCGCACGCCGCCTCGTCACCGTCGCGGCGGCCACCGCCCTCGCCGCGGGTCCCGCGGCGCTGGCCGGCGCGGACACCGCACAGGCGACCGGCGACCACGGCCGCGCGAGCGCCACCGTCCTGCGCACCGGACTCGACGTCTCGCTGCTCGACAAGACCGTGAACGTCCCGCTCACGGTCACCCTCAACGAGGTGCGGGCCCCCGGGAGCGCCGAGAAGGCCGCGCTGACCGCCCGCCTCGACGGCGTCGACGGCGGCAAGCCCTTCAGCGTGCTGCGCGCCGACGTGGCGCGGGCGACCGCGACGGCGACCGCGGCGAAGAGCGAGGGCCGCACCGAGCTGGCCCGCGCCCGGGTGCACGTGCCCGGCCTGCCCCTGCTGTCCCTGATCGAGGTCGAGAAGGTCACCTCCACGGCGACCTGCGAGGCCGGGAAGGCACCGGTGGCTGACGCCAACCTGCTCGGCGCGGTGACCGTCCTCGGCAAGAAGGTCACGCTGACCACCGGCGGGCCGACGGAGGTGAAGGTGCCCGGCGTCGGCGAGGTGCGGCTCGACCTCTCCAGGACACAGACCACCTCGCGGACGGCCGCCGCCACCGCGCTCGAACTCAAGGTGTCCGTCAACCCGCTCGACCTGAACGTCGCCGAGGTCGACGGCACCCTGACCCTGGCCGAGGCGACCTGCGAGTCCCCGGCCGCCCCGGAGTCCGAGGCCGCACAGCCCCCGGCGAAGGCCGAGGAGCCCGCCGCCGAGCCGGAGGCCGAACCTGCCGCCGACGTCCGACCCCAGGGCGCCGGCGCCGAAGCCGACCTGGCCGAGACCGGCGGCAGCTCGGCGACCCCGTACATCGCCGCGGGCGCCGCCGCGCTGGTCCTGGCGGGCGGCGGCGCCCTGCTCCTGACCCGGCGCTCGCGCGGGCGCGGCTGACGGACGCCGCGGCCCCGCTCCGTGGGGGGTCCCGCCGGGGGGAGCGAGGGTCCGGGAAGCACCGCCGGGGGAGTGAGGGTCCGGGAGCGCCGCCGGGAGAGGGAGGGCCCGGAAGGCGCCCCGGGCCCTCACGGGGCCTTGGTGACCGCCCGCCCCAGCGCCCGCAGGAAGCCGTCCGTCGTCGCCCGGTCCCGTACCGCGAGCCGCAGCCACTCCTCGCCCAGACCGGGGAAGGTGTCCCCGCGCCGCACCGCGTACCCGAGGCCGCGCAGCCGGTGGCGTACGGCGGCGGCGTGCGGCAGGCGCAGGAGGACGAAGGGCCCCTCGGCGGGCGCCACGACCCGCAGACCCGCCTCGGTGAAGCCGGCCAGCCCGGCGATCAGGTGGTCCCGGTCCGCGGCGGTGCGGTGGGCCGCGTGGGCGGCCTCCGCCAGCGCCCGCGGCGCCACGCACGCCTCGGCCGCCGCCAGCGCGGGCGTGGACACGGGCCACAGCGGCTGGGCGCGTTCCAGGTCGGCGACCGTCTCGGGGGCCGCCAGGACGTAGCCGATGCGCAGCCCCGCCAGCCCCCACGTCTTGGTGAGGCTGCGCAGGACCACCAGCCCGGGGACGTCCGTCCGCCCGGCCAGTGCCTCCCGCTCGCCCGGCACCGCGTCCAGGAACGCCTCGTCCACGACCAGCGTCCGCCCGGGACGGGCGAGCCCGGCGATCGCGTCCGCCGGGTGCAGCACCGACGTCGGGTTGGTCGGATTGCCGATCACCACCAGGTCGGCGTCCTCCGGGACGGCCGCCGGGTCCAGCCGGAACCCGTCCGCCTCCCGCAGCAGCACCCGGTCCACCGTGTGCCCCGCGTCCCGCAGCGCCGCCTCCGGCTCCGTGAACTGCGGGTGCACCACGACCGGCCGGCGCACCTTCAGCGCCCGCGCCAGCAGCACGAACGCCTCCGCCGCGCCCGCCGTCAGCAGCACCCGCTCCACCGGCAGCCCGTGCCGTGCCGCCACCGCCGCCCGCGCGGCCCGCCCGTCCGGATAGGCCGCCAGGGAGCCGAGCGAGCCGGCGATGTGCTCGCGCAGCCAGGCCGGCGGCGTGTCCGCGCGGACGTTCACCGCGAGGTCCACCAGAGCCGAGCCGTCGTCGCGCACCTCGGCGTCCCCGTGGTGCCGCAGATCGGGGCCCGGAGCCTCAGTGTGCGTGGGAGTGTGCGTGTCCATGCCCGTGATGGTGCCCGTGGTGGTGGTGGCCGTCGTCGTCGGGGTGGAAGTGCGGCTGCTGCGGCAGTCCCACCTTGTCCTCGAAACCGGGCAGCGCGATCCGGTACACGCAGGAGTCGCAGTTCATCCGCAGATCGCCCTTGACGGCCTCCTCGTACCGCTCCCACACCAGGTCCAGCAGCTCCGGCTCGGGACCGATGACGTCGGCCGAGCGCACCTCGGTCTCCGGGTGCGCCGCCGCCCACTCCTCGGTCTGGTGCCGGACCCGGTCCGGGAGGATGCCCGTGAACAGGAAGTACGGCAGGACCACGACCCGCCGCGCCCCCAGCCGCGCGCACCGGTCCAGGCCGCCCGGCACGTCCGGCTTCGCCAGCGACACGAACGCCGTCTCCACGGCCCCGTAGCCGCGCCCCTCCCACAGCAGCCGCGCCGCCTTGAACACCTCGGCGTTGGCGTCCGGGTCCGTCGAACCGCGCCCCACCAGCAGGACCGTCACCTCGGAGGGGTCCCACGACGGGTCCACCGCCTGAGCCAGCCGCCGCTCCAGCACCCGCAGCAGCGCCGGGTGCTGGAGCGGCGGCTG
>MUMD01000212.1 GCA_002155895.1 Streptomyces rochei
GGGTGGTGGGGGCGGACATGAGGCTCACCTCGCCGCGTATCGGCATCGGGGGACGGTACGTCCGTGGAGCTCACCGCGGTCCGCCGTACGCGGGTCGCCGTACGCGGACTTGGGGACGTACGTTACTTCTCGGTGCTACCCGATCGTATGTACCCGATCCCGGAGGACCCCACCACCCCTCGTGCGGCCGTTCGGCCCCAAGACGGCGGGGAGGGACGCCGGAGGAAGAAGCTGTCGAAGCGCTTCGACGCCCTATGGACACCTACTCCCGGCACGGCTACTGTCGAACCACCCTCACCCGCTAGAGTCCGCCCCCTGCGCAGTCGAAGCGCTTCACACGTCTTGGAGAGCTGGATGGTCACCCTCGCCGAGGTCGCCCAGCACGCCGGAGTCTCGGCGAGCACGGTGAGCTATGTCCTCAGCGGCAAGCGGTCCATCTCCACCACCACCCGCCGGCGGGTCGAGGAGAGCATCAGGAAGCTCGGCTACCACCCGAACGCCGGCGCGCGTGCCCTGGCCAGCAGCCGGTCCAACATCATCGCGCTGATGATCCCACTGCGCACGGACATGTACGTACCGGTGATGATGGAGATCGCCGTCGCCGTCGCGACCACCGCGCGCACCCACGGGTACGACATCCTGCTGCTCACCGGCGAGGAGGGCCCCGACGCGGTGCGCCGCGTCACCGGCAGCGGACTCGCCGACGCGATGATCCTGATGGACGTCGAGCTGGACGACGAGCGGCTGCCGCTGCTGCGGGGCACGGACCAGCCGTCCGTGCTGATCGGTCTGCCCGCCGACACCACCGGGCTGACCTGCGTGGACCTCGACTTCCGGGCCACC
Source organism: Streptomyces rochei (assembly GCA_002155895.1). Taxonomy (GTDB): domain Bacteria; phylum Actinomycetota; class Actinomycetes; order Streptomycetales; family Streptomycetaceae; genus Streptomyces; species Streptomyces rochei. Next base: position 844 of record MUMD01000212.1, read on the forward strand.
GGCGCACTGTGCGTGGAGCACCTGGCCGACCTCGGGCACCGCGACATCACTGTCATCGGTGAGGCGCCGGCGGTCTACGAACGGCACACCGGCTTCGCCGAGCGCACGCTCGACGGGCTGCGCACCCGCGCGCGGGAACTGGGCCTCCGGCTGCTGCACCGGCCGTGCGAGGGCGGGTACGACGCGATGGCCGCCACCCTCGCCCGGGTCTTCGACGAACGCCCGGACACCACCGGGTTCGTCGTGCAGAACGAGTCGGCGGTCGAACCGCTGCTCGCCCTGTTGCGCCAGCAGGGCCGGGCGGTGCCCGAGGACGTGTCGGTCGTCGCGGTCTGCCCCGAACAGGTGGCCACCCAGGCGTCGGTGCGGCTCACCTCCGTCGCCCTGCCCGCCCACGAGATGGGCCGGCGCGCCGTGGAGCAGTTGGTCGCCAAGCTCGACGGGCACGGCAGCGACGAGGTCGTGCTGCTCGCGCCGGAGCTGACGGTGCGGGCCAGCTCGGGGCCGGCGCCCGTCCGGCCGTAGCGCTCTTCGTCACACGGGCGGCGCGTACGGACGCAACGCGGCGCGGCGCCCGCAGGACCTCTTCCCTCCGCAGGAACTCCCCCAGGAGCGTGCCTCGTGACCCAGCCTGCCCAGACACCGCCCAAGGTCAGCCTCGCCCAGTCCTCCCCCACCGTCGGCACGTTGCGCGAGCGGGACGGGGCGCTGGAGTGGAGCGGCCGACAGGAGACCGTGCGGATCGAGCCGTGGGGCCCGGACGCGGTCCGGGTGCGGGCCCGGCTCGGCGGCCCGGTGCTGGAGGACCTTCCGGGCGCCCTGCTGCCGGACCCCCCGGGGACCGGGAGCACCGTCAAGATCGAGGACGGCGCGGGCTCGCTGACCGTCGGCGCGCTGACCGTGGAGGTCGGCGCCGAGGGACTGGTCCGTTTCGTGCGGACGGCCGACGGCGCGGAGCTGCTGGCCGAGGAGCGCGCCCACTTCTGGTGGCCCGGGCCGCGCCTGTACACGGCCGTCGGCAACGGGTACCACCGGCTGGAGCAGCGGTTCGCCGCCCACGACGACGAGAAGCTGTACGGCCTCGGCCAGCACCAGCACGGCCGGCTCGACCAGAAGGGCCTGGTCGTGGACCTGGTCCAGCGCAACGCCGAGGTGTCCATACCGGTCCTCACCTCCAGCCGCGGCTACACGCTGCTGTGGAACAACCCGGCGATCGGCCGCGTGGAGCTGGCCCGCAACGGCACCCGCTGGGTCGCCGACTCGGCCCGCCAGATCGACTACTGGATCACCGCCGGCGCCCCGGCCGACACCCAGCGCCGCTACAGTGCGGTGACCGGCCGCACGCCGATGCTGCCCGCGTGGGCGGCGGGCTTCTGGCAGTGCAAGCTGCGTTACCGCACCCAGGACGAACTCCTCGCCGTGGCCCGGGAGTACAAGCGCCGCGGGCTGCCGATCGACGCGATCGTCTGTGACTTCTTCCACTGGACGCACCTGGGCGAGTGGAAGTTCGACCCGGCCGAGTGGCCGGACCCGGCGGCCATGGTCCGGGAACTGGAGGAGCTGGGCATCAAGCTGGTGGTCAGCGTCTGGCCGTCGGTGTCCCCGCTGAGCGAGAACCACCCGGTGATGGAGCAGCGCGGCTACTTCATCGGCACCCAGTACGGCCCGATGGCGCACGCCGACTGGCCGGACAAGGAGGTGGCGTCGACGGTCCAGGTGGCCTTCTACGACGCGACCAATCCCGAGGCCCGTGATTTCGTGTGGTCGCGGGTCAAGGAGAACTACCTCGATCCCTACGGCATCACCGCCTTCTGGCTGGACGCCTGCGAGCCCGAGCTGAAGCCCGGCTTCCCGGAGAACCTGCGCTACTGGGCGGGCCCGGGCCTGGAGGTCGGCAACCTGTACCCGGCCGAGAACTCCCGCGCCTTCGACGAGGGGCTGCGCGCCAGTGGCGTGGACGAGGTGATCACCCTCAACCGCTCGGCGTGGGCCGGCAGCCAGCGCCACGGAGCCGCGCTGTGGTCCGGCGACATCGGCACCGACTTCGCCACCCTGCGCCGCCAGATCGCCGCCGGCCTGAACACCGCGCTGTCCGGCATCCCCTGGTGGAACACGGACATCGGCGGGTTCCACGGCGGCGACCCGGACGACCCGGCCTACCGCGAGGTGCTGGTGCGCTGGTTCCAGTTCGGCGCGCTGTCCCCGCTGATGCGCCTGCACGGCTTCCGCGACCCGGGGATGCCGCTGGGCCCCGACATGACCGGCGGCCCGAACGAGGTGTGGTCCTACGGGCCGGAGGCGTACCCGATCCTGGAGAAGTACCTGCGCCTGCGCGAACGGCTGAAGCCCTACGTCCTGGACGTCATGCGGGAGGCGCACGAGGAGGGGCTTCCGGTGATGCGGCCGCTGTTCCTGGAGTTCCCCGGGGACGAGGCCGCCTGGGACGTCGACGACGCCTACCTCCTCGGCCGCGACCTGCTGGTGGCGCCGGTGCTGACGGCCGGGGCCACGGTGCGCTCGGCGTACCTTCCGTCGGGCGCGCGCTGGACGGACGCGTGGACGGGCGAGACGTACGAGGGCGGGGCGGTGGTCACGGTGGACGCGCCGCTGGACCGCATCCCGCTGTTCCTGCGGGACGGTGCGCGGCTGCCGGTCGCGCAGTAGGGCGGACGCGGCACGAGGGGCCGGCCCCGGCGGGACCGGCCCCTCGGCCGTGGTGCGGCGGGGTCAGCCGCCGCTGACCGTCAGGCTGTGGGTGCGGAAGTCGAGGCCCCCGGCGGACGAGGTGATCTCGTAGCCGAACTGCACGTCGCCGATGGTCTCGTTGCCCATCCAGCCCTTGGTGTCCTTGATCCACTTCAGGATCGGCAGGATGTCCACGGTGCCGGTGTTCGAGTCCGAGGTGCGCAGGAACGAGAAGACCTCGTTGGCGCCGTTGTCGCCCTTGTAGACGTTCCAGGAGTGGCCGCCGAGGGTGACCGAGCCCTGGGGGCTGCCGAGCGGACCGACGGCCCCGTGGTGGTTGACCCAGAGCATGATCTCGTAGTCGTGGTCCGTGTCCCAGATGTCGTACGACGTGTTGTAGGCGCCGGACGACGGGACGGTGACGTCGTAGCTGCTGCGGAGCGAGCCGAGGGAGGCGATCGGCTTGTTGATCACCTTCTTGGCGTTCGGGTAGGACTTGATGCCGCCCGTGTTCGGGTGGTCGGCCCAGACCCCCCAGTCGGTGCCGGAGTTGGCCCAGACGCACTGACTGCCGGCGCCGGAGCCCCAGATGTTGTTGTAGAGGGTGTAGCCGTTCAGGGTGGTGTTGCCCCACTGGTCGCAGGTGTTCCAGACGGCGGCCTGGGCGGGGGCGGAGGCGAGGCCGAGGGTGGCCGTGAGGGCCAGGGCCGGGGGCAGCAGGGCGGTCAGGGAGCGGGTGCGGGAGCGGGTGCGTGGTGCCATGGCGTTCCTTCCACGGGTGGGGGGAATCGGGTGGCGCTACCGCGTCGCGAGGCTGATGACGCGGTCCTCCCCGGCGACCAGGTCGAGCGGTTCGGCGCCGGAGGGAGTCCTGAGTTCGATGCGGTGCGCGCGAGCGGGGCGCAGCACGGCCGTCGCGCTGCCGTCGGCCTTCCAGGCGAGGTCGATCTCCGCTCCGAAGCGGGTGCGTACGCCCTTCAGCTCGCCCTCGCGACAGGTGTCCGGGAGGGCGGGGAGCAGGACCAGCCGGTCCGGGGTGGACTGCACCAGCATCTCGACGATCACGGCCGGGAGGGCGTGCGCGGCGTCCGCGTTGTAGACGTCGCGGCGGGGGTAGTGGGCGCTCATCAGGGACGGGTGGAAGAAGTCACCGCCGAGCACCCGGCCCAGGGCGTGGGCGACCCGTTCGCCGTCCCGCAGACGGGCCGCGACGAGGGCGTGGTGCAGGTGGCCGTGGGCGGAGTCGTTCTCGGCGCCGCGCAGTTCGAGGGCGCGGTGGGCGGCGGCGGCGAGCCGGGGCGTGTCGTACGGGTTGATCTCGTCGAGCGGCCAGACGCCGTAGAGGTGGCTGAGGTGACGGTGGTCGTAGGTGTCCGCCAGGCCGGGCAGGGCCCATTCGGCGAGGGCTCCGTCGGTGTTGACGCGGTGCGGCGGGAGACGGTCGGCGAGGGCGCGCCAGCGGTCGGCGTGCTCGGGGTGGCGGCCGGCGGCGGTCAGCAGGGCGTGCCGGGCGGCGGAGAGGTCCATGGTCGCGTTGACGGTGCCCCAGCCCGCGTTGGCCGGGCGGTTCTCCGGTGAGTAGGAGGGGACGACGACGACCCGGCCCCGGTCGTCGGTGCGAGTGAGGAAGTCCTCGTAGAACAGGGCGACTTCGGCGAGCGCGGCGGTGGTGCGGGGATCGCGGGTGCCGTACGTCTCGTCGTGGTCGACGAGTGGTTTGAGCAGCCAGTCGGCGCCCGCCGTCCACAGGTGCAGCGGGTACGCGCGGCTGAAGTGGTAGGTGTGGCCGCTCTCGCCGTCGGTGTGGGAGGGGGCGACGACGCCCCGGGTGCCGAAGATCGCGCGGGCGTTGTCCCGCCAGTCGGCCAGCTGCCGGTGGACGAGGGCCGCGTGGGCCTCGGTCACCTCGGGCAGCGCGGCAGCGGCGGCGGAGGCGGTCTGGAGGTTGAGGTTGGCGTTGGTGGTGAACGCTCCCGACCAGGCCGTGTCCCAGTCGCCGGTCCACAGGCCGGTCAGGCGGGGCGGGAGCATCCCGCCGGCGGAGAGCAGGTGGTAGCGGCCGGCCGCGAAGAGGCGTTCCAGCAGGGCCGTGCTGTGCGGGCGCTCCAGCAGCGCGGAGCCGGGGAGGGCGCGTTCGGCCGGGTCGGCCGCGAGGTCGAGGGTGACCCGGCGGTAGGCGGTGCGGTGCGCTTCGAGGTGGCGGGCGAGGAGGGCGTCGTACTCCGTCCCGTCGAGCAGGTCGCGCAGGGCGCGCCCCTCGGCGACCACGTCCAGCTCGCCGGTGTGCCGGCGCACCCGGGTGAGGAGCAGGACTTCCGTGGCGCCCTCGACGAGGACGCCGGGCGGGACCAGCTTCGTGGTGCCGCCGGTGACGGCGACCAGGGTGACGCCGGTGTACGCCACGTCGCTGCCGGGGTAGCGGGCGCGCAGGCTGAGCAGGGCGCCCTCGGGGGTGAGCACGGCTCCGTGGCCGATGCCGAGGCCGGCGGGGGCGCCGGGGAGGCG
>MUMD01000213.1 GCA_002155895.1 Streptomyces rochei
GGACTGCCGCAGCTCCGTACCCGGCCACTGCATCTCCTGATCCGGAGGCGTCCCGTCAGGCGACGGGATCTCGTCACTCTCCAAGAAGGGTGCTCGCGCCGCGCGGACAGCTTCCTCCACAGCCGGGTCAGCCAGTTGACATGGCCCGCCGCAGGAGGCGAACACGCCACCCGGCTCCAGCAGCGCGGCCACGCGTGACCACCGGCCCCTCGGGTTCGTCCAATGCAGCGCTGCTGCGGCATAAACCAGTCCGTACCGTTCGCCCGGTCGCAGGTCCTCGAACGCGGCTCGCACCGTTCTGACGCCCCTCGGCACGTGCTTGCGCAGTTCGGCGAGCATGGCTCCGTCAGGGTCGGTCGCGGTGACCATGACCCCTCGTCGAGCGAACAGGCGGGTCGCCTTGCCCGTTCCGGCGCCGATCTCGAGGGCGGTCCGAACCGGATGGCCCGCGTAGGCCATCACCATGTCGAACAGCTCCACGGGATACTCCGGCCGGAACCGTTCGTAGGCTTCCGCCACCACTCCGAAACTCAGCGCGCGACCAGACATGTCCAGCCTCCTGTGGCGAAGGGCGGGAGGGCGTGCCNNAGCGCCAACGCAGTTCGAGGACCGGGCGCACCGGAGGGACGAGTTCGCGCATCCGCTGGTCGACTCTGGCGAGGCTCGCCTCGTAGTCGTACGGCCGGTAGACCAGGTCGAGGTCGATCGACGGTGCCGTGCCGCCCGCCTCCTGGTGACAGGAGCCCAGCCAGTCGGCGAGGTAGTCCAGCCCGAGCCGCACGTCGAAGGAGCTCTGGTCCTGCCACGCGCCGAGGTAGGGCGCGTTCACCGCCTCCGCCGTCACCTCTTCCGGCATCACGATNNCGGACGGGGGCCGTTCCGGTGAGTAGGGCCCGCTGGTGCGATGCCCGAGGTCGCCCTCCCGCATCATGAAAATGGCCTCGAACACATCACCGCGCAAGGCCATGCTCACGGGGAAGTACGCCCCGACCTGCGCCATGAACGCCTTGCCGGTGATCAGGGCGCCGATGCTGGACCGGTCCGCGGTCATCGTCGTCTCCTCCATCCCCTCCGTCTCGGCCCGGGCGGTACCGGGCCGGGCAGACGGTCCAGTTCGGCCTGGACGGCGAGGGTGTCCGGGTGGTGCTCGCCCAGACGCAGCCGCCGTTTCACCAGCACTTCGCGCAGGGCCGCGGCGCCTCACGAGCTGGGGCACCAGCACGGCGTACAGCCGCTCGGCCTCGTCCAGTTCGCCCTTGTCGGTGAGCAGGGAGGCAAGTGCCGTGATCGCCTCCAGGGTGGCCGGGTGGTCCGGTCCCAGGACCCGTTCGCGTTCCGAGGTCACCGCCCGGATCAGGGCCAGGGCTTCCGTCTGCCGGCGCAGATCGATCAGTACCTCGGCCCAGCCAAGCATCGCGCGCTGGGTCTCGACGTGCCCGGCGTCCCACAGGTGGGAGCGCACATCGACCACGAGCTGCCAGGTCCGCTCGGCCGCCACCGGATCGCCCTCGCTGTGCAGGACGGGGGCGGCCTCGGC
>MUMD01000214.1 GCA_002155895.1 Streptomyces rochei
GGTGAGGTGGGCGGGGTGGTCGGGGCCGGGCTCTGCGGCGTGCAGCTGCCGTCCGACACCTTCAGCCCCTTGTTGGCGCCCGCCGTCTGGCTCACGACGCTCGGTACGCAGTCGGCCGCGTCCAGGTCGTAGGAGTACGGGATGCTGACGGAGGTGTTGGACGTCGGGTTCGGGCCGGCCGGGTTGTTGTCGCCCTCGCGCTCGGACCAGGTGACGTTGTCGTAGATGTTGCCGCTGACCTGCCAGGTGCCGGCCTGGTCGGTGTAGAAGGTGCCGAGGACGTCCTTGGAGTCCTCGAAGTAGTTGTTGTCCACCTTGGCCTTGGCGCCGGCCCGGGAGTTGATGCCGGACTCGTTCAGGCTCTTGTAGTGGTTGTTGTACATGTGGGCGATCCCGCCGCGCAGGAGGGGGGCGCGGGAGTCGATGTTCTCGTACAGGTTGTGGTGGAAGGTGACGTAGCCGTTGGAGCGGTCGCTCTCGCTGGAGCCGATCAGGCCGCCGCGGCCGGAGTTGCGCAGGGTGCTGTAGGACAGGGTCACGTACTGGGTGTCGTCCTTCATGTCGAAGAGGCCGTCGTAGCCCTCCGACTCCCCGCCCGAGGCCTCCAGGGTGGTGTGGTCGACCCAGACGTTGCGCACGCCGCTCTCCATGCCGATGGCGTCGCCGCCGTTGGAGGTGGGCGAGCCCGACTTCTTGACGTTCCGGACCGTCACGTTCTGGATGATGATGTTGCTGGACTCCCGGATGTGGATGCCCAGTTGGTCGAAGACGGCACCGCCGCCGACCCCGACGATCGTGACGTTGCTGATCTGCTTCAGCTCGATCCTGTCGGCCGCGGTGCTGCAGCTGTCGCCGGACACCTTGGTGGTGTTGCCGTGGTTGATGGTGCCCTCGACCTGGATGGTGATCGGGGTGCTGCTGCCGGCGCGGCCGCACAGGGCCTGGTGGATCTGGGTGCCGGTGGTGGCCCGGACCGTCCGGCCGCCCGCGCCCCCGGTCGTGCCGCCGTTCTGGGTCGCGTAGCCGGTGGCGCCACTGGCCGCTGCCGCCGCCTCGGGCATGGTCAGCACCACACCGGTCGCGGCCGCGACGGCCAACGTGGCCAGCGCGGCGTGGAGTCGCAGCGCGACTGGTCGTCTCATCGTCGGTCTCCCCATTCGTCTTCACATGCCGGAACGAACGTGTTGTCCTGATCATGTCAATACGACCAGGAGGGAAAGCGCTTTCTCGGCGTGAGAATAGGGGCCGCTTCGGGGGCTGACAAGACTTCAGGTAAGTCCAGAATGAAGAACGGTGCACATGTACATGAACAGCCGCTACGGTCGGCGACCGGCGTGGCCACCCGCCCGCCCGGCCGATGTGCACTCCGGCCGGTCCTGCGGTACGATCATCTTGCCGATCAAGGAGATCAACTCCCCGCGAGCGGCGATGCGTTGGTGGTCCAAGGAAAGACGCCCCACTTCCCGTGGGGAAATGCAGGTGCAAGGCCTGCCCAGCGCTCCATGAGGAAGCCCGGTCCCGCAGCGGCGGGACCGGGCTTCTCACGTGAGGCCCTCTCTCGGTCGCCTCAGACCTGCACCACCGGCTCCCGCGTGAACAGCGCGCCCAGCTCCGGCGCGTTGACCCGGCGGTCGGCCAGGCGCAGCCCCTCCCAGACGGTCACCTGATTGGCCGTGAGGACCGGCTTGCCCAGCTCCTTCTCCAGGGCGGGGATGTGGGCCACCGTGTGCAGGGCCGTGCCCGGGAGCAGGACCGCCTCGGCGTCCGGGCGGTCGGCGGAACGGGCCAGGGCCAGCACCTCCGCCTCGGTCCAGGTGCCGACCTCCGCCGCCGTGACGATCCCGGAGCTGACGACGCCGGTCACCTCGACGCCGGCGGCGCCGAGGAAGTCCGCGAACAGGCGGGCCACGTCGTCCGGGTAGGTCGCGCCGACGGCCACCCGCCGGGCCCCGATCTCCTTCGCCGCGTGCACGAAGGCGAAGGAGGTCGAGGAGGCCGGGAGGCCCGCCGACCGGGCCAGCGCGCGCACCTGTTCCTGGGCGCCCTCCCAGCCGTGCACGAAGCTGCCGCTGGTGCAGGCCCAGACCACCGCGTCGGCGCCGGACAGCCGCAGCTCCTCCACGCCGGCCGCCAGCCGCCGCGGTGAGCCCATCTCCAGCAGCGCGTCCACTCGGTGCGCGTCCTCGCGGTGCGCGTCCTCGCCGATGTCCGTGTGCACCAGGTCCACCCGGATGTCGCTGCCCAGGAGCTGCTCGATGCGTGGATAGTCGTCCTCGCCGGAGTGGCCCGGGTACAGGAATCCCAGTGCTGTCATGTCCACCCTTCCTGCTGCTGTTCCATGTCCGGGCCGTCCGAGACGCCCGGCATGTCCGCCACCGCCGGACCGACCGGGCCCGCCACCGCGGGGCCGGCCGGCCCCGGCACCACGGGACCGGTGCGCGCCGACGGGTCGGTCAGCGCCTGGTACGGCCCCACGGCACGGGTACCCAGTCGGCGCAGCGCCGCCCACATCGTCACTGGGTTGGCCGAGATCACCGGTATGCGCAGCTCGGCCGGCGCGTCCGGGAGCGCGCCGGAGGTGGTCACGGAGGCCGTGTTGACGAAGGTGGGTTCTGGTGCGAGCGTGGTCGATCCGCCCGCGTCCTTCCCAGGTCGACAGCCGTTTCCGTCCCCCGTCACCCCGTTCCGAGCACCGTGCGACGCGCTACCGCGACCGTCGTGCGACGCGCCCGTGCGTCCTTCCGCGCGACCCCCGGAGTCAGACCGCGATGACCACGCCCCCGTCCCCGCCGATGACGCCCACCGTCCTCGTGCTCGACGCCGAGCCGCTTCCCCGTCTGGGCCGGCTCACCGGCCGGGCGCGGATCGAGCACGCCGACGAGTCGACGCTCGCCGAGCGGCTGCCCCACGCCGACGTGCTGCTGGTGTGGGACTTCACCTCGCACGCGGTACGCGAGGCGTGGCCGGGCGACGGACCGCGCCCGCGCTGGGTGCACACCGCGAGCGCCGGCGTCGACCATCTGATGTGCCCGGAGCTGGCCGGGTCGGACACGGTGGTGACCAACGCCCGCGGCGTCTTCGACCGGCCGATCGCCGAGTACGTCGCCGCGCTCGTCCTGGCGATGGCCAAGGACCTGCCCACCACCCTGCGGTTGCAGGGCGAGCGGACCTGGCGGCACCGCGAGTCCCTGCGGGTGGCCGGGACCCGCGCCTGCGTGGTCGGTTCCGGGCCGATCGGGCGGGCGATCGCGCAGACGCTGAAGGCGCTGGGCATCACGGTCGCGCTGGTCGGCCGCACCGCCCGCCCCGGTGTCCACGGGCCGGGCGAGCTGGACCGGCTGCTGGCCCGCGCCGACTGGGTGGTGGCGGCGGCGCCGCTGACCGACGACACGCGCGGCATGTTCGACGCCCGGCGGTTCGGGATGATGCAGCCCTCGGCGCGGTTCGTGAACGTGGGGCGCGGTCGGCTGGTCGTGGAGGACGATCTCGCCGAGGCCCTGACCAGGCGCTGGATCGCGGGTGCCGCGCTGGACGTGCTGGTCCACGAGCCGCTCGCGCCCGACAGTCCGCTGTGGACGGTCCCCGACCTGATCGTGTCGCCGCACATGAGCGGGGACACGGTCGGCTGGCGGGACGAACTCGGGGCGCAGTTCGTGGAGTTGTTCGAGAGCTGGGCGGCCGGCGGACCCCTGGCGAACGTGGTCGACAAGAAGCGTGGATACGTGCCCGGGCACTGACGACCCCTTGGATCGGGAGGGTGCATGACCGACCTCACGGAGCTGACCGCGGTGCGGCTCGTCGACGGCTACCGCAAGGGAGATTTCAGCCCGGTCGAGGTGACCCGGGCGGCCCTGGATCGCGCCGAACGGATCCAGCCGGAGCTGAACGCGTTCGTCCGGCTGACCGGCGAGGAGGCGCTCGACCGGGCCCGGCGGTCCGAGGAGCGGTGGCGGCGCGGGGAACCGGGCGGACGGCTGGACGGGGTGCCGGTCACCGTGAAGGACATCCTGCTGATGCGGGGTCACCCGACCCTGCGCGGCTCCCGCGCGGTGTCGCCGGACGGTCCCTGGGAGGAGGACGCGCCCTCCGTCGCCCGGCTGCGCGAGCACGGCGCGGTGTTCCTCGGCAAGACGACGACGCCCGAGTACGGCTGGAAGGGCGTCACGGACTCTCCGCTGTCCGGCGTGACCCGCAACCCGCACGACCCGAGCCGCACCGCGGGCGGCTCCAGCGGGGGCGCGGGGGCCGCCGTCGCGCGCGGGGCGGGTCCGCTGGCGCTCGGTACGGACGGCGGGGGCAGCGTGCGCATCCCCGCCTCCTTCTGCGGGATCTTCGGCCTGAAACCGACGTACGGCCGGGTGCCGCTCTACCCGGCGAGCGCCTTCGGCACCCTCGCGCACGTCGGCCCGATGACCCGGGACGCGGCGGACGCGGCGCTGATGCTGGACGTCATCGGCACGCCCGACGCCCGGGACTGGTCGGCGTTGGGCCCGGTGCCGGGGTCGTACACGGACGCTCTCGCCGAGGGGGTGCGGGGGCTGCGGGTGGCGTACTCGCCCTCGCTCGGCGGGCAGGTGGCGGTGCGTCCGGCGGTGGCGTCGGCGGTGCGGCGCGGTGTGGAGCGGCTGGCGGAGCTGGGCGCGTACGTGACGGAGACCGACCCGGACTTCACCGACCCGGTGGACGCCTTCCACACCCTGTGGTTCAGCGGAGCGGCCCGTGCGGCGCAGCGCCTGAGGGTGGGGCAGCGGGAGCTGCTGGACCCGGGGTTGCGGGACGTCGTCGGCACGGGGGCGCGGTACTCGGCACTGGAGTACCTGGCCGCGGTCGACGTCCGGATGGAGCTGGGCCGGCGGATGGGCCGCTTCCACGAGGCGTACGACCTGCTGGTCACGCCGACGCTGCCGATCACCGCGTTCGAGGCGGGCGCCGAGGTGCCCAAGGGGTCGGGGCTGCGGCGGTGGACGGGGTGGACGCCGTTCACCTACCCGTTCAACCTGACCCAGCAGCCGGCCGCGACCGTCCCGGTCGGCACCGACGGGGACGGGTTGCCGATCGGCCTGCACCTGGTGGCGGCCCGTCACCGGGACGACCTGGTCCTGCGGGCCGCGCACGCGCTGTACGAGGCGGGCGTGCCCGTCTCTCCCACGCCCGCCTGAAGCTGAGCGTCTCTCCCGCCGCTCCCGTGCGCCACAGGTCGTTGCAGGCCGCGGGCACCCCGTCGTCCAGCAGCCGGGCCCTGCACGTGATTCTGCGCGTGACCAGCGAGACTTCGATGGAGCGATCAGCCAAGTCCCCACGGCAGTGCCCCGGGACGCCGCGGTCAAGGGCGCCGGGCCGAGGTCTCGGACTGAAAAAGATCGGCATAACCCGACCGGCTTCGGGTAGCTGCGCGCCCATGGCTCCACCACACAGAACCCCTCCATGGGGCATATCCCACCAAAGGACCAGGACAGCCGGGCCCACTCGCCGGTCGCTGCTCGCGGGGGTCGCGGCGCTCGGCGCACTGGGGGCGGCCGGATGCTCGCGGGTGGCCACGGCCTCGGACGTGAAGGGCGGTGACCTGCTCGACCGGCTCAAGGCGCAGGGCGTGGCCCGGCTCGGCATCGCGGGTGAGATCCCCTTCGGGTACATCGACAAGAACGGTGAGCTGACCGGCGAGGCGCCGGAGCTGGCGAAGGTCATCTTCAAGCGGCTCGGGGTGGACCGGGTACAGCCGGTGCCGACGGAGTTCGGCTCCCTGATCCCGGGTCTGGCCTCGCAGCAGTTCGACGTGGTGGCGGCCGGGATGTACATCAACCCCGACCGCTGCCAGCAGGTCATCTTCTCCGACCCCGACTACCAGATGCTCGACGCGTTCATCGTGCGCAAGGGCAACCCGATGGGGCTGCACAACTACGAGGACGTCGTCAAGAAGAAGGCCAAGTTCGCGACCGGCACCGGCTACGCCGAGATCGCCTACGCGGTGGAGCACGGGTACAAGGAGGACGACATCCTGATCGTCCCCGACCAGGTGGCCGGACTCAACGCCGTCGAGTCCGGGCGCGTGGACGTCTTCGCGGGCACCGCCCTGACCACCCGTGAGGTGGTGAAGAAGTCCCACAAGGCCGAGGTGACCGAGGCGTTCGCGCCGATCGTCGACGGTGAGCCGCACGTCGACGGCGGCGGTTTCGCCTTCCGGCCCGACGAGACCAATCTGCGGGACGCCTTCAACGTCGAGCTGCAGAAGCTCAAGAAGAGCGGCGAACTGCTGCGCATCCTCAAGCCCTTCGGTTTCACCGAGAACGAGATGACCGATCTGACCGCGAAGGAGCTGTGCGGCGGATGACCTCGGGACTGTGGGAACTCGTGCTCCAGGGCGTGTGGGTCACCGTGCAGCTGCTCTTCTTCAGCGCGCTGCTGGCCACCGCCGTCTCCTTCGTGATCGGCGTCGGCCGCACCCACCGGCTGTGGATCGTCCGCTTCCTGGCGGGCTTCTACACCGAGGTGTTCCGCGGCACCTCGGCGCTGGTGATGATCTTCTGGGTGTTCTTCGTGCTGCCCCCGGCCTTCGGCTGGCAGCTGGTGCCGATGTGGGCGGGCACGCTGGCGCTGGGCCTGACCTACGGGGCGTACGGCTCCGAGATCGTGCGCGGGGCGCTCGCCGCGGTCGACCCGGCGCAGAAGGAGGGCGGCATCGCCCTCAGCTTCACGCCCTGGCAGCGGATGAAGCTGATCCTGCTGCCGCAGGCGGTGCCGGAGATGATCCCGCCCTTCTCCAACCTGCTGATCGAACTGCTCAAGGGCACCGCCCTGGTGTCGATCATGGGCATGGGCGACCTGGCGTTCAGCGGCAACCTGGTGCGCCTGGCGCTGCAGGAGAGCGCGGAGATCTACACGTACATCCTGCTCATCTACTTCGTGATCGCGTTCCTGCTCACCCGGGTGATGCGCGGTCTGGAGAAGAAGCTGAAGGCGGGCGTGGGGAAGGCACCCGTGCGCAAGCCCGACACCGAACTGAAGCGCCCTGAGGCGACCAACGTGGGGGGTGCCGTCTGATGAAGTGGGACTGGAGCGCGGTCTCCGACTTCATGCCGCACTTCTGGGACGGGCTGCTGGTCACCCTGCAGATCCTGGCCCTGGGGTCGCTGGTCTCCTTCGTCCTCGGTCTGGTGTGGGCGCTGCTGATGCGGGTGCCCTCCCGCTTCGTGACCTGGCCCGTGGGGGCGGTCACCGAGTTCGTGCGCAACACCCCGCTGCTGGTGCAGCTGTTCTTCCTCTTCTACGTGCTGCCCGAGTGGGGTGTGACGGCCTCGGCGCTCACCACCGGTGTGCTCGCCATCGGGCTGCACTACTCGACGTACACGATGCAGGTCTACCGGGCCGGCATCGAGGCGGTGCCGGTCGGCCAGTGGGAGGCCGCGACGGCGCTGAACCTGCCGGTGGGGCGGACCTGGACGGCCGTGATCCTGCCGCAGGCCATCCGCCGTGTGGTGCCCGCCCTCGGCAACTACGTGATCTCCATGCTGAAGGACACGCCGCTGCTGATGGCGATCACGGTGCTGGAGATGCTGGGCGAGGCACGGCTGTTCTCGCAGCAGAACTTCCAGTTCACCGAGCCCCTGACGGTGATCGGCGTGGCCTTCATCGTCATCTCCTACCTGGCCTCCCTTGCCCTGCGAGCCCTGGAGCGACGCCTTGCCCACTGACACTCTCCCCAATCCCGAGAAGAGCCCCGAGCGCAGCTCCGGCGAGCTGATACGCCTGGAGCAGGTCACCAAGCGGTTCGGGGACAACACCGTCCTCGACCACCTGGACTTCTCCGTCGACGCCGGCAAGCACGTCACCCTGATCGGCCCGTCCGGGTCGGGCAAGACGACGATCCTCAGGCTGCTGATGACGCTCCTCAAGCCCGACGAGGGCACGATCACCGTGGACGGGCAGAAGCTCTTCCCGGCGACCGAGAAGGAGCGGCGCGAGGTCCGCAAGCAGATCGGGATGGTGTTCCAGCAGTTCAACCTGTTCCCGAACATGAGCGTGCTGCGCAACATCACCGAGGCGCCGGTCACGGTGCTCGGGATGTCCAAGGACGAGGCGGTCGAGCGGGCCAAGGGGCTGCTCGACATGGTGGGCCTGGCCGACAAGTGCGACGCCCGTCCGGCCCAGCTCTCGGGCGGCCAGCAGCAGCGCGTGGCGATCGCCCGGGCGCTGGCGATGCGCCCGAAGGTGCTCCTCCTCGACGAGGTGACCTCGGCGCTCGACCCCGAGCTGGTCGCGGGCGTCCTCGACCTGCTGCGGGACATCGCCCGCAGCACGGACATCACCATGCTGTGCGTGACCCACGAGATGAACTTCGCCCGGGACATCTCGGACCAGGTCCTGATGTTCGACTCCGGCCGGGTCATCGAGGCGGGTTCGCCGGAGAAGATCTTCAGCGAGCCGGAGCACGACCGGACGCGGGAATTCCTGAGCGCGGTCCTGTGACGCCCTGAGGGCACCGCGGCGTGCCCCAACGTCCGAGGTCGGGACGCTGGGGCACGCCGCTGGCATATGCCAGCGGGCCAGCGGCCCAGTCCAGGGCTCCGGAACTTCGCCAACACCCCGTCACACGGGGCCTTTTGGCGGTTATCGTGAAGGGGATCCGCTGTCCGGTCGGGGGCACAGGCAGGGACAGGGGCAGGGGCCTACCAGCGAAGCGCAGGGGGAGACCACCGTGGCGCTGCAGCACAAGCCGTCCGCGCCGCACCACTCCGCCCAGGACGCCCTGCGCGCCCTGGAGGCCGTGGCGCGGCACAGCTCCGGAATCACCGACTCGGAGATCGCCCGGCAGACCGGCCTGGACCGGGAGCGGCTGTCCCCGCTGCTGCGCATGCTGCGCCGCGAGGGCTACGTCGAGCAGACCGCCGACGGCGCGTACGTCACGGGGGACGCCCTGGCCCGGCTGGGCTCGGCCCACGGCCGCGAGGAGGCCCTGCGCGACAAGCTTCAGCGCACCCTGGACCGGCTGCGCGACTCGGTGGGCGCGGCCGTCTACATCAGCCGGTACGTGGACGGCGAGGTCAGCGTCACCCAGTACGCCGACAGCCCGGCCACGCCCAAGGTGAACGAGTGGGTGGACTTCCGCGTCTCGGCGCACGCCACCGCGGTCGGCAAGAGCCTGCTGACCCAGCTGGACCACGCGGGCCGCCGCGACCATCTCGCCCGGCACAAGATGGCCCGCCTGACCTCGCGCACCATCACCAGCGACCGGCTGCTGCTGTCCCGGCTGGAGTCCCAGCCGCCCAGCGTGCCGGTGCTAGACCTCCAGGAGTACGCGGTGGGCACGGTCTGCGCGGCCGTCCCGATCACGGCCGGCTCCGCCGTGGGCTGCCTGGCCCTGTCCCTGCCGGTCGAGCACGCCCACCGGCTGCGCCGGGCGGCGGACGAGCTGAACCGGAACGCGGCGCCGGTCCTGCTGTCGCTGGCGATCTAGGTCCTGCCGTCACACTGCCCAGGGGCCGCACCGGGGCCCGCGCACCGGTGGTCACGAGCACCCCCGCGGACCGGGTAGTATTTTCGTCGTCGCCGACCGCGGGAAGCGGACGGCGGGAGTCATGCGCCGCTAGCTCAGTTGGTTAGAGCAGCTGACTCTTAATCAGCGGGTCCGGGGTTCGAGTCCCTGGCGGCGCACAGCAGAAGGGCCCCTCGTCCAGGCGAGGGGCCCTTCACGCGTTGCCGGACCGGCCCGGTCAGAAGGTCACGTCCGAGCACGCGTAGAACGCGTTGCCCGTGTCGGCGACCGTCCACACCGCGAGGATCACGTGGTGTCCGCTCAGCCCGGACGGCAGCGTGCCGGTGTGGGAGAGGGTGGCCGGAGGCTGCTTGCCGCCGTAGGGCACGGTGAAGAACGGGGTGAGGTTGAGGTCGGACCGGGCCAGGTTGTGGCTCTGGTTCCAGCCCGGCTTGGTGACGTAGTACCGGAAGTCGGTCGTGGCGTGCCGGGCGGTGAACTGCCAGCGGAAGGTGTAGCTCTGCCCGCCGTTCACCTTCGTGGTGGGCCAGGCCTGTCCGTTCGGCGTCTTCGGGCTGTCGAGCTGGGCGAACCCGGTGTTGCCCGCGGAACAGATCCGGCCGTCGGCCGGTCCTGCCGCCGGGAAGCCCTTGGGGCCCTCGACGCTCTG
>MUMD01000215.1 GCA_002155895.1 Streptomyces rochei
GCAATGCGCCCGCCCGGGCACCGGCCTGCCGGACACCCGAGCCGAGTACGATCGTCCGGTTCACCCCGACCGCCACGAGGAGTACCGACCGGTGCCCGCCCTGCTGCCCCAGCCCCGTACCGGGCCCCTGCCGACGGATCCGCAGTGCCTGACGCGGGTGGAGGACGGCGAACGGCTGCACGCCCTGCTGTGGCGTCTGGGGCCGGGCTGGCGCACCGTCAGCAGCGCGGTCCTCGGCGGCGGGATCGCCGACCGCGCGTGGATCCTCAACGCCCAGGTGACCCACGGGTATCGGCGCACCGACCCCGCGCGGCACCTGGCCGACCTCGCCCGTGCCGCCGGTGCCGAGGGGCCGGGCGTCGGACTGATGACCGCGGCCGACGTGTCGGCCCGCGCCGGCGCGCGGGACGGTGGAGTGCGGGCGGTGGTCACCGCGGGCATCTCGGTGCGCGGGTGGGCGGCCTCCCCCGAGGCGGGCGCCGTCGGCGTCGCGGCACCCGGGACGATCAACATCGTCGCCGCGCTTCCGGTCGCGCTGACCGACGCCGCCCTGGTCAATGCCGTGATGACGGCGACCGAGGCCAAGGTGCAGGCGCTGCTGGAGGCGGGCCTGGACTGCTCCGGCACCCCCACGGACGCGGTGTGCGTCGCCGCCCGTGCCCCGCGCGAGGGCGCCGAGGTCCACGCGTTCGCGGGACCCCGCTCCGAGTGGGGTGCCAGACTGGCCCGCGCCGTGCACCGGGCCGTACGCGCCGCACTGCCCGCGGTGGCCTGAACCCGGCCCGCTACAGCGACGTACGGCGCCGCACCGCGAGCGTCCGCAGGGTCAGCGCCGTGGCGAGCAGCAGCCAGGCCACCACGGAGTAGGCCCACGCCGTCGAGCCCCGGGCGACCCCGACGGCGCTTCACACGGCCCACAGCGCGAGCACCACGCACAGGGCCGTCCACGCGATGTCGGCGACACGGCTGCGCAACTGGGCGCGTTGGCGGGTGCCCGGCTCCAGTTCGCCGAGACCGTCGTCCACGGATGCCTTCCGCTCGTCCACTTCGGACTCCTTCGGGGTCGTCGCGAGTGAACTCCGTTACCCCGGGGGACGTTGCGCAAGCGGTCCGCACCCGCACCCGCACACGCACGGGGGCGGCCCAGGCCGGGCCGCCCCCGTGGAACCGTCCGCGCCGACGCTCAGCGCTGCGAGGTCTTCTGCAGCGCCTTGTCGAGCGCGGCCTTGAAGCCGTAGGCCCACAGCTGGTTGACCCGGCTGCGCTCGGCCGAGTTCGGGTAGGCGTTGGTGCAGGACGGGCCGGGGCCGCCGCCCGACATCAGCTCGCTGCACGGCCCGGAGTAGTGGTCGGGCAGGCCGAGCACGTGCCCCGTCTCGTGCGCGGTCACCCGGGTCGAGTCGTACTGCTGGTTCTGCCGGTAGTCGAGGAAAATGTAGCCGTTGCCGTGTCCGTCGGTGGAGGCGTACGAACCGCGCGAGTCGTTGCCCTCGTAGTACGCGAAGTCCGCTCCCGAGCTGCTCTCGGCGAGTCTGACGTTGGAGACCGAGCTGTTCCAGATCTGGGTGGAACGGGCTATCTGCGTGCGGAAGCTGGGCGCGTTGGCGGCGCTGTAGTAGACGGTGACGGCCGCCGTGGAGGACGGGTTCGCGGCGCGCTTCTCGGCGACGGACTCGATGACCGCCTCGAAGAACGCCCGGTTCGCGGCGGCGTCCTCGCCCGAGCCGGCGGCGGGCTGGTAGCCGAGCTGGGCGGCCGGGGCCGGCGCCTGGGGAGCGGCGACGGTCGCGGTCGGGGCGCCGAGGACGGCCGCGGTCAGGCCGAGTCCGACCGCGGTGGAGAGCAGGGGCAGGCTGATGCGCATCGATGACTCCTTGTGTGGGGGTGTGGGGAGAAGTCGTCACCGGTGAGTGTGGAGCGCCCATGAGCCCGCTGTGATGATGGCAACAGGTGATAGGCCGGGGCTATCACCGGCCGGCCCGCACGGCCTCGGCCCACCCCGGCGACCGGCCGGGAACGGCTTCGACCGGAGTGCAGAACTCGCCCTGTTCCGCCGCCTTTTGTTCACCTGGCGCAACCAACTGTTCCGCCTTACGCTCCCTGCATGGAGCTCGAGGTGAGGCACCTACGCGCGCTGTGCGCCATCGCCGACGCCGGCAGCCTGCACCGGGCGGCCCGCCAACTGGGCGTCGCCCAGCCCACCTTGAGCACCCAGCTGACCAGGATCGAACAGGCCCTGGGCGGGCCGCTGTTCATCAGGGAACGCACCGGGTGCCGCCCCACCCCGCTCGGCCGGACGGTCCTGGGCCGGGCGCGCCCGCTCCTCGCCGACATGCGCACCCTGGTCCGCGAGGCCCGGGCCGCCGCGGCGGGCGGCGACAGCAGACTGCGCGTCGGCTCCACCGCGAGCCGCGCCCTGGCCGGCTGGCTGCGCAGGCTCAGACGCCCCGGACTGGAACCGACCCTCCAGATGGACGTCTCCGCCAACGCCCTGCTGCGCCGGGTCACCGACGGCCAGCTCGACGTCGCCTTCGTGCACGAGGTCGAGGGCTGCCCGCTGCGCGTCCCCGAGGGCCTGCGCCTGCGGGTCCTCGTCGAGCGCGAACCGCAGTTCGTCATGCTGCCCGCCGACCACCCGGCGGCCGCCCGGCCCGTCGTCCGCCTCACCGACCTGGCCGACGACCGCTGGATGGTGGACCCCACCGTCGACGGCGAGTGGGACGGCGTGCACCGGATGCTGCGCGCGGTCGGACTCAACCCCCGCGTCCTGCACGGCGACTACCACACGGCCGCCTCCCTCGTCGCCACCGGCGAGGTCGTCACCGTCTGCCAGCCCAGCTCCCAGTCGCGTCCCGACACCGCGGTACGGCGTCTGCACGGCGATCCTCTCGGAGTGCGCCTGCTGCTGGCCGCGCGCACCCGGGCCGAGCTGGACGCCGTCTTCCCGGCGCTGGAGGAGGCGTACTGGGAGGTCGCCCGCCAGTCCACCGCGTACCGGGAGTGCCTGGAAGGCCCCGTGCCCGTCCCGGGTGCCTCCTTCCCGCCCGGCGCGCGTACCGCGACGGACCGGGCGGAGTTCGTACCGGCACGCTGAGCCGTTCGGCCATTGCGGTGGTTCGCGCCCCGAACCGGTATGACAAGTCGGCCGTACGGTTACGGAGAGGGGCATGAGCTCTGTGCGACGTCTCCCGCCTCTTCGTTCGATGGCCGTCATCTGCGCGCTGGGCAGTTCCGTGCTGCTGATGACCGGCTGCACGAACGCCGACACGGCACGCTCCAGTGTCGCCGAGGCGGCTCAGACCACCCCTGCCACCAATACCGCATCCCCCACCGACACCGGCACCGCCACCGCCACGAGCACCGGCAGTGCCTCTCCCTCCGCGTCCGCCTCCATGACCGACGACCAGGCCGAGCGCAAGGCGCTGGTCCCGCAGGCGAAGGTCACCTGGGACAAGGCGGCCGACACCGCGGTCAAGGAGGTCCCCGACAGCAAGCTCGTCGACCTCGAACTCAAGCGCACGTCCGCCGAGGCCACCGCGTCGACCGGATCGCCCAGCCCGAGCATGCCCAACCCGGCTCCCAGCCAGGGCGCGCCGGAGTGGGAGGCCAAGGTCGCCACCTCCGACGGCACCGTGCACCGCATCGACATCGACGCGGTCTCCGGGAAGGTCTTCCGCACCCAGGCCGAGGACCAGGACACGGACGACAAGCAGCAGCTCGCCGATCTGCTGAAGAAGGCCACCCAGACCCCGGAGCAGGCCGTCAAGGCCGCCACCGACAAGGTCAAGGGCACCGTGACCCACGTCGAGCTGGACGAGAACGACGACCAGAAGGCCATCTGGTCCGTCGACGTGGTCTCGACCGACAGCTGGGACAAGACGACCCTGGAGGTCGACGCGGCGAGCGGTGACATCCTGAACCAGCACGTGGACCGCGACTGAGCGGCGCCGCCCAGGACACTGCCGCAAGCACCGGACGAACACGACGGGAGCAGCCGGGTGAGTCACCCGACCGCTCCCGTCGTGCGTGCCCGCGGGCCTCAGACGGCCGGCTCCCCGGTCCTTGCCCCGGAGTCCGCCGCCGTGCGCGGCAGGGTGAGCACGGCCAGGAACCCGAGGAGCGCCACCGCGGCGAAGAAGTAGAAGCCCCACGGGTGGCCCACGCCCGACGACACCAGCGCGCCGGTGATCGACGGGCCGACGATCGAGCCGATCCGGCCGATGCCCGACGCCGAACCGAGCGCGGTGCTCCGCACGGAGGCCGGGTAGTAGCTCGTCACGTAGGCGTACACGAGCACCATGGCCGAGAAGACGAACACACCGGTGAGGAAGACGACCACATTGAGCATCAGGTCGCTCTCCATCTTGATGCTCAGGCACGCCAGCATCACCACCGAGACCGCGAACCAGCTCATCGTGGTGCCCTTGATGCCCCGCCGGTCGGCGACGTACCCGCCGGCCACCAGCCCGACGACACCGCCGATGTTGAGCACCAGGAGCTGGGTGACGGCCGTGGGCACCGGGTAGCCCGCGTCGTTCATCAGCTTCGGGAGCCAGGTGTTGAGGCCGTAGACCAGCAGCAGGCCCATGAAGGACGCGACCCAGATGCCGATGCCGGCCCGCAGGTACGCGGGCTTGAGCAGTTCGGTGAACGGCACCCGCTGCTCCCCGTCCCGCTGGGCCCGGACGAACGCCTCCGACTCGGGCAGCCGGAACCACTGGACGGCGGCGACCACCAGGCCGACGACGCCCAGCAGGTAGAAGAGGATCTCCCAGTCGTCGGTCACCTGGAGCGCGAGCAGCGAGGTGATCACCGCACCGGTGTGGTAGCCGGTCATCGTCAGCGTGCTGGCCCGCGCCCGGCGGCTGGCGGGCATGTGCTCGGCCATCATCGTGAGCGACACGGGCATGCAGGCGCCGAGCCCGAGGCCGGCGACGAGGCGCAGCGCGGCGAACATCCACACGGACGTCGCGAGCGGCACCACGAGGGTGAAGACCGAGAACAGCACCACCGAGCCGATGAGCAGCCGGCGGCGGCCCAGCCGGTCGGCGAGCGGGCCGACGCAGACCGCGCCGATGGCGACGCCCACCAGGGAGAGCGTGGCGATGGTGGTCGCGTCGGCCGCGGTCATGCCGAGGTGATGGGTCTTGAGCAGGGTGGGGATGATGGCGCCGAGGACGACGAGGTCGTAGCCCTCCAGCAGGACGGTGATCCAGCAGAGGACCACCGTCCATCTGCCGTCGCCGGCGCGGTCTGTCCGCGCGGGCGCGCCGGACGTGGTGGCGGAAACCATGAGGTGTCTCCCCCCGGAGGCGGGTGTGGGTGAGCGGAGCCGGGAAGGGCGGCCGGGGTGGCCGGGTGGACCGGAACGCGCGGGCGGGCCGGTCGGAAGCCGGTCAGAACGGGTAGTCGGCGATGTCCGGGCGGACCGTGACCCACTGGGTCTCGGTGAACGCCTCGACATTGGCCGCGGCGCCGCCGAAGCGGGAGCCGGTGCCGGAGGCCTTGACCCCGCCGAACGGGGCGTTCGGCTCGTCGCTCACCGTCTGCTCGTTGATGTGCACCTTGCCCGAGTCGATGCGGTCGGCGAGCTTCATCGCCGTCCCGACGTCGCCGAGGATGCCGACCGAGAGTCCGTACTCGCAGTCGTTGACGATCCGCGCGGCCTCCTCCAGCGTGGAGAAGGAGATGACCGGTGCCACGGGGCCGAAGATCTCCTCGCGCCAGGCCGGCATCTCGGTCGTCAGACCCGTCAGCACCGTCGCCCGGTAGCCCGCGCCGGCGATCTCGCCGCCGGCGGCGATCTTCGCGCCCGCCGCGACGCTGTCGGTGACGATGCCGTGCACGCGCTCCAGCTGGCGGCGGTCGATGATCGGGCCGAGCGCCACGTCCTCGCGGGCCGGGTCGCCGACCGGCAGGGCATCGGCCTTGGCGGCGAGCGCGGCGGTGTAGTCCTCCACCAGGGACTCGTGCACGATGTGCCGTCCGGTGGTCATGCAGATCTGCCCCTGGTGCAGGTACGAGCCGAACGCCCCGGCGGAGGCCGCCTTCGGCACGTCCGCGCCCGGCAGCACGACCAGCGCGTTGTTCCCGCCCAGCTCCAGGTGGGCCCGCTTGAGCAGCCGTCCGGCCTGTTCACCGATGATCCGCCCGACCGGCGTGGACCCGGTGAAGGAGATCACCCGGACCTCCGGGGCCTCCACGACCGCCCGGCCCACCGCGCCGTCGCCCGGCAGCAGGTGCAGGACACCGGCGGGCAGCCCGGCCTCCTCGAAGATCCGGGCGATGACCACACCACCGCTGACCGCGGTGCGCGGGTCCGGCTTGAGCAGCACCGCGTTGCCGAGGGCGAGCGCCGGCGCCACCGAGCGCAGACCGAGGATCAGCGGGAAGTTGAACGGCGCGATGACGCTCACCACCCCGGCCGGGCGGCGCCGGGCGAGCGACCAGCGGGCCTCCTCGGAGGTGAGCACCTCGCCCTGCGGGTGCGTCGGCAGGCCCGCGCACTCGAAGCACTCGCCGATCGCGAGCCCCGCCTCGAAGCCGGCCTTGGACCGCACCGAGCCCGCCTCGCGCACCAGCCAGTCCTCGATCTCGGCGGCGTGCTCGGTGAACAGCTCGCCCGCGCGGCGCAGCACCGCGGCCCGCTGCTGGGGCGGGGTCGCCGCCCACCCCCGCTGGGCCTCGGCGGCCCGCGCGGCGGCGCGGCCCACGTCCTCGGCCGTGGCCAGGCCCACCGTGGCGAGCTGTGCGCCGGTGGCGGGCTCGGTCACCGGGTGCCCGGTGGGGGAGTCCTGCCAGCCGTCGCTGAAGAACTTCCCGCCCCAGACGTCGCTGTCCAGGAATGTCATCGTCTTCCCCTTCTTCGGGATCTTCGTGGTGCCGGGCGCGTCAGCGGCTCCGAGCGCCCGGCAGGGCGTCGAACGGTGGGTCAGGAGGGTGTGGTGAGAGCGGTGTCCACCTGGATCAGGCGGGGGTGGTCGGGCCGCTCGGCGAGTACCGCGCGCAGTTCCTCGGCCCCGCCCACGTGCCGGGCGCGCACGCCGTAGCCCTCCGCGATCCGGGTGAAGTCCAGCCCCGGGATGTCCAGACCGGGCGCGTCCGGCACCCCGAGCAGACCGCCGAACCAGCGCAGGGCCCCGTAGGTGCCGTTGCGCAGCAGCACGATCGTCAGCGGCACCCGGTGCTGCGCGGCCGTCCACAGCGCGGTGATGCCGTAGTTGGCCGAGCCGTCCCCGATGACGCCGACGACCGGCCGGTCGAGCTGGGCCATCGCGACCCCGACGGCGCCGGGCAGGCCGAAGCCGAGCCCGCCGGCCGCCGGGAAGTAGTAGGAGCCCTGGCGCCGCAGATCCATCTGGCGCCACCACGCCGCATTGGTCGACGTGGACTCCACGACGTACGCGGTGTCCTCGGGCAACTCGTCACGGAGCGCGGCGAAGACCTGCTCGGGGTGGAGCGCGGACCCGCCGGCGGTGAGCGGCTCGGGCGTCGGCCGGTAGGGGCCCGAGGGCTCCCCGGGCGCGTCGAGCGACGTGAGCAGCAGGTCCACGACGGCGCCGGGGTCGGCGACCAGGGCCTCGCCCATCGGCGCTCGCGCGGCGGCCGACGCGTCCTCGGTCACCTGGATCAGGCGGGTGCCCTCGGGCAGGTAACGGCCGGGCAGGTACTCGTGGTAGCGGAACACCGGCGCGCCCAGCACCAGCACCAGGTCGTGCCCCTCGAACGCCTCGGAGACCGGCGCGATCCCGGCGGGCAGCACACCCCGGAACAGCGGATGCCGGTTCGGGAACGGCAGCCGGAAGAGCGAGGGCGCCGCCCACACCGGGCCGCCCAGGCGCTCGGCCAGCCGGACCACGTCGTCGAAGAGGTCCGCCGAGTCGATGTCCCCGCCGAGCACGAGCGCCGGACGCTCGGCCGACGCGACCCGCTCGGCCAGCCGGCGGCCCTGCTCGCCACCGGGCACCGAGGCCCGCTCGACCCGGCGGTCGAGCACCGCCAGGGCGTTGTCGTCTACCTCGGCCGACCAGTCGTCGTACGGCACGGAGAGATAGGTGGGGCGTCGCTGGAGCCGCGCCTCGAAGACGGCCTGCGCGAGCGCGCGCGGCACGTCCTCGGCGCACGCCGGCTCCGCCGCCCAGCCGACCAGCGGCTTCATCAAGGTCTGCGCGTCCACGCTGGCCAGGTTGGCCTCGGGCCCGATGGCGGGACGCACCTGCTGCCCGGCGAGCACCACCAGCGGGGTGCGGGAGGCCACCGCGTTCGTCAGTGCCCCCATGGCGTTGCCCGAACCGGAGGCGGCGTGCAGGTTGACCAGGACCGGGCGCCCGGACGCCTGGGCGTAGCCGTCCGCCATGCCGACGACCGCGCCCTCGTGCAGACCGAGGACGTAGCGGAACCCGTCGGGCAGGTCGGCGAGGAAGGGCAGCTCGTTGGAGCCCGGATTGCCGAAGACGGTGGTGAGGCCCTGACGCTCCAGGAGATCGTGGGAGACACGACGCACGGATGGCACGGACGTTCCTTTCGCAGTGATGCCCGACACGCTAGGGACCCTGTGACATGGGCACCAATAGATGTTTCGGCGACGCGATATAGAGTCCCTCTATATGGGCACCTTCGATCTCAACCTGGCCCGCGTCTTCGTCCTGCTGTACGAGACGGGCAGCGTCACGGCGACCGCCGAGACCCTTCACGTCACCCAGCCCACGGTCAGCTACAGCCTGGGCAAGCTGCGACGGCACTTCGACGACGAGCTGTTCCGCCGCAACGGGCGCGGACTGACGCCCACGGCCGGCGCCCGGCGGCTGTACGAGCCGCTCCAGCGCGCCCTGGCGGAGATCGACGGGACGGTCCGGCAGGGCGACGCCTTCGACCCCGGCACCATGGCGGGCCGCTTCACGATCGCCCTCTCCGACCTCGGTGAGGCGACCCTGCTGCCGAGGCTCCTCGCCGCGGCGCGCGAGCGTGCCCCCGGCGTGTCGTTCACGGTCCGCCCGTTCGACGTGGAGGACGCCGAGAGCCAGCTGCGCCGGGGCGACCTCGACGCGTTCGTGGCGACCCCGGTGATCACCTCGCACCTGACGGTGCGCATCCCGCTCTTCAGGGAGCGCTACGTCCTGATGGTCGCCGCCGACCATCCGCGGGTGCGGGGCGACGAGGTCACCCTGCCCGACCTGGCCGCCGAGCACCACGCGACGGTCTTCGGGCCGAGCGGGCACGTCGCGCCGAGGGCGGTGCTGGCGGCGCACGGGCTGCTGGAGCGGGTGGCCGTGGACGCCACCCGCTTCTCGATGCTGCCCTACCTGCTGGAGCAGACCGACCTGATCGCCATCGTCCCCGAGTTCGTCGGGGAGGTCTTCACCGCCTCGCACCGGGTGCGCCTGGTGCGGCTCCCCTTCGAGACCGAGCCGATCGAGATCGCGCTGTACGCGCGGCACGAGTCCTCGCGGAGCCCGGCGCAGCGGTGGCTGGTGCAGTTCATGGCGGAGGTGCTGGGCGAGCAGGTGAGCCCCGCCCAGCTGCCGCCGACCGCGTCGGTGACGTAGCCGACGCCGGGGGAGGTCACGCCTTGCGGCCCACCCCGCCGAACATGGCGACCTCGGCCGGGAGTTCGCCCTCACCGGCCTCCGGGCGCCAGCGGTTGCAGGAGACCACGCCGGGCTCCAGCAGCTCGAGCCCGTCGAAGAACCGGGCCACGGCGTCCGGGGTGCGCTGGGTCAGCTTCGGCGTGCCGTGCTCGTTCCAGAAGGCCACGGCCGCGTCGACGTCGGGCATGTCCGGCCGGGTGACGGTGTGCGACAGCACCAGATGGCTGCCCGCGGGCAGTGCGTCGACCAGCCGCCGCACGATCCCGTACGCCTCCTCGTCGTCCTCGACGAAGATGACGACGCCCAGCAGCACCAGCGCCACGGGCTCGCTCATGTCCAGCGTGCGGGAGGCGTGTTCCAGGATGGTGTCGACGTTGCGCAGGTCCTCGTCGAGGTAGTCGGTGCGCCCCTGCGGGGTGCTGGTGAGCAGGGCCTCGGCGTGCGCCAGGACGATCGGGTCGTTGTCCACGTAGACGATGCGCGACTCGGGCGCGACGCGCTGGGCGACCTCGTGGGTGTTGTCCGCGGTGGGCAGCCCGGTGCCGATGTCGAGGAACTGGCGGATGCCGCACGCGCCGGCGAGATGGCGCACCGCACGGCCCAGGAACTCGCGGTCGGCCAGGGCGTACTCGCCGATACCGGGGTGCAGCCGGCGTATCTGGTCGCCCGCCTGCTGGTCCACCGGGTAGTTGTCCTTGCCTCCCAGCCAATAGTTCCAGATGCGGGCCGTGTGGGGCTGGTCCGTCCTGATCCTCTCGTGGGCGTCGTCGACGGCGGGCGACTCGGTCATGGGAAGTCCTCCGGACGGGCTGGGTGATCACTCAAGAACCAACGTAGTCCGTCGAGTTGCGCGGGGCGACGCCTCGTGGGCGGGGCCGATACGCTCACGTCCATGACGGCACGCGAACCCACGATCCTCGCCACCTCCGGAGGTCACCGCACGGGCGGGCGGACGAGGGTGGCGTTCGACGCGCTGGTGCACCACGCGGTGGACCTCTCGGGCGCGCACGGCCGGCGCCCCCGCGTCCTGTACGTGGGGACGGCGATCGGGGACGCCGAGCACTTCACCGCCCGGATGACGGAGGCGGCCCGCGTCGCCGGCTTCGACCTGACGCCCCTTCACCTGTTCCCGATGCCCAACGTGGAGGACGTGGAGGAGACCGTGCTCGCCCAGGACGTCGTCTGGGTCATGGGCGGTTCGGTGGTCAATCTGCTGGCCGTGTGGCGTGCCCACGGCCTGGACCGGGTCATGCGCCGGGCCTGGGAGGCGGGCGTCGTGCTCAGCGGGGTGAGCGCGGGTTCCCTGTGCTGGTACCTGGGCGGTGCGACCGACTCGTTCGGCCCCCGACTGCGCCCGGTCACCGACGCGTTGGGCTTCCTGCCCTACGGCAACGGTGTCCACTACGACGTGGACGAGGGCCGCCGCCCGCTCGTCCACCGGCTCGTCGCCGACGGCACGCTGCCCGCCGCCCACTGCACGGACGACGGCGTGGGCCTCGTCTACCGCGGCACCGAACTGGTGGAGGCGGTGGCGGAGATGCCGGGCAAGGGCGCCTACGTGGTGCACCGCGACGGCGACCGCGCGGTGGAGGAGCGCCTGGAGCCGCGGCTGCTGCCCGGCGTGGGGTGACCCGGCCGGGCCGGGCCGGAACGGGCCGGCGACGGACACGGTCCCGCTCCCTCGCGTGCCGACACCGGGACGTGTACGTGTTTGGTCCCGCGGCGAGGGGCAAGGCGGTGTCCATGAGCGATCCGAACAAGGACACCAATCAGAAGCGCACGACCACCCGGACCGCCGAGGTCAAGGCCCGCGGCGCCGCGGACAAGGCGACCGCGCCCGCCGCCAAGGCCACGAAGGCCGCGTCGGACAAGGCCGGTGACGCCGCGTCAGCGGCCAGGTCCGGCGCCCGGCGTTCGGCCGAGGCCGCGAGCGGAGCCGTGCAGACGGCGGCCAAGGGCGTCGAAGTCGGACGCCAGGCGGTCGTCACCACCTCGGAGCACGTGGCGGCCACCGCCAAGACGGCGTGGACGGTCATCGCCCACCGCAAGCTGGTCGCCGCGGGCGTGGGCGCCGGCATCACCGCGCTGAGCGCCGCCTCGTACGCGGTGGGCCGCCGCGCGGGACGCAGCACCCACGGCCCCCTCACCCGGCTCACCGGCGGCCGGATCTGACGCCGGCCGGCCACGCCCGCCGGCTCCGGCGGCCCCGCCCGGCGCGTCGACCACCTCGAACGTCGCGGGGCCGACGGTGAGCACACCGTCGCTCAACGGCGTGCACCGTACGCCGCCCCCGCCGCGCAGCGCCCGCTGTGCGCCCGGGCCGACGGTGACGTCCATCCACGCGCAGGGCCGCGCGGGACGGTTGACGGCGAACAGGACCGGGCCGCCGCCGCAGTCGAGGGCGATCCGGGCGCCGACCAGGGCGTCGATGTCCACGCCCCGGAGCAGGACGTTGCGCCGGGTGTGCCGGAGGTCGGCGCCCGGCGCGATGTCCCGGGGCAGCCTCTCCGCGGCCATGAGGGTAACGGACGCGTCCCGGTGCGCCGGCCGGCCGTAGTACCGGTCGCCGACCAGTCCGAGGCCCGCGCGCACCTCGACGCGGTCCACGCGTTCGTCGGCGGGACCGGGCGAGGGGCCGTCCGCGGGGCGCCCGGCCAGTCGGTGTGCGGGCGAGACCAGCAGTTGCAGTACCTCCACCTCGGTCATGCGTTCACCGTAACCGGGACCCTCACCTCGGGCACCGTCGGCCGGACAGGGGAAGATGGGACAGCGAGCAAGTCCCGACCGACGCGGAGGAGTGGGCGCATGCAGCACGACCGAGCCGGGAAGCCGGCCGGCCCCGAGGATCTGATCGACGTCGCCCGGCTGGTGACGGCGTACTACGCCCTGCGCCCGGACCCGTCCGAGCCCGGCCAGCGCGTCGCCTTCGGCACCTCGGGCCACCGGGGCTCGTCACTGGCGGCCGCCTTCAACGACGATCACATCGCCGCCACCAGCCAGGCCATCTGCGAGTACCGTGCCGCGCGGGGCACCGACGGCCCGCTCTTCCTGGGCGCCGACACCCACGCGCTGTCCGAGCCGGCCCGGATCACCGCGCTGGAGGTGTTCGCGGCCAACGACGTCACCGTCCTGATCGACGCCGCGGACGGCTACACCCCCACCCCGGCGGTCTCCCACGCGATCCTCACCCACAACCGGGGCCGCACCTCGGGCCTCGCCGACGGCGTGGTCGTCACCCCCTCGCACAACCCGCCCTCCGACGGCGGCTTCAAGTACAACCCGCCCAGCGGCGGCCCGGCCGGCTCCGACGCCACCTCCTGGATCCAGGACCGCGCCAACGAGATCATCGCCGCCGGGCTGAAGGACGTACGACGCATCCCCTACGCCCGGGCCCTCGCCGCTCCCGGCACCGGGCGCCACGACTTCCTCGACGCCTACGTCAGCGACCTGCCGGGCGTCCTGGACCTCGACGCGATCCGGTCGGCGGGCGTGCGCATCGGCGCCGACCCGCTCGGCGGCGCCTCCGTCGCCTACTGGGGACGCATCGCCGAACAGCACCGCCTCGACCTGACGGTCGTCAACCCGCTCACCGACCCCACCTGGCGCTTCATGACGCTGGACTGGGACGGCAAGATCCGCATGGACTGCTCGTCGCCGCACGCCATGGCCTCGCTCATCGAGCGGCGCGACCGCTTCACCATCGCCACCGGCAACGACGCCGACGCCGACCGGCACGGCATCGTCACCCCCGACGCCGGGCTGATGAACCCCAACCACTACCTCGCCACCGCCATCGCCTACCTCTACGCCCACCGCACCGACTGGCCCGCCGACGCCGGCGTCGGCAAGACGCTGGTCTCCTCCGGCATGATCGACCGGGTCGCCGCCGACCTCGGCCGGCCGCTCGTGGAGGTGCCCGTCGGCTTCAAGTGGTTCGTGGACGGACTGGTCGACGGCACGCTCGGCTTCGGCGGCGAGGAGTCCGCCGGCGCCTCCTTCCTGCGCCGGGACGGCTCGGTGTGGACGACGGACAAGGACGGCATCATCCTGGCCCTCCTCGCCTCCGAGATCACCGCCGTCACCGGGAAGACGCCGTCCGAGCACTACGCCGGCCTCACCGCCCGCTTCGGCGACCCGGCCTACGCCCGCATCGACGCCCCGGCCACCCGCGAGGAGAAGGCGCGCCTGGCCAAGCTGTCCCCGGCACAGGTCACCGCCGACACGCTCGCC
Source organism: Streptomyces rochei (assembly GCA_002155895.1). Classification (GTDB taxonomy): domain Bacteria; phylum Actinomycetota; class Actinomycetes; order Streptomycetales; family Streptomycetaceae; genus Streptomyces; species Streptomyces rochei. Next base: position 13,818 of record MUMD01000215.1, read on the forward strand.
GGAGAACCGGTCACGGCGGTGCTCACCGAAGCCCCGGGCAACGGGGCGGCCATCGGCGGCATCAAGGTGACCACCGAGAACGCCTGGTTCGCCGCGCGTCCCTCCGGCACCGAGGACGTCTACAAGATCTACGGGGAGTCGTTCCTCGGCGCGGACCACCTGCGCCGGGTGCAGGAGGAGGCCAAGGGCGTCGTCCTCGGCGCCCTCGGCGGCTGACCCCCTGCCGTACGCCGCCCCGGGCCGGTCACAGCCCCCGACCGGCCCGGGGGAGCGCCACGGTCAGCCCGCGGATCTCGTAACCGCCGATCGCCTCCCGGAAGGCGACGCGCGGCTCCCCGCTCATGCGGACGCCCTCCAGGGCGAACAGACGGCTGAGGAAGACGTCGGTCTCCAGCAGGGCGATGTGCGCCCCCGGACACCGGTGCGGGCCGTCACCGAAGGAGAGCCCCGCCCCCACCTCGCCGGCGCGGTCGGGCCGGACGCACAGCGGCTCCTCGCCCACCGCGCTCGGGTCGGCGTTGGCGTCGTCCAGCAGCAGCGCCACGTGCTCGCCGGGGCGCACGGTCACCGGTCCGTCCGGGCAGGCGAGCTCCACCGCCTCGGTCGCCCGCCGCCGCAACTCGCCGATCACCGGCTCCAGCCGCAGCAGTTCCCGCAGGACGTTCAGGCGCCCCGCCTCGTCCGAGGCGCGGTACCGGGCCAGCAGTCCGGCGTCGGAGAACAGGTGCCAGGCGGCCAGGCAGACGAACTCGCGCGTGGTGACCATGCCGGCCGCGGCGAACGTCAGGCACTCACCGAGGATCTCCGCGTCCGAACATCCCTCCGCGATCAGGTGGGAGATCAGGTCGTCGTGCTCGTGGCGACGGTGCGCGCGGATGGCGGGGCGGACGTCGGCCAGGTGGATGCGGAGCCAGTTGGCGTTCTGCCGCACCAGCCAGTACAGGCCCCGCGCGCTGGTCAGTCCCGGCTCCCCGAACTCCTCGGGGAAGAACCGCTCCAGCCTGCGGCGGATGCCGGGCCGGCCGTACCGCAGTCCGACGACCTCGCTCACCACGCCGATGGCCAGCTCGAAGGCCAGGTCGGAGAGCGGGGCCCGGCCCGCCGCCCGCAGCACGTCCAGCTGTTCCTCGGCGATGCGCACCATCAGGTCGCGGTAGTGCTCGTCCACGCGGCGCGGAGTGAAGAAGCGCGCGGTCTGCCGCCGGTGCTCCCGGTGCTCGGGGCCGTCCCGGTACAGCACCGGCCGGCGCACGCGCGGCGGCAGCTTCTCCACCGTCTCGACGCCGAGACCGGCCTGTACGGTGCCGGGGGCGCGCAGCAGCGCACGCGCGACCTCGTAATCGTGCACCTGCCACGTCCCGTCCGCCGCGCGGCTGACCGGGCACGTCGGCCGCGCCCGTCCCCGGTCGGCCTTGCGCGCGGAGTCCGCCGCCCCCTGTCCGCCGTGCACCACGACACACCCCTCCCCGGAGTCCGGCCCCGCGCGGCCCCGGTGACCGCGCGGCCCGGCCGGCGCCCTCACAGGATCAGTCCGGCACCGGCCCGTGACCACCCCTCGAATCCGCCGAGTCGGGCGCTGTCCCGGTCCGGGGGCGGGGGCGGGTGCGCCCGTGTGCCCGGTGGGCCCGCAGCGCCCACGGGGGCGCCCAGACCTCCCCGTCCGGGCGCCCCGGCGGCAGCGACGCGAGATGGGCGCGTAGCTCCGCGAGCGCGGGGTGCGGATTGTCGGCGTGCCAGAGCAGGGAGTGCGGGTAGACGGGCGTCGGATCCCGCAGCGGGATGCGCCGCAGCCCGTGGACGGCGGGCCGGACGAGCGGTGTCCGGTCGCTGAGGAAGGTCGCGGCCGTCGAGGACCCGGCGATGGTGGCGAGCATGTCCTCGACGCCGAAGTTCGGCCCCCTGGTGTCGAGGGTGAGCCCGAACTCGGCGGCGAGGGCGTCGTAGTAGGCGGTCCACTCGGTGCCCGGCACGTTCCCCGGCATCCAGACCCGCCGGCCGGCGAGGAGGGCCGGGGTGATCTCCGCTGCCGTCGCGAACGGGTGGGCGGGACCGGTGACCAGGTGCAGCGGCTCCTCGAACAGGGGCGTGGCCCGGATGCCGTGCGGCAGTTCGAATCCCGGCATCGTGACGCAGCGGAAGGACGCGTCGACCGCCCCCGACAGCAGGGCGCCGACGGCCGCCCGTACGTCGGTCAGGGTGACGACGTCGAGACCCACGCCGGGACGGGCGCGGTGGAAGTCGCGCAGCACGCCCGCGGTGGCGGCCCGTCTGCCGATCACGTCCACCCGCAGCGGACGCCGTCCGGGCCGCACCGAGGCGACCGCCCGCTCCTCGGCGTCGAGCAGCGCCCGCGCGTGCGGGAGGAACGCCTGTCCTTCGGCGGTGAGCCGCACCCCTCGCGCGGTGCGGGTGAACAAGGACACGCCCAGGCTCTTCTCCAGTGCGGCGACGCGCTTGGAGACCGCCTGCTGGGTGACCGCCAGCAGGTCGGCGGCGATCTGGAGCTGCCCCGCCTCCGCAGCGGTGACGAAGGTGCGAACGGCGAGGAGATCCACGTCCGCCATCCTAGGAGGACGCGCCCCGGCCTCCCTCCGGGGCGGGCCGCCCGGAAGGGAGGGCCGGGAAATGGCGTGCACCGGGCCGGACGACCGTGCGAGGCTCCGCCGATGGACCGACAGCAGATCTCCCGACTCGCCCACGCCGACCACCCGATCGCGGCTCCGCTGGACGACGCGTCGGTACGCGGGCTCCTGGCCCGCGCCGTCCCGCGCGGCGACGCACGCGTCCTCGACCTGGGCTGCGGCGGCGGCGAGTGGCTGCTGCGCGCCCTCACCGAGCATCCGCGGCTGACGGCGGAGGGCGTGGACGTCTCCGAGGTCCCGCTCGCCCACGCCCGCGCGGCCGCGGACCGGCTCGGTGTGACGGACCGCCTCGTCCTGCACCACGAGGACGCCGCGCGGTTCACCGCGCCCCACCGCTTCGACCTGGTCCTGTGCGTCGGTTCCACCCACGCCTTCGGCGGGCTGCCCGCCGCCCTGGCGGCCGCGCGCGAGCACCTGGCGCCGGGCGGCCGGGTCCTGGTCGGCGACGGCTTCTGGGACGGCGAACCGTCCGCCGAGGCCGTCGGGATGCTGGGGGACCTCACCGATCTCGCCACCACGCTGGACCGGGTCGTCGCCGACGGCTGGACCCCGGTCGGCGGGCACCTCAGCACCCGCCGGGAACTCGACGACTACGAGTGGTCCTGGACCGGGTCGCTGGCCTCCTGGGCCCTGGACCACCCCGCCCACCCCGACAGCGCGCAGGCACTCGAGGCGGCCACCGTCCACCGTGACTCGTGGCTGCGCGGGTACCGGGACGTCCTGGGCTTCGTCTGCCTCGTCCTGCGGCCGACCGCTCCGTAGCGACGCCGCGACGGAAGGTGACACGGACGCGGACCGATGTCGGGTCCGATGTTTCCCGGATTCGTGGGTAGACGGCTGGGGTGACGGTCGAGGCTCAGGAAGAGGGCGGATCGAATGAACGGGGCTGCCCACGACGGGGACCGGCGGCCGGGACTGACGCCGCTCAGGGTCTCGGCGCAGTACGAGGGACGTCCCGGCGACATCGCTCGGGGCCGGGAGCTGGCGCGTGGCTTCCTGGCACGGGTGCGGTCCGTGCGGCAGCGGCCGGTGCCCGACCGCGCGGCGGACCTGGTGCAACTGGTGGTCAGCGAACTGCTGACCAACGCCTGCAAGTACGCGCCCGGCCCGTCGCTCGTCGACCTCGAGCTGGCCGAGGACCGGGTGGAGGTCACGGTGTGGGACAGCGATCCGGTGCTGCCGGTGGCGGAGCGGGCGGACCCGGGCCGGATCGGGAGCCACGGGCTGGAGATCGTGCTGTCCGTCTGCCAGGACTTCGAGGTGCGCCGGGAGCCCGTCGGCAAGCGGATGCGGGCCGCGGTACGGCTCGCCGACGACCGAGGCGGTCCGGCCCTCGGCCGCGCCTCCTGACCGGCCCGCCGCCCGTGGGGCGGGGGACGGCCGGGGCCTCACGGCCTCACCGCGGGGCCTCCTGCGAGTCGAGCACCTCGGCCGGGTCCGGCGCCGCTATGTCCAGCGGCTCGTCGAAGGCGGTGAAGGTCGTGGTGGTGTCGAAGTCGGCGCCCTTGTAGGCCACCCGCAGCAGATGGGGATCGCCCTCCGTGGCGACGTGGAAGGTGTACGTCCCGCCCCGGCCCCCGCCGTCCCCCGCGTCGGTCACGGTCAGCTCCACGGCCGCCCGGCCGGCGACCCGGGAGGTCTTGCCCTTCTTCGCCTTGCCGAACGAGGCGAAGGGCCGGGTGCAGGAGGAGAGCCCGTCGCCGGGCCGCGCCGATTCGGCGGGCGTCTTGATCCACAACCGCTGCTCGCCGGTGACCCCGCCGGGCTTCCGCTGCTCGAGGTAGGCGCGGTCGGGACGGACGTAGTCGGTTTCGCCCAGCCTGATCTGCTCCAGGCTGCCTCCCTCGGAGAAGGTGGTCCTGCCGCTGCAACGGCTCCGGAGATCGGTCACGAGCCGGCTCGTCACCGTACCGCCCCTGGCGGCGGTGCTGGTGGAGTCGATCCGCACCGACTTCAGCGCCCGCATCGTGGCGTTGGCGTCCTCCAGCAGCTCGTCGGCGGACCTCGTCCCCCCGGTGTCGCCGGCGCCGCACCCGGTCGTCAGGGCACCGGCCAGCAGACAGCCCAGCACCGCCCGCGCCGCGGTCGTGGTCCTGGTCAGCACACATTCCTCCGAAGTACACGATCGGCACGCGGAGCCTATCCGATCTCCCTCCTTCGGCCCTCCGGGGCGGTTCGCCGGCGGCCGGTGGGGGAACCTGGCCGGATGGACGGCATCGGAAGGCTGTGAGGGTCGTGGCGTCACGCTGGGCGGGCCACCGGGAGGGCGAGGGGCGACGGCCGGACGAGGCGGACGGCGCTCCCGAGCCCGGTTTCGCCCGCGCCGTGCTGGAGGCCCTGGGCGCCGGTGTCCTCACCCTCGACCCCTCCGGCCGCATCACCTCCGTGAACCCGTGGGCCGAGGAGCTGCTGGGCCGGCGGGCCCGGGACATGGTCGGGCAGGACGCACACGACCTGCTGCACCGGTACGCCGACGGCAGCCCCGTGCCGCGCGAGCGCTGCTCCCTGCGCAACCCCCTGTACGGGACGGCGGCGGCCGAGGAGGGCAGCGAGGAGTACTTCCTGCGGGCGGACGGCACCGCCGTACCGATCATCTGGGCGACCACACCGCTGGTCAGGGACGGCCGGCGGGACGGGCTGGTGCTCGTCTTCCACGACTTCAGCCTGCACCGCAGCGCCGCCCAGGAGGCCGAGGAACGCACCGCCGCCCTGGAGGCGTTCTCCACCCAGCTGCATCTGGTGGCCGAGATCTCCACGGTCCTCGTCCCCACCGAGCGCACCTCCGTCATCCTGCGCCGTCTCCTGCGGCTGCTGGTGCCGGAACTGGGCCAGTGGGCCGCGGCCGACGTCCACCGGGGCGGGGCGGAACAGGTGGAACGGGTCGCCGTGCGCAGCAGTACGCACCCGCACCGGGCCGGACGGCTGAGGGGGCCGGTCACCCCGCTGCCGGACCCGGCCCGCGCGGCGCTGAACCGGCTCCTCACCGGCGACCGCCCCGTCCCGCTGAGCGCCGAGGAGGTGCTGAGCGACCCGCACCACCCGCTCGCCGCCACGCACCGCGTCCTGTTCGAACGCCTCGGCGGTCACTCCGCCGTCGTCGTCCCGCTCCGCACCCGGCAGCGGTCGTACGGGACGCTGACCGTCGCCCGCGCGGGGACCCACCCCGCCCACACCGAGGCGGAGATCGCCCTGCTGGCCGACATCGGCCGCCGCGTCGCACTGGTCCTCGACAACGCCCGGCTCTACCACGAGCAGCAGAACGTCGCCGTGACCATGCAGCGCCAGCTCCTGACACCCCTCCCGCAGGTCGACCACGTGCGCATGGCGGCCCGCTACCGGCCGGCCGAGAGCGCGATGGAGGTCGGCGGCGACTGGTACGACGCCTTCCTGCTCGCCGACGGCGTCATGGCCCTGGTCATCGGGGACGTGGTCGGCCACGACCTCCAGGCCGCCGCCCACATGGCCGAGGTGCGCAACATGCTGCGCGCGCTGGCCTGGGACCACATGGAGCCGCCCAGCGTCATCATGCGGCGCCTGGACGAGGCGGTGACCAACACCAGTGACGCCCCCATGGCCACGCTCGTCTTCGCACGCATCGAGGGCCCCGAGGGGGGACCCTGGAACTTCCACTGGGTCAACGCCGGCCACCCCCCGCCCCTGGTGGTCGGCCCGGACGGCGCGACGCGTTTCCTGGAGGCGGGGCACGGCCCGCTGATCGGCATGAGCGCCACCCTGCGCCTCGGCCTGGACTGGCCCGACGCGACCGAGGAACTGCCGCCGGAGAGCATCCTCCTGCTCTACACCGACGGCCTCGTGGAGAGCCGCGACCGCCCCATCGACGCCGGCATGGCCAAGCTCCGCCACCACGCCGGCGTCCTGGCCCGCCGTCCGGAGGCGGAGAACGTCGACGTGTTCTGCGACGAACTGCTCGCCCGGATCGAACCGCGCGGTGACGACGTCGCCCTGCTCGCCCTGCGTCTGCCGGCCGCGGGCGTCGGCGCACCCGGCGACACCTCGCCGCCGCCACCGCCCCAGTCCACGCACAGCGAGGCGGCCCCGGACCGGGCCGCGCCCGGCTCCCTCCGCCAGGACCCCGAGGTGCTCGACCCCACGCACACCGACCCGGGCGAGTAGCCGCCGTCACCCGCCGTCACCCGACGGACCGTCGGCGGTTCCACCGCCGGATGCCCCGTCACGTCACCCGCCTGAGCGCCTTGAGTGGTGCCGCCCGCGGTCCGGCCTGACGGTAATTCACGTCGGGACCGGGTCACCTCAGCTGACGAAGCACCAGCTGCCCGGTCGTGACGGAAGGAACCTCAGATGCGTTCTGCTCGTACGCTCCTGACCACCGCGGCGGTCTCCGCCGTCCTCGTCCTCGGCGCACCGGGCGCCTACGCGGCGACCGCCGGCGACTGGGAGCACGAAGACTCTTCCTACAGCAAGGAGCACGACAACGGAGGCAAGCACGACGAGCCGCGTGGCGGAATGCACACCGGCGGCGGTGCGCTCACGGCGGTGAACGAGGGCGACTGGGACGGCGGCGGCTCCAAGGAGGGCTCGGGGACCTACAAGCAGGACGAGGGCGAGAAGTCCTGGGGCGGCGAGCACGAGAAGCCGCGCGGCGGGATGCACACCGGCGGTGGCGGGCTGGACACGCCGACCACGACCGCGGGCGGTCTGGCCGTCCTGGCCGTCGCCGGAACGGGTCTGTACGCCCTCCGGCGCAGGAAGTCGGCCGGCGCGGTGGCGTGAGCCGTGCCGGGCGAGATAGCAGTCGGGCCGCCACCAGGAGACCGCGTGGCGGCCCGGCTCGCTTCCCACCCGCTCCTCCTCCGTCCGCTGCCGCCGTACCCGAACGAGGTGGTCCTCGATGGCACTTCCCCCCTCTCCACCCGCCGGCGACGATCACGCGCCGTCCGCACAGGGGTCCCGCTCCGGCATGACGCTGCTGTGCGCCGTGGCCCTCCTCGTCCTGGCGGTGAGCCTGGTCGGCGGCAACGACACGTCGTCCGACTCCGCACGTCCGCCCCTGGCCCCGCAGCCCGGCGCGTCGGCCCCGTCGGCGCCGGCCGCCGCGGACGCCGCCGGGACGGACCTGCCCCGGTCGAAGCCGGTGCGCCTGCTGATCCCGGAGATCTCCGTCGACGCCCCCTTCACCGACCTCGCCATCGGCGAGAACGGACAGCTCCAAGCGCCGCCGCCCGACGACACCAACCTCGTCGGCTGGTATGCCAAGGGCGCCTCCCCGGGCGAGACGGGAACCTCGATCATCGCGGGGCACGTGGACACCAAGACGTCCGCGGCCGTCTTCGCCCGCCTCGCCCAGCTCGACGAGGGCGACGTCTTCCACGTGCGGCGGGCGGACGGACGCACGGCGTCCTTCGAGGTCGACGACGTGGAGACCTTCGACAAGGACGACTTCCCCAGCAAGCGCGTCTACGGCGACACCGACCGGGCCGAGGTGCGGCTCATCACCTGTGCGGGCGACTACGACCGCAAGGCCAAGGACTACACCGACAACCTCGTGGTCTTCGCCCACCTCACCTGAGCCGGGCGCCGGCGTCCGGCCGGTCACCCGCGCAGTGCACACGAGTCGCGCGCCACCGGGGGCGGGCACAGGATCGAGGCACGCCGGCGCGGCGCCACCGCGGCCGACCCTCCCGTTCCCCCCCCCGCGAAGGACCCGCAAGGACCCGCGAAGGAGATGTGCGCAGGATGACCACCACGCCCACCCCTGCTTCCGAACCACTGACGCGACAGCTGTCGCACCACGTCTCCCAGACCGTCTTCGACGGCTCCCGCCTGCGGGTCGTCCTGCTGGTCGAGGTCTACGACGGGGCCCAGCAGCAGTTCCTCGAGACCTACGAGCAACTGCGCAGCCACGTCGAGTCCGTGCCCGGGCACCTCGGCGAGCAACTGTGCCAGTCCATCGAGAACCCCTCGCAGTGGCTGATCACCAGCGAATGGGAGAGCGCCCCGCCGTTCCTGAACTGGGTGAGCAGCGAGGAGCACGTGCGGATGGTGAAGCCGCTGCACAGCTGCGTCCGGGACACCCGGTCGCTGCGCTTCCACGTGGTCCGCGAGACGGCGCACCCGGCGGCAGGCACCGGCTCCGCCCCCCGGGGCGGGCTCCAGACGTCACCGCGGATCGGGGACGGGGTCATCCGGCACGCGCTCACCTTCACCGTGAAGCCGGGCACCGAGGACACGGTCGCCGAGATCCTCGCCGACTACGCCTCGCCCGAGCCGCGCGTGGACGACACCACGCGGCTGTGCCGCACCTCGCTCTTCCTGCACGGCAACCGGGTGGTGCGGGCCATCGAGGTCCGCGGCGACCTGCTCGCGGCGCTGCGGCACGTGGCCGAACAGCCCGAGGTGCGGGCCGTCGAGGAGGCGATCAACCCGTACCTGGAGCAGGACCGCGACCTCGGTGACCCGGAATCGGCCCGGGTGTTCTACACCCGGGCGGCACTGCCCGCCGTGCACCACGTCACGGCGGGGGAGCAGGACCCGGCGGCGCGGCGGCACGCGCTGTCGTACCCGGCCCGGCCGGGCTGCGGCATGCGGCTGGCCCAGCTGCTGGCCGAGGGCGACGCGGCGGCGGCGGACGACCCGCGCAGCCCGGTCCTGTGCAGCACCGTCTTCCAGCGGGACGACGTCGTGGTGCGGCTGGTCGACGTACGGGGCGATCTCGACGACGGCGATCCGGCGGTGGCCCTCGGTCTCGCCGACGCCGGCCGGGTGGCCGAGCTGACCACGCTGCTGGACGGAGCGGCCGAGGAGGACGACCCGGCACTCGCCGGCGGCGAACTCCTCCGGGCGCTGGAAGGGGCCCGCATGGACCTCGTCACCGACCGTCGCGCGCCCGGCGCCTGACCCGCGCTCCCACGGAAGCGGCCGCCGGTACGCGTCGCACGCGTACCGGCGGCCGCTTCGCCGCGTTCTCCCTCAGGTCACTCGGGCACCCTGCAGTCGAACGCGTGCAGATAGGGGTTGACCGGGCGGATGTCCTCGATGGTGAGGCCCGCCTCGGTCAGCCGGCCCACCATGCTGTCGGTGGTGTGCTTGGCGCCGCCGACGTTGAGGAGGAGCAGCAGGTCCATGGCGGTGCTGAACCGCATCGAGGGCGTGTCGTCGACGAGGTTCTCGATGACGACGACCCGTGCGCCCGGTCCGCCGGCCGCCTTGACGTTGCGCAGGGCGCGGGCGGTGCTGTCGTCGTCCCACTCCAGGATGTTCTTGATGATGTACACATCGGCCCGGACGGGGATCTCCTCGCGGCAGTCGCCCGGCACGATCCGTACCCGGTCCGCGAGCGAACCGCCCTCGCGCAGCCGGGGATCGGCGTTCTCCACGACGCGGGGCAGGTCGAGGAGGGTGCCCCGCATCGCCGGGTACTTCTCCAGCAGACTCGCCACCACGTGGCCCTGTCCGCCGCCGATGTCGGCGACCGACGTGCTTCCCGACAGGTCGAGGAGGGCGGCCACGTCCTGCGCCGACTGCCGGCTGGACGTGGTCATGGCCCGGTTGAAGACCTCGGCCGACTCGGGGGCGTCCTCGTTGAGGTAGGTGAAGAACTCCTTGCCGTACAGGCCCTCGACGACGTTGGAGCCGGTGCGGACCGCCTCGTCGAGCAGGGGCCAGGCGTCCCAGGTCCACGGTTCGGTGCACCACAGGGCGATGTAGCGCAGGCTGTGCGGGTCGTCCTCGCGCAGCAGCAGTGACATGTCGGTGTGGGCGAACGTGCCGTCCTTGTGCTCGGCGAAGACGCCGTAGCAGGTCAGGGCGCGCAGCAGCCGGCGCAGCGGGCGCGGTTCGGTCTTCACCGCCGCCGCGAGGTCCTCCACGGCCATCGGTGAGTCGCCGAGGGCGTCGGCCACGCCGAGCCGGGCGGCGGCGCGGAGGGCGGCGGCACATGCCGCCCCGAACACGAGCTCCCGCAGCCGCATGGGCGGGGGCGGGGCGGTCTGTGCGGTCGTCATGTGCCGCGTCCTTCCTTCTTCTTCCACTACTACGGGGGTGACGGGGGCCGACCGGTCAGCACAGTCCCGCGGGCTTGGAGGCGCCGCAGGTGTTGCCGGTGAAGGTGTTGCTCTTGGCGGTGTCGCCGGTCCCGGCGTTGACCAGGTCGGCGGGGGAGTTGTCGCGCAGCCGGTTGCCGTTGACCTCGTTGCTCGCGTTGGGGGTGCCCACCATGCTCGCGGCCAGGACGATGCCGCCCGACATCGACGACTTCCCGGCGTTGCCCTCGACCGTGTTGTCGGCGACCAGGACCTTCTCGACGCCGGTCAGGACGATGCCGGAACCCTGGAGGGCCTCCAGCCGGTCGGTCTTCGGGCAGGACTTGTTGTTGCGCACGACGCGGTTGTCGCGCACGACCAGGTCGCCGGCCTTGGGCTTGTTCTCGTCGCCGACGACGAACACGCCCGCGCAGTTGCCGGTGATGTGGTTGTCCGCGACGGCGAGGTTGCGCAGCCGCCGGACGGTGACGCCGATCCGGTTGCCCTCGAGCCGGTTGTGGGCGACCTCCGTGCCCTCGGTGTCCGCGGCGCCCTCCTCGGCCTTGATGCTGTTGGCGAGGAAGATGCCGGCGTCACCGTTGTCGCGGGCGGTGTTGTCGCGGAAGGTGCCGTGGATCGACCGCTCCTGGGCGATGCCCCAGACCCCGTTCTTCACGGCCGTCACGTTCCGCACGGTCAGACCGTCGGTGGCCATGGAGAACACGCCGGTGCGCGTGAAGCCGGTCACCGTCAGGTCGGCGACGGTGACGCCCTTGACGTTCTCGTCCTTCGTGCCGATCACGCAGATGCCGTTGCCGCCCTCGGCGCAGGTGTTGTCCGCGGTGGCCTTCACCGTGCCCGGCTTGATGACCGTGTTGCGGCCCATGCCGCGCAGGGTGAGCCCGGGCGTGCTCACCTTGACGCTCTCGCGGTAGGTCCCCGGGGTGACGAGGACGGTGTCGCCGGACTCGGCGGCGTCGACCGCCTTCTGGATCGATTCGCCGGGGTGGACGACGTGGATCATGTGGCCGGCGGAGGCCGGAGCCGCGCCGAGCCCCGTTCCGATCATCGCTGCGGTGCACACCAGGTACACGACATGGCATTTCTTCATATTCCGCACGTTATGCCCCGAAGAATCCCGCACCGTTCGGATAAGCCATCCGACGGCGTGTCATGAACCGACGGTGAACGCGCGGTTCTTGGGCAGACGGGCGTCAGTGATCTTCATGTCCCCGGCAAGGAAGGGAACACCGACGTGACCGTGCCCGTGCGACATCCCCGCCGGCAGCGCTCCGGGCGCCGCTTCGACCTCCGGGCGACGGCCCTGTTCTTCGGGTTCGCCGCCGTCGGTCTGTGCGTCGCGGGGTGGATCGTCAGGACGGCCCTCGACGTCGCCGAGCGGCGTCCCGCCTGGGCCTTCGTCCTGGTGCTGGTGGCCGTCGCGGCCGTCGTCCTGGGGCGGCGGGGGCGCTCGCGGCTCTCCGTCCTGGGCCTGGCGCGCCGCACCACCGGCGCGCTGGAGGAGGGCGCGGCGACGGCCCTCGACGCCCTGGAGGCCACCCGGACGGTGGCGCCCGCGGTCCCGGCGCCACTCGTCCCCGAACCCACCGCCGCGACGGTCGACCTCCACGCGGTCCTGGATCCCGACGAGTTCGAGCAGGCGATAGCCGGCCTCTGCCTGCGGGACGGCTGTGCCGAGGCGCAGGTGGTCGGCGGTGCGGGGGACCTCGGCGCGGACGTGATAGCGGTGGCCCCCGACGGCCGCCGCCTGGTCATCCAGTGCAAGCGCTACGCCGAGGACAACAAGGTCGGCTCCGAGGACCTGCAGCGCTTCGGCGGCACCTGTTTCACCGTCCACGAGGCCGACGTCGCGGTGGTCGTCACCACCAGCGGCTTCACCCGGCCGGCCGCCGAGTACGCAGAGCAGTGCGGCATAGTCTGCGTGGACGCGGACCGGCTGCGGGAGTGGAACGGGGGCCGGGGGCCCGCGCCCTGGGCGCTCGTGCCCGGCCCGGCCGGGGAGACCGGCCCCGTCGACGAGGCCCTGGGGTGAACCGCGCCGCCCACCGGACGGCGGTCGGCCGGGGCGAGGGGGTTTCACGCCCGCTCAGTGGCAACCTGGGCGGCATGGGCAAAACCGCGCTGATCGTCATCGACATGATCAACACCTATGACCACAAGGACGCCGACTCGCTGATCCCCGCCGTGGAGTCGGTGCTCCCCGCAGTGACCGGCCTGCTGGAGCGGGCGCGGCGCCACGACGTCCCCGTGATCTACGTCAACGACAACTTCGGCGAGTGGCGCTCGCACCACGGCGAGATCCTCGACCAGGCCCTCGCCGGACCCCAGTCACACCTCGTCGAGCCCGTGAAGCCCGACGACTCCTCCCTCTTCGTGGTCAAGGCACGCCACTCGATCTTCTTTGAGACCCCGTTGACGTACCTCCTGCACGAGCAGGGCATCGACCGGCTGGTGCTGTGCGGGCAGGTGACCGAGCAGTGCGTGCTCTACTCGGCGCTCGACGCCCACATCCGCCACCTCCAGGTCATCGTGCCGCGCGACGCGGTCGCCCACATCCACGCCGACCTCGCCGACGCGGCACTGCGCATGATGGAGCGCAACATGGGCGCCCGGCTGTGCGACAGCGGCGAGCTGTGGACCTGACGGACGGGCCGCGAGCCGTCGCGGCGCTCCCCGCTGGACCGGCACGGGTGCCGGCCGGCGGAGCGGGGCGCCGCGTCAGCCCCGGAGGGTGCGTACGGGCAGGACGACCTGGGCCGCCGACGCCAGTGTCGCGGCGTCGTTCGCGAAGGCGGCGACCGCCTCGCCCTCGCCCGGCTCCCCGCCGGACCAGGGACGCGTGGCGAAGATCAGGCAGGCGTACCCGCGCTCGTCGACCGCCCTGCGCCACTCGGGCGTGGGCACGAACTGCGCGTTGATCCCTGGCATGGTGAGGGAGGCGGCGCCCGGCACGACGAGCAGGTTGACCGGCAGGTTCGGCAGCCGCGCGGCGTCGACGACGCCTTCGCCGACGGGCAGCCCCGCGTGGCCCAGCAGCCGCTCCACGGCCGCCCCGGTCGCCTCCGCTCCGCCCTCGCCGTCGCCGAGGGAACAGGCGAGCAGGAAGGGGACGTCGCCGTCGGGAGTCTCGCGGCTCCAGGACATGATGACGAGCGTGCCGAGGTCGGCGGTCCGCAGGGGCTGGGTGTCAGGTGAGATGGTCACCGCGAAACCGTAAGGGCGGGCCCGGGCGCGCCGGCCCGCCGCTCACCCGACTGGCCGACACCCTCGCGGTTCTTCACACGAACGAGGGGCCCCCGGGACGGCCCCCCTCCGGCCCGGTGCGCCCTTGACACCCCCGCGCCGGCGTGTGTCACTCCAACAGGACGCAGAACACACCACGTCGGTAGGTTCCGGGCGCGTGGCACCGCCCACCGCCCCGGCACCGGGACAGCACGACCTGGAGTACCGCATGCCCTTCCCCGCTCCGCTGCGCGGCGTCGTTCCGCCGGTCCTCACGCCCCTCACCCCGACCGGCCGGGTCGACACCGCCTCGGTCCGCCGGCTCACCGAGCACCTGATCGGGGCCGGCGTGCACGGCCTGTTCCTGCTCGGCTCCAGCGGCGAGGCCGCCTACCTCACCGACACCCAACGGCTGACCGCGCTGGAAACGGCCGTGGACAGCGCGGCCGGCCGGGTCCCCGTGCTGGCCGGCGTCATCGAGACCACCACCGCCCGGGTGCTGGACCGCGCGGCCGACGCAGCCCGGGCCGGTGCCGACGCGCTGGTGGCCACCGCCCCCTTCTACGCCCGCACCCACCCGGTCGAGATCGCCGACCACTTCCGGCGCGTCCGCGAGGGCGCCGGTCTGCCGCTGCTCGCCTACGACATCCCGGTCGCCGTGCACACCCGGCTGCCCCGCGACGTGGTGCTCGGCCTCGCCGTCGACGGCACCCTCGCCGGACTCAAGGACTCCAGCGGCGACGAGGGTGCGCTGCGCCGCCTGCTGATCGAACTGCGCCGGCACGCTCCGGACTTCTCCGTGCTCACCGGGTCCGAACTCACCGTCGACTGCGCCCTGCTCGCCGGCGTGGACGGCGTCGTGCCCGGACTCGGCAACGTCGACGCCCGCGGCTACGTACGGCTCTACACGGCCGCGCGGTCGGGGGACTGGGCCGCGGCCAAGGCCGAGCAGGACCGTCTCGCCGCGCTCTTCGCCCTCACCGAGGCCGGCGACCCGGCGCTGATGGGCCCCGGCTCCGCCGCGCTCGGCGGCTTCAAGGCCGCGGCACATCTGCTCGGCCTCATCGACTGCCCGGCGACCGCGGCACCCCAGGTACCGCTCGACGCCACGGCCGTGGCACGCGTCCGCGACCTGCTCACCGAGGCCGGCCTCCTGTGACGGACCGGCCCGCGCTCCTGCTCTGACGCGCGTCCCCCACCCGCATTGGATCGTCATGTCACCTGCGCGCACCGCCGACGTGCCCCCGCCCTGGTACCGCCAGGTGTCCCGGCAGAAGTGGAAGTCGTTCTTCGCCGCCTGGATCGGCTACCTCCTCGACGGCTTCGACTTCGTGCTGATCACCCTGGTGCTGACCGAGATCGCCGACGACTTCGGGCTGACGGCCGTCGAGTCCGCGAGCCTCGTCTCCGGTGCCTTCATCACCCGCTGGCTCGGCGGCGCGGTGCTGGGCGCGCTCGGTGACCGGTTCGGCCGCAAGAGCGCCATGGTGGCCAGCATCCTGCTGTACTCGGTCGGCACCTTCGCCTGCGGCTTCGCCTGGGACTACACCAGTCTGTTCACCGCCCGGCTGCTGATCGGCATGGGGATGGCCGGCGAGTACAGCGCCAGCGCCACCTACGTCATGGAGAGCTGGCCCGCACGGCTGCGCAACCGCGCCTCCGGCTTCCTCATCTCCGGTTTCTCCCTGGGCGGCGTCCTGGCGGCCGAGGTGTACGAGCAGGTGGTGCCGGCCCACGGCTGGCGCTGGCTGTTCTACATCGGCCTGTTCCCGGTGGTCGTCGCGCTGTGGGTCCGGCGGGCACTGCCCGAGGCCGACGACTGGGAGGCGGAGGTGGGGGCCGCCGGTGAACGCCCCAACCCCTTCCGGCCGCTGTTCGCGGGCCGGCGCCGGGCGACCGTCAACACGGTGCTCGCGGCCGTCGCCACCGGGTCGCTCTTCGCGGTCTTCACCCCGCTCGGCACGGGGGCGGTACCCGTCCTCTCCGTCGTGGCGGCGGCCTGTCTGACCGCTTTCGCCGTCCAACTGGGCGGCCGCAGCCGGTGGCCGCTGTTCGTCGCGCTGTGCGCCACCGTCTTCTGCGCCTTCCTCTACAGCTGGCCCGTCCAGGCCCTGCTGCCCACCTACCTCAAGACCGAACTCGGCTTCACCCCCGCCCAGGTCAGCGACGCGCTCTACTACGCCGGCTTCGGCACGATGGCCGGCTGCGTCGTCACCGGCTTCGTGGGGGACCGGTTCGGCACCCGCAGGGCCTACGCCGCCACCCTGTTGGTCGGCATCTGCTTCGTCTTCCCGGTCTTCGCGGTCCGCGACAGCCGGCTCCAGCTGGGAATCCTGCTGTTCCTGATGCTGGCCTGCATGCAGGGCGTCTCGGGACTGCTCCCCAAGTACATCGCCGGACACTTCCCGACCGAGAGCCGGGCGGCGTCCCTGGGCTTCGTCTACAACGTCGGAGCGCTGGGCGGGGCCGTCGCCCCGGTGCTCGGGGCCCAACTGGCGTCGACGATGCCGCTGGGACGGGCGCTCGCGGTGCTGACCTTCTCCCTGACCCTGGTGGTGGTCCTCCTGATCGGCTTCGACGTCCCGAGCCGCCTCAACCGTCTGGTCGACCCGCGGGCCGTGCCCGACCACCTGGCCACCGAGGCGGCGGCGGGCGGCACCGGCCGCGTACGGACGGCGAAGTGACGCCCGTGCCGGAGGCCGTCGGGGTGGTCCGTGTGCCCCGGCCGGAGCAACCGGACGGTGGACGGCGAGACACCGCGCGGTCACCCGGTGCAACAGTCTTCGTATGATCTGTGGACGAGATGTTCATCCCGGCGGTCGCCGCGCGGCCCGCGGACGCACCGCCCGGGGAGCGGCGGTGGCCCTGTTCGCCGCCGCGGCCCTGGCCGCCACCACCGAGGCGGCCGCCGCGGGGCGAGTCCCCCCGCGCACCGACTGGGACGCCATCGCCGCCTGCGAGTCCGGCGGCAACTGGAAGGCGAACACGGGCAACGGCTACTACGGCGGTCTGCAGTTCGCCCCGTCGAGCTGGGCCGCGGCCGGCGGCCTCGCGTACGCGCCCCGCGCGGACCTCGCCACCCGCGGGGAGCAGATCGCCGTGGCCGAGCGCCTCGCCCGCATCCAGGGCATGTCGGCCTGGGGCTGCGCCTGACACGTCACCGGGCGCCCGCGCCCTGAGTTGACCGGGGTAACCCGTGCGGGTGCACGAGACCCGTCCGGTGCCGCCCGGCGTTTCCCCGGGGCGACGGGTGGGCAGTCGCCTGGCGGGGGAGCCGAGAGGCGGTCCCGGAGGTCCGTACGCCGATACCTCCGGGGCCGCCCTCGCCCGCCCCGTTGCGGCCTGGGGCGCCCGGGACTCGTCAGAGGCGGCGTCCGGAGTAGGCCGACCAGCGACCGTCGCGCCTGGCCACCGTGATGTCCCGGCCGAAGCACCGGGTCAGCAGCGGGTCGGTGAGGACGCCCTCCACTTCCCCGTGGGACAGGACCCGGCCCTCGCGCAGCAGCAGCGCGTGGCTGACCGCGGGGAACAGCTCCTCCAGATGGTGGGTGACCGTCACGGTCGCCAGCCGCGGGCGCCCTGCGGCCAGCTGCTGCATGGCCTCGACGAGGTCCTCGCGGGAGGGCAGGTCCAGGGCGTTGAAGGGCTCGTCCAGGAGGAGCAGCGCCGGGTCGGCCATCAGGGCCCTGGCGATGAGGACCCGCGCCCGCTGTCCGCCCGAGCACACGCCGTAGGGCCGGTCGGCCAGCTCCTTGACGCCGAGTTCGGTGAGCAGCTCGTGGGCGCGGGCGCGGACCTCGTCGTCGTAGGTGCGCCACAGGGGCTGCACGGTGCCGCTGTGTCCGGTGAGGACGACCGCGTGCGCGGTGAGGTCCTGCGGCACCCGCTGCGCGGAGGTGACATGGCCGATGCGGGCCCGCAGCTCACGCACGTCCACCCGGCCGAGCCGGCTGCCGAGGACCTCCACCGTCCCGGTGGTCGGGTGCATCAGGGCACCGAGCAGCCGCAGCAGGGTGGTCTTGCCCGCGCCGTTGGCGCCGAGCAGGGCCCAGTGCTCTCCCGGCCGGACCGTCCAGTCGATCCCGTCGAGGATGAGCTGGTCGGTGGTGTGGCGGCGGACGCCGACGTCCCGAAGTCGAAGGACGGCCTCGTCGTGCTCGTTCGTCCGAGGGGCTGCTGTCTGCCCTGCCATGCGGAGCTCCTTCGCGCGGGAGGCCGGTCGTTCGCGCCGAAGGATAGATGCACTCACCATGCGTCTGCCGGGCCGTCCGGTTGCTGGACGGCCCGGCCCGAACCTCCGGGGGAGGCGTCAGACGCCGGCCACCGACTGGATCCACGAGCGGTACGCCGTCACGTTGGTGTACGCCGTGGTGGTTTGGCGGTCGCTCGTCGAGGCGACGCCGACCTGGACGCCGTCGGCCATCATCGGGCCGCCGGAGTCGCCGCCCGCGGTGATGCCGTCGCCGGGGCGGGCGCAGATGGCCTGGCCGTTGTAGGCGTCGTAGCAGCCTCGGGTGACGGTCAGGTTGGCGACCTTCAGGTACCGGGACTGACAGTTGATCTCCGAGCCGCACCGGGAGGTGGCGCCCCAGCCGTAGACCTGTACGTTCTGGCCCACCCGCACGGTGCCCGGCTGGCCGAGTCGGGCGTAGGAGGCGGAGACGGAGCGGTCCAGGCGCACCAAGGCGAGGTCGGAGGAGGCGTGGGTGACGGTCTGGACGCCGTTCGCCACGGTGCCGCCGGAGCTCTGGTCGAGGCTGCCGATGCGGAAGGACAGCCCGCCGCCGCTCACACAGTGCTTGGCGGTGAGTATCCAGGTGGGGGAGATGATGGTGGAGCTGCAGGTCTGGGTGCCGTTGGAGAACAGCCGGGCGGCCCAGGGGGCGTTCTGCGCGTAGCCGCCGCCGATGATGGGCTGGGGGCCGCCGTCACCTGGCTTGGGCTCGGCCGCTGCGGCCTGCGGGGCGAGCGCGAGGGCGGACAGCAGTGCGGCCATGAGCGCGGCCAGCAGGGTGGGGACGAGTCTGGATGTGCGCAAGGCTCCTCGATTCCGACGACACGCGTGGGGCCGCGTGTGGTGGGTGGGGGCGCTCAGCATCTCGGGCACGCGCGCGGGGCCGCCAATCCCTGCTTCCCATAACGCGGCGTTATGGAACGGGCCCGGAGCATGTCTGCTCCGGGCCCGCGAAGGGAGGCTCAACCGGCCGCGGAGACCGCGGGGTCGGGTCGGCGCCGGCGTCATCAGCAGCGTCCGGTTCGCCCGTCGCCCGTCGTCCGTCGCCGGAGGGGGCGGACAAGCGGCGGGCCGGACGGCGGCTCAGCGCAGCAGCAGCTGCACGAGGGCGACGGTGCCGACCGTCACGACGAGTATCCGCAGGGCCAGGGGGCTGAAGCGGCGGCCCACCTTCGCCCCGGCGTATCCGCCGAGCGCCGAGCCGGTCGCGAGGAGCCCGACCGCCGTCCAGTCGAAGTCCGCGGCGAAGAGGAAGAAGAGCGCGGCGACGGTGTTGACGACCGCGGAGAGGACGTTCTTGACCGCGTTCAGACGCTGCAGGGACTCGTCCAGCAGCATTCCCATCAGGGACAGGTAGATGATCCCCTGCGCGGCCGTGAAGTAGCCGCCGTAGACGCTCGCCAGCGTCAGGCCGGTGAACAGCAGCGGGCCGCCGTCCCGGCGCGGCGGGACGCCGGTGCGCTCCCGGCGCCGCTGCACCCACCGGCCGATCTGCGGCTGGAGCGCCACCAGAACCAGGGCGAGGCCCACCAGCACCGGCACGATCGTCTCGAACGCGTCCTCCGGCAGGGCGAGCAGCAGCGTGGCGCCCGCAAGGCCGCCCAGCAGCGCGCCGGCGCCCAGCCGCAGCACCCGCCGGCGCTGGCCGCTCAGCTCCTTGCGGTAGCCGATGGCCCCGCTGACGGAGCCGGGGATCAGGCCGAGCGCGTTGGACACCGTGGCCGTGACCGGCGACAGTCCGGTGGCCAGCAGCACGGGGAAGGTGATCAGCGTCCCGGAGCCGACCACGCTGTTGATGGCGCCCGCCCCCACGCCCGCCGCGAACACCGCGGCCATGGCCTCGGGCGTCACGGCGTGCCGTCCGCGGGCGGCTTCGCGTACGGCCGGAAGGTGTCCTGTGCAGCTTTCACGCGGCCGACTGTACCTACCGCCGAAGTGACGGGAACCGCCGGTTCCAACCGGTCCTGGATGAACAGTTCTTGACGTAAATTCACCTGATCATGCGGTGATACGATCACCGCGTTTGCGGAGCGGGCGGATGGGTGGAAGACGGCATCCCCGACTTCAGGGACAGTCCGGGCAGCACCCACCGTGCCGGTCGGTCCGCCGGACCGCCCGCGTGGACGGGAACTCAGCGAACCGGCCTTCAGTCGCCTGAAGAGAGTCTTATGACCGAATACACAGGGAACCCATTGCTCTGGGTCCTTCTCGTCGCCCTCGTCGCCGCCGCCGTGCTCATCGGCCGCCAGCGCCGGGCGGCCCGAGCTCTGCGGCAGGAGGTCCAGGGGCTCAAGCAGCACTACACAGAGCTGGAGAACGACTACGGCAAGTCCGTGCGGGCGGCGCAGGAGCGGGCCGAGGACGAGACCAAGACCGTGCTGAAGTCGGCCATGCGGACCCTGCAGGGCCTCGCCGCCGAACAGCAGCTGGTGCTCTCCCGGTTGCAGACCAAGTACGGGGACTCCGCCCTGCTCCAGGACCTGTTGGAGATCGACCACACCAACTCGCAGTTCGGCCGGCGCGCGCAGTCCATCGCGGTGCTGTGCGACGGCTGGCTCGGCGGCCGGCGCGACACGGCCTCGGTGTACGACGTGGTGCGCAGCGCCCAGGGGCGCATCCGGCACTTCCGGCGGGTGGAGATCCTCTCCCAGGTCGACTTCGGCATCACCAGCCGCGCCGTCGAGCCCGTCGCCCTGGCCCTCGCCGAGCTGCTGGACAACGCCACCAGCTACTCCAGCCCGGACACCGTCGTCGAGATCAACATCCGGACCGTGCCCAAGGGCATCTGCGTCGTCGTCGACGACGCCGGCGTCGGCATGAGCGACGAGGAGCGCGCCCGCGCCGACAAGCTCCTCGCCACCGAGCGCGCCTCCGGCGTGGCGGGGCTCGGCAACCCGCCCCAGTTCGGCTTCGCGGTCATCGGCCTGCTGTGCGAGCGCTTCGGCTTCGAGGTGTCGGTGGACTCCTCCTCACCCTACGGAGGTGTGCGCGCCGTGGTCCTGCTGCCGCACGACCTGCTCACCGCCATGCCGGAGAAGAAGGCGCCCGCGCCTGCCGTCCGCACCGCCGCCCGGCCGGAGCCGGACGGCGGGCCGCAGGCCGCGGCGGCCCCCTCCCAGACCAGCGACGGCCTGCCCCGACGGCGTCGCAAGCGCCCGATGGCCATCGTGCCCGGCAGCGCCTCCGCCCCGCCCTCCGCCGGTCGTTCCGACGCCGAGCAGGCGCGGGTGATGGCCGCCTTCCAACGGGGCACGCAGACCGGCCGCGTCACCCGGCCCGGGGACGCCGACCGGAACGGCAGAACACCTGGTGCAAGCAGAGAAGGACATGAGGACTCGTGAACGACGATCTGTCATGGATGCTCGACAGCGCCCTGGAGATTCCCGGGGCCCTGCACGCGGTCCTGATCTCGGCCGACGGGCTGCTGATGGCCCGGACGCAGGACTTCGACAAGGACGACGCCGACCGGGTCGCCGCCGCGATGAGCGGGGTCCAGTCGCTCAGCCGGACGCTCGCCTTCTTCTGTGAGGACCCGACCCAGTCCTGGCGGCAGACCCTCGTCGAGTTCGACGGCGGCTGGGTGTTCCTGATCTCCGCCGGCGAGGGCGCCTACCTCGGCGTCTCCGCCTCCCCGGACGTCGACATGGCCGACATCACCTTCCGGATGCAGCAGCTCGTCGCCCAGCTCGGCAAGCGGCTGACGACCCCGCCGCGCGAGAACCTCGGTTCGCGCTCATGACCGGCCACGACGGCTGGGAGCCCGAGGCGCCGGAATTAGTGCGGCCGTACGTCATCACCAAGGGCCGCGGCCTGCCCGACGAGGAGCACCTCTCCCTCATCACCCTCGTCACCGCGTCCGCCGAGGACACCCGGCGGCCCGCCCGGCTCTCCCCGGAGGAGCAGAGCCTGCTGGACCTCTGCTCGGCCGGATACCTGTCGGTCGCCGAGATCGCCGGGCACACCCACTTCCCGCTGGGCGTGGTGCGCATCCTGCTGGCCTCCCTCAAGGAGGGCGGCCACATCATGACCCGCCCGCCGGTGGCCCGCGCCCGGCCGGCCGACAAGGAGATCCTGGAGGAGGTGCTCAATGGGCTCCGCGCCAAGTTTGGGTGAGCGGGACTATGTGCGCGGCGGGGCGACCCAGACCGCGGTCAAGATTCTCGTCGTCGGTCACTTCGCGGTGGGCAAGACCACCCTCATCGGCTCCATCTCCGAGATCGAGCCGCTGTCCACCGAGGAGACCATGACCCAGGCCGCCGAGTCGGTCGACGACCTCAAGGGGGTCCAGGGCAAGACCACCACCACGGTCGCCATGGACTTCGGACGTCTGACGATCAGCGACCGCGTGGTCCTCTACCTGTTCGGCACCCCGGGGCAGCAGCGCTTCGTGCAGATGTGGGAGGACATGGCGCGCGGCGCGCTGGGCGCCCTCGTCCTCGTCGACCCCGAGCGGCTGGCCGACTCGTTCCCGGTCATCGACCTCATCGAGCAGTACGGCCTCGACTACGCCATCGCCGTCAACCACTTCGACGGCGCGCCGCTGCGCGACGAACGGGCGCTGCGCGAGGCACTGGACCTGCTCGACGACACCCCCGTCGTCACCTGCGACGCCCGTGACGAGAAGTCCTCGGCCGCCGCACTGACCACCCTCGTCCGTTACTTGTTGGACCGCACCCGCTAGGAGCTGGGAGCAGACATGAACGCCCACGACACCGCTCCGGTGCCGCCGCCGGGGTGCCCGGCGCACGGCTCCGGCGCCCGAGTCCCGCTGTACGGCCCGGAGTTCGCCGCCGACCCGCAGGCCTATTACGAGTACCTGCGCCACTACGGTGCCGCCGCTCCCGTCGAACTGGCCCCGGGTGTCGAGGCCACGCTGGTCACCGACTACGCGGCGGCGCTCCAGCTGCTGCAGGACTCCGGCTCCTTCCGCAAGGACGCGCGTCGCTGGCGGGCCTTCAACGAGGGCAAGGTCGGCCCGGACAGCCCGGTCGCCCCGCTGCTCGCCTACCGGCCCAACTGCATGTTCGCCGACGGCGCCGACCACATCAGGCTCCGGCAGGCGGTCACCGACAGCATGGCGCGGGTGGACACCCGGCGGCTGAGCCACAGCACCGAGCAGATCTCCGGCTACCTCATCTCCCAGTTCGGCGGCCGGGGCTCGGCCGACCTGCTGGGCGACTACGCCAAGCAGCTCCCGCTGTTCGTGTTCAACGAACTCTTCGGCTGCCCCGCCGACATCGGGGACCGGGTGCTGTTCGGCATCTCCGGGATGTTCGACGGCGTCAACGCCGAGAAGGCCACCTCGGTGCTGTTCCAGGCGGTGGGCGAGCTGGTGGCCCTCAAGCGCGCCAAGCCCGGCGAGGACGTCACCTCCTGGCTGATGCGGCACGAGGCGCGGCTCAGCGACGAGGAGATGGTCCACCAGCTCGCGCTGCTGCTCGGCGCGGGCGCCGAACCGCTGCGCAACCTGATCGGCAACACCCTGCACCGGCTCCTGACCCACGAGCGCTACGCGCGCGAGGGCGGCCTGATCGACGAGGCGCTCGACGACACGCTGTGGGAGAACCCGCCGATGTCGAACTACGCGCCGCACTACCCGGCCGCCGACACGGAACTCGCCGGGCAGCAGTTGCAGGCGGGTGACCTGGTGCTGGTCAGCTTCGCGGCGGCCAACACCGGCCCCGCCCTCAAGGCCTCACGCCAGGCCGGCAGCAACCGGGCCCACCTGGCGTGGAGCGCGGGACCGCACGCCTGCCCGTCCAAGGAACCGGCCCGGCACATCACCGTGACCGCCATCGAGCACCTGTTCAACGAGCTGCCCGACGTCGAACTCGCCGTCCCGGAGGACAGCCTGACGTGGCGTCCGGGCCCCTTCAACCGGGCCCTCGCCACGCTCCCGGCCCGCTTCACGCCGGTGCGTTCCGGACAGCGGACGGTCCCGCAGCAGGGCACCGGGAGCGCCGGGCAGGGCAGCCGGCCGGCTCCTGAGCGGCCTGCCGAACGCGGAGGCATGTGGAGCCAGTTCCTCAACTGGCTCACACGGTGACATGCGCAACACCTCCCCAACCAGCCCCTTCCGCATGAAGGTTCGACGGCACGGGTAGTGAGCAACGCGGCATTCAAGTCGCTCACGAGTAAAAGGAGGTGTCGTGGAGCACAAACCCACGAACGCCGCTTTCCCGCCGTCGGACCCCCTGATACCCGCCTCGCCAGGCGGGTATCTCTCTGTGCGGCTCCGGTGGGGGAGGGACCGGTGAGCGCCGCGACGACGGGCGCGGGCGAGGCGCCGACGCTCGGTTCGCTCACCGGCGGCCAGCTGCGAAGACTCGGGGCGGTCGCGGGTCTGACCGCAGCCGACGCGGAGACCTACGCCGGTGTCCTGGCCGACTCCCTGGGCCCGGTGGCCGAGCGCCCGCTGAGCCTTCCGCCGCCCAACCGCACCTTCCTGTCCGACGACCACACCCCCGTCGAGTTCTCCCTCTCCTTCCAGCCGGACGCCGTTCCCGCCCTGCGGGTGCTTCTGGAGCCGGGCTGCGGCGCAGACAGCCTGGCTCGGGAAGGGCGGGCCGGGCTGGAGGCGGTCCGCGCGATGGCCCGGCGCTGGAACTTCTCCACCGCCGCGCTCGACGGCCTGCGGGACCTGTTCCTGCCGTCGTCCCCGCACGGACCCCTGGCCCTGTGGATCGCCCTGGAACTGGAGCCCGGGGGCGTCCCCAAGGTCAAGGTCTACCTGAACCCGGCGGCGCGAGGGGCGAAACGTTCCGCCCAGACGGTGCGCGAGGCGCTGGACCGGCTGGGCCACCGGCGGGCCTTCGCGAGCCTGCCCGCGGGCAGCGGCTACCCGTTCCTCGCCCTGGACCTGGGCGACTGGGAGGAGCCCCGGGCGAAGGTCTACGTCCGCCACGAGAACCTCACGGCCGGTCAGGCCGGGCGGCTGTCCCGTATGACGCCGGGCCCGGCGCCCGCGGCCGTCGAGGGCTTCTTCCGCACCGTCGCGGGCATCGGCCCGGACACCACGGGGCTCGGCCGGCGACCCGGCCTGTCCTGCCACGCCTTCACCGACACCGCCTCCGCGCGGCCGAGCGGCTTCACCCTGCACATCCCGGTCAGGGACTACGCCCGGCACGACGGGGAGGCCCTGGCGCGGGCGTCCAGGGTGCTGCGTGACCACGGCATGGACGACTCCGCGCTGGTCCGAGCCCTGGGGGCCCTCACGGACCGTCGGCCCGAGGACGGTGTGGGGCTCATCGCCTACCTGGCGCTCGCCCACCAGCGGGGCCGCCCGCCCCGGGTGACGGCGTACCTCTCCTCGGAGGCGTACGCGGTGCGGCCGCCGGCCCCGGAGGCCGTGCGCGAGCCGGTGACGGTGGGCTGAGCGAGCCGGCAACGGTGGGCTGAGCGGACCGCCCGGTACACCGCGGGGCTCCCGGTGGCACGCGCCGGGAGCCACGGGCGCGGGAGCGCCGGCGGGCGGGTGCCCGGCGGTCACACGGGCAGCGACTCCCGGAACTCCGCCAGGTACGGACCCACGTCGACCTGGATCGAGGCACCCCGCGTCCGGCCGTACCGCTGCGCGATCGACGTCAGGTAGGCGTCGATCTCCTCGCGCATCTCCTCCGCCGGGGGCAGCGAGATCTCCCCGTCGACGATCCCGGCCACCCACCGCGCCTGGGCCTCGACGAGGCGGGTGATGGCGCCCACGGGCCGGACCAGCCCGACGAAGTACAGACCGGGCCGGTCGGCCGGCACCACCCGTCTGTACAGCTCCACCGAGCCGTCCGCCGCCACCGGGCAGCCGACGGGCAGGAAGGGCCAGGTCATGTGGAAGCCGGTGCAGTAGACGACCGCGTCCGCCGGCGTGGAGGTGCCGTCGGTGAAGACGACCCGGTCGCCGTCGAACGAGTCGATCGCGGGCCTGGGCGTGACCGCGCCGTGCCGGATGCGGCTGAGGATCTCGTCCGAGAGGGTCGTGGCCGAGGAGAAGACCGGGTGGTCGGGCTCGGGCAGGCCGTAGTCCGACAGCTTGCCGCGCGCGACCAGCAGGGCCTGCTCCGCCCACTGGATCCGCTCGGCGAAGGACATCTCGTTGAACCAGGGCGCCTCGGCGATCACGTCGACCGACATGCCGTAGAGCTGCTTGGGCACGATGTGCAGCCCCCGCCGCACCGAGAGGAAGGTCTCGGCGGCGTGCCGGGACAGGTCCGCCGCGATGTCGACCGCGGACGCGCCCAGCCCGACCACGACGACGCGCCGGCCGGCGAAGTCGGCGCTGGTGCGGTAGTCGAGGGAGTGAAGAATCGTTCCGGCGAAGGAGTCGGCCCCCACCGGGAGGGGGTCGGGCAGCGCGGGCTCCGTGTGATGGCCCGAGGCGACGATCACCCGCTCGAAGCGGCGCGACGTCTCGGCGCCCCGGGCGCCCCGGCTCACCACGGTCCACATGCCGTCCGGCTCCTGGCGCACGGACGTCACCTCGGTGCGCAGCTCGACGTGCTCGCGCACCCCGGAC
Source organism: Streptomyces rochei (assembly GCA_002155895.1). Lineage (GTDB taxonomy): Bacteria > Actinomycetota > Actinomycetes > Streptomycetales > Streptomycetaceae > Streptomyces > Streptomyces rochei. The sequence goes on from MUMD01000215.1 coordinate 40,443, forward strand.
CATTCGGCGAAGGAGCGCAGATACGCGGCGAACTGGCTGTGCCGGGGGTAGAGCGGGTACGACTCCGGCATCGGGAAGTCCGCGTAACCGGTCAGCTGCTTGGCGGTGTTCAGGTGCAGGGACTCATAGCCCGGGCCCCGCTCGCCGGCCTCCGGCTGGCGCCAGATGCCGCCGACGTCGTCCGCCTTCTCCAGGCAGACAAAGCCGATGCCGCGCTCCCTCAGGGCATGGCCCACCGCCAGCCCCGACAGACCTGCACCGATCACACACACACGCACGGGATTTCCCCTCAGGACGGACTCGATCTCCCCCGATCATGCACTCACTGCCCATCCGCACCTGGCCGCACACCAGTACGGGAGCCGAGGGGGCGTGTCCGTCCTCACGTTTCGGCCCGACCGGTGCTCAGGTGCCGCGCAGATCGCTCACCCGGCGGATCTTGCCGAGCGAGCGCTCCAGGGACTCCGGCTCGACGACCTCGACCTCCACGCTCACGCCCACACCGTCCTTGACGCCCTGTCCGATCGCCCGGGCGGCGGCCTCGCGCTGCTCGGGACCGGCGCCGGGACGGGCCTCGACCCGCACCGTCATGTGGTCCATCCGGCCTCGCCGCGTGAGCCGGATCTGGAAGTGCGGTGCGACGCCGGGCGTGCGCAGCACGATCTCCTCGATCTGGGTGGGGAAGACGTTCACCCCGCGCAGGATGATCATGTCGTCGCAGCGGCCGGTGACCTTCTGCATCCGGCGGAAGGCGGGCCGCGCGGTGCCCGGCAGCAGCCGGGACAGGTCGCGGGTGCGGTAGCGGACGACCGGGAGCGCCTGCTTGGTGAGGGTGGTGAAGACGATCTCGCCCTCCTCGCCCTCGGCCAGCACGGCGTCCGTGAGCGGGTCCACCACCTCCGGGTAGAAGTGGTCCTCCCACACGTGCAGCCCGTCCTTGGTCTCGACGCACTCCTGGGCCACACCGGGGCCGATCACCTCGGACAGCCCGTATATGTCGACCGCGTGGATGTCCATCCGCTCCTCGATCTCGCGGCGCATCTCCTCGGTCCACGGCTCGGCGCCGAAGATGCCCACCCGCAGCGAGGTGGTGCGGGGGTCGACGCCCTGGCGCTCGAACTCGTCGAGCAGGGTGAGCATGTAGGACGGGGTGACCATGATGATCTCGGGCCGGAAGTCCTGGATGATCTGGACCTGGCGGGCCGTCATACCGCCGGAGGCCGGGATCACCGTGCACCCCGCGCGTTCGGCGCCGTAGTGCGCGCCGAGCCCTCCGGTGAACAGGCCGTAGCCGTAGGAGATGTGCACCTTGTGGCCGGGCCGGCCGCCCGCGGCGCGGATCGAACGGGCGACGACGTCCGCCCACATGGACAGGTCGTCCTCCGTGTAACCGACCACGGTGGCGCGGCCGGTGGTGCCGCTGGAGGCGTGCACGCGCCGCACCTCGGACATCGGGACGGCGAACATGCCGAAGGGGTAGGTGTCCCGCAGATCGGCCTTGGTGGTGAAGGGGAACCGGGACAGGTCAGCGAGGCTGCGGCAGTCGTCGGGCGTCACCCCGGCGGCGTCGAACTTCTTCCGGTACAGCTCCACGTTGTCGTAGGCGTGCCGCAGGGTGGCGCGCAGCCGGTCGAGCTGGAGCTCCGCGAGCTGCTCCCGGGACAGCCGCTCGGTGTCGTCCAGGAGGTCGTGGGGGAGGGGCTCGCCCCGGCGCGGTGCCGGGGCCGCCCCGGTCGTCGGCTCGCTGCTCATCGCGACTCCTTCGTCGTCGTACCCTGCGTCCCGCGCTCCGCGGCACCCCGCAGGCTGCGGCTGCGGCCGCGGAACTCGGCGATCACCTCTTCACCGCGCCGCACCGTCACGTCGTAGACACCGCTGCGCCCGAAGCGGGCGCGTTCCTCGGCCCTCGCCACCAGCACGTCGCCCTCGCGGGCGGGGGCCACGAACACGATGTCGGCGCCCGCCGCGACAGTCACGGGGCCGTGGCTGTTGCAGGCGCAGGCGAAGGCCGTGTCGGCGAGGAGGAAGAGATAGCCGCCGTGGGCGATGCGGTGCCCGTTCACCATCGCCGGGGTCACGGTCATCCGGAGGACCGCGGTGCCCTCGCCGTGCTCGACCAGCTCGATGCCCAGCCGCCGGGACGCCTCGTCCGCGCCGAACATCGCTTCCGTGGGCGTCGGCTCGGTCGCCTGCGTCATCTCTCCCACCACCTCTTTCCCCGACCGACCATTCGGTCAGCTCGCGGCAGGGACCAGTAATCCAGCCGTTCGGTGGCCTGTCAAGAGTGTGACCGACGAGGCCCCCGGGTCTTGCCCGGCACGGAGAAAGGGGTCACACTGATACCGAACGAATGGTCGGTTGGGAAGCTGGTGACGATGACCACGACAGACACCGCCGAGGCACCGCCCCCGGAGCCGTTGCAGGAGCACTTCGACGCGACGATCGCGCACGACCGGCGCATCGAGCCGCGCGACTGGATGCCGGACGGGTACCGCAAGACCCTGATCCGGCAGATCGCCCAGCACGCGCACTCGGAGATCATCGGCATGCAGCCGGAGGGCGAGTGGATCACCCGCGCGCCGTCCCTGCGCCGCAAGGCGATCCTGTTCGCGAAGGTCCAGGACGAGGCCGGCCACGGGCTGTACCTCTACTCGGCGGCCGAGACGCTGGGCGCGGACCGCGCCGACCTCACCGAGCGGCTGATCGAGGGACGCCAGAAGTACTCGTCGATCTTCAACTACCCGACGCTGAGCTTCGCCGACGTCGGCGTGATCGGCTGGTTCGTGGACGGCGCCGCGATCTGCAACCAGGTGCCGCTGTGCCGCAGCTCCTACGGCCCGTACGCGCGCGCGATGGTGCGCATCTGCAAGGAGGAGTCCTTCCACCAGCGGCAGGGGTACGAGCTGCTGATGACGATGATGCGCGGCACCGAGGCCCAGCGCGCGATGGTCCAGGACGCGGTGGACCGCTGGTGGTGGCCCTCCCTGATGATGTTCGGCCCGCCCGACGACGCCTCGCCCAACTCCGCGCGCTCGATGGCCTGGAAGATCAAGCGGCACAGCAACGACGAACTGCGGCAGCGCTTCGTCGACATGACCGTCCCGCAGGCCGAGAAGCTCGGCGTCACCCTGCCCGACCCGGAGTTGCGCTGGAACGAGGAGCGCGGGCACCACGACTTCGGCACCCCCGACTGGGAGGAGCTGACGCGCGTCATCAAGGGCGACGGACCGTGCAACGCACAGCGGATCCAGCGGCGGCGAAGCGCACACGAGGAGGGCGCCTGGGTGCGCGAGGCGGCCACCGCCCACGCCGCCAAGCAGGCCGCCCGCGCGGCGAAGGGAGCGGCGGCATGACCGAGAAGACCGGGAAGCGGGGCTGGCCCCTGTACGAGGTGTTCGTGCGCGGCAAGCGCGGCCTCAACCACGTCCACGTCGGATCGCTGCACGCAGCCGACGACGCGATGGCCCTCACCCACGCCCGCGACCTCTACACCCGGCGCAACGAGGGCGTGAGCATCTGGGTCGTGCGCTCCGAGCACATCGCCGCCTCCACCCGCGACGAGAAGGACCCCTTCTTCGCCCCCAGCGCCGACAAGGTGTACCGGCACCCGACCTTCTACGACATCCCCGACGACGTCCCGCACATCTAGGAGCAGGGCATGAGTGACGACCACGTCTACCTGACCCTGGCCGAGGGACACGAGGACGACACCCGCTGGGCCTACGGCACCGGCTTCGAGGACCCGCTGCACGGCGTGGACACCGCCGTGCCCGAAGGCGTCGACGCCGCTGAACTGGCCGCCGACTGCGTGGCCCTCGCCGACGACGCGCTGGTCTCGGCCCAGCGGCTCGCCGAGTGGGTCACCCGGGCGCCGGAGCTGGAGGAGGAGGTGGCGCTGGCCAACATCGGCCTCGACCTGCTGGGCCAGGCCCGTCTGCTCTACTCCCGCGCCGGCCAGGTCGACGGCACCGGCCGGGACGAGGACGCCTACGCCTACTTCCGGGACGCCGCCGACTTCCGCAACGTGCGCCTGGCCGAACTGCCCGGCGGCGACTTCGCCTTCGCGATCGCGCGGCTGCTGGTGCTCTCCACCTGGCGCCTGGCCCACTTCCAGCGGTTGGCGGCCCACCCGGACCCGGTCCTGGCGGCGGTCGCGGCCAAGGGCGTCAAGGAGCTGGCCTACCACCGGCAGTACGCCGCCGAATGGGCCGTGCGCCTGGGCGACGGCACCGACGAGTCGCACCGTCGGATGCGCGCCGCGCTGGAGCAGGTGGCTCCCTACCTCGGCGAGCTGCACAGCGCGCACGACGCGCGCGACGAGGTCGCCGACGTGCTGCGCCGGGTCACCGAGGCGGCGGGACTGCCGCTTCCGGTGTACCGCCCGCTGCCCGGCTCCGGCCGCGCCGGCGAGCACACCGAACACCTGGTGCCGCTCCTGACCGAACTGCAGGGCGTCGCCCGAGCCCACCCGGGGGCGACATGGTGACCGCGCTCCCGGACGCCCGCCGTGCCCGGCACATCGCCGAGCAGGTCCCCGACCCCGAGCTGCCCATGCTGACCCTGGCGGACCTCGGAGTGCTGCGGGACGTCGAGGTGACCGGGGACGGCACCGTCGTCGCACGGCTCACGCCCACCTACTCCGGATGCCCGGCGATGGCCGAGATGCGCGCGGGCGTCGCCGCCCGGCTGCGCGAGGCCGGATACGCGCACGTGGAGATCCGCACGGTGCTCGATCCGCCCTGGAGCAGCGACTGGATCACCGAGTCCGGGCGCCGCAAGCTCGCCGAGCACGGCATCGCGCCGCCCGGCGCCGCGCCGCGCGGCCCGGTCCCCCTGGTCCTGTCACCCACCCGGCCGGCCGTGCCCTGCCCCCGCTGCGGCTCGCGGGAGACCGAGGAGACCTCCCGCTTCGCCGCCACGTCCTGCAAGGCCCTGTGGCGCTGCCGGTCCTGTCGCGAACCGTTCGAGTACGTCAAGGAGATCTGATGGCCCCGACCGCCCCCGCCTCGGCGTCCGCCGCCGCACCGGCGGTACCGGCCCGCACCCGTCGCCGTCCCGCCTTCCACCGTCTGCGGGTGGCCGCCGTCGAGCGGCTGTGCGCGGACGCGGCGGCCGTGAGCTTCGAGATCCCCGACGAGCTGGCCGAGGAGTTCGCCTTCGCGCCCGGACAGTCCCTCACCCTGCGGCGCGAGATCGACGGCCGCGACGAGCGCCGCTCGTACTCGATCTGCTCCCCGGCGGGTGCGGTCCCGCGCATCGGTGTCCGGGTGGTGCCGGGCGGCCTGTTCTCGTCCTGGCTGGTGAACGAGGTGCGGCCGGGCGACACCGTGGAGGTGATGGCCCCGACCGGCATCTTCACGCCCGACCTCGGCACCCCCGGACACCATGTGCTCATCGCCGCCGGTTCCGGCGTCACACCCATGATCTCCATCGCCGAGTCGGTGCTGGCCGCCGACGACCGCTCGACCGTCACCCTCTTCTACGGCAACCGCCGCACCGACACGGTGATGTTCGCCGACGAACTGGCCGACCTGAAGGACCTGTACCCGACCCGCTTCCAACTCGCCCACGTGCTCTCCCGGGAGCCCCGGGAGGCCGAGGTGCTCTCCGGCCGCCTGGACGCCGAGCGGCTGGCGGCACTCGTCGGTGCCCTGGTGGACCCGGCGGGGGCCGATCACTGGTGGCTGTGCGGACCGCAGGGCATGGTCGCCGACGCGCAGCGGGTCCTGGCCGGCCTCGGCGTCCCGCCCGGCCGCGTCCACCGTGAGCTGTTCTTCGCCGAGGACGAGCCCGTGCGTGAGGTCCGGCACGAGGACCTGGGCCCGCAGGGGCCCGTCAGCGAGGTCGTCATCACCCTGGACGGCCGGTCCACGACCGCCGCTCTGTCCCGCGGGCAGAGCATCCTCGACGGCGCCCAGCGAAGCCGGCCCGACCTCCCCTTCGCCTGCAAGGGCGGCGTCTGCGGCACCTGCCGTGCCCTGGTCACCGACGGCCGGGCGGACATGCGCCGCAACTTCGCCCTGGAGGACGCCGAGGTCGAGGCCGGATACGTGCTGACCTGCCAGTCGTACCCGGTCTCCGAGCGGCTGACCGTGGACTACGACAGCTGACCCGACGTCAGCGGAGCACGCCGGGGCGGCGCGCGGGCGGTCCTCGCCGGGTCAGGCGGTCTCCGCCAGGACCGCGCGGATGACGTGGCGGGCGTTGCCGGCCATGGCGGGATTGGTCCGGCGGTAGTACGGCAGCGCGATCAGCGCCTGGGAGAGTGTCCGCGCCCGGCCGCGCCGCCAGGTCGCGTCGTCCACGTCCAGCGCTTCGCGGAAGACCCTCCGGGCGGAGGGCGGCAGCAGGTTCCACGCCGGGAAGAGGTCGCAGGCCGGGTCGCCCGTGCCCAGACACCCGAAGTCGATGACCGCGCTCAGCCTGCCCCCGTCGACCAGCAGGTTCCCCGGCATCAGGTCGGCGTGCAGCCACACCGGCGGCCCGTCGGGGTCCGGGGCCCGCAGCGCGTCCTCCCACACGGCCGTCAGGGCGTCGCAGTCGACGCCCTCCTCGGGCAGGGCCCGCAACGCGTCGAGGGCGGCCCGGGTCTCCGGGTCGAGCGTGGCGAGCGGGCCGCCGCGGTGGGCGCGCGGGGCGTGCGGCAGGTCGACGTCGCGCAGGGCGGCGACGAAGCCGGCCAGGTCCCGGGCCAGCGGCTCGGGGGCGGTCAGCGCCCCGGCCACCGGCAGCTCGCCGGGCAGCCACCGGTACACCGACCACGGCCAGGGGTAGCCCTCGGCCGGTTCACCGGCGCCGAGCACCTCGGGGACGGCGGTGGGCAGCAGCGGCGCCAGGCGGGGCAGCCACTCCCGCTCCCTCGCCACGTCATCGGCCCCGCCCTCGACCAGCGGCAGCCTCACGACCAGGTCGTCGCCCAGCCGGTACATCGCGTTGACCGTGCCGCCCGAGGGGAAGCGCTCCAGGGGCAGCTCCCCCCATCGAGGGAACTGCCCGGCGACCAGCCGTCGTACGAGACGGACGTCGAGGGGTCGCGGGACCGCAGGTGTCCGCCCGGAAGTCATGGGCGCCATCCGACCCCTCGACGTGGCCGTCCGTCAAACGCTTTGCCCGGCGGGCGGACCCGCGCCCGGCGGGTCAGACGCCGAACTCCGACGGCGGCACGCCGAGGGCGGTGCAGGCCTCGCGGATCGCGTACTGCTCGGCCGGCTCGAAGACCCCGTCCGCACCGGCGATGACCATGCCGGTCTGGATGACGGCCCGGGCCTCCGCGGGCTTCTTGGCGGCCTTGGCGATCACCTGCAGCGCCTCGCTGCGGCCCAGTTCGAAGTTGGCGAGGAGCTTGTCGACGTGCTGGTTGAAACGCTGGCGGAGCTGGTCGGCCGGGAAGTTCTGCAGCACCTCGTTGGTGACGATCAGCTCCTCCACGCGCTGGCGCTCCGCCGGCTCCACCTGGCCGTCGGCCGCGGCGACCAGGGCGCACATGGCCATGCTCGCGTCCCGGTACGCGCCGCTCTTCAGCTCGGTCTTGACCGACGCCAGCTGGGACTTGAACAGTCCGATCAGCTGGGCCTTCGAGCCGCCCGAGGACGACCCCGAACCACCGGCGAAGCCCTGCTGCCCGTGCTGCCCGTGGCCCTGCTGTCCGTGTCCGCTTGCTCCCCGAGTGCCCTGGGACTGCTGGAAGGTCTTGGCCTGGTCCTTGATCTTGTCCCACATCGCCACTCGTGCCACCTCGGCTTCTGTTGCTGTGTATACGACTGCTGGGCATTCGCCTTGAACGCTCGAAGCATGAACGCGCCGGGGAACCGCGGAGTTCCCCGAAGGCAAAGACGAAGCAAAGCCTCTCATGCCGGTGGCGTAGTAGGCTGCGGGATCTGGAGTTCGACGGCCGGTCCGGCCGGCTGGGGGCGTGCGGTGTGGGTCGGCTGAGGGAGGTCGGCTGGTTCGGCGCGATCGGCGTCGTGTCCACCGTCGGACAGGCCCTGCTCTACTGGGCGTTGCGCCTGTGGTGGCCCCCGGCCGCCGCCAACCTCGTCTCCCTGCTGGTGCTGACGGTCCTGAACACCGAGGCCAACCGGCGCCTGACCTTCCGGCACACCGCCGCCGACCCGGTCCGCGCCCATCTCGGGGCCGGCGGCCTCTTCCTGCTCGGCTACCTGGCCACGTCCGGCGCGGTGCTGTGGTTCAAGCACGCCCAGCCCGCCGCCTCCCCGGCCGCCGAGACCGCGGTTCTCGCCGCGACGTCGGTCGCCGTCACCGTGGTGCGCTTCGTCGTCCTGCGCCTGGCGGTCTTCCGCGGCCCCCGTGTCCGGCCCGGCGCGCCCGCTCGGTCACCAGAAGGTTCCTGAGTCACTTTAAAGTGCGTTCTTCCACGTCAGGCGCCACTCTCCTACGGTTTCCGAGTAACCACCGAAGACCACGAGGACTCGCGGACGAGGAGACGGAACACATGGCCATCACCCTGATGAACCCCGAAGGACTGCCCGAGATCGACGTCTACCGGCAGGTGTCGGTCGCCACCGGATCGAAGCTGGTCTTCGTCGCCGGCCAGGTCGCCTGGGACGCGGAGGGAAGGACGGTCGGCGAGGGCGACCTCGCCGCGCAGACCGAGCGGTGCTACCTCAACGTCGCCACCGCCCTCGCCGCCGCCGGAGCGACCTTCGACGACGTGGCGAAGCTGAACGTGCAGGTCGTCGACTGGACGCCGGACAAGATGCCCCTGCTCCTCGAGGGCATCGCCCGGGCGTCCGCCGCACTGGGGACCACCCCGGTGCCGCCCGCCACGCTCACCGGCGTCGCGGCGCTGGACGTGCCCGAGCACCTGATCGAGGTGGAGGCCATCGCGGTGATCGACTGACGCCGGCGCGGTGACCGGCCGGTTTGAAGGACGGGACGCCGGACACGCGAGGGGCGGGCGCCGCGGACCGCGGCGCCGAACCGCGTACCCGAGCATGTGGAGGCCGACGATGGTGGAGAGGAACGGCACGGACGGCGGACCGCTCGATCGTCCGGCGATGCCCCAGGAGGAGGCGGAGATCAGCCCGCCCTACCGCTTCCAGCGCCAGCAGCGGCCCGGCCTGGAGTCGCTGATGGAGGTGCGCCCGCGCTACCACGCCCCGAACTACCGGGGCTCCGGCAAGCTCGCCGGGAAGGTCGCGCTGATCACCGGCGGGGACTCCGGCATCGGCCGCGCGGTCGCCGTGCTCTACGCCCGCGAGGGAGCCGACGTCGCCGTCGTCCACCTGCCCGAGGAGCACGACGACGCCGAGGAGACCCGCGCGGCCGTCGAGAAGGAGGGCCGCACCTGCCTGCTCCTGCCGGGCGATCTGTGCGAACCCTCGTTCTGCGCGGAGGTCGTCGAGCGCACCGTGGCGGAACTGGGCGGCCTCAACGTCCTGGTGAGCAACGCCGCCTACCTCAACAGCCAGAACAGCCTCTCGGACCTGACGGCCGAGGACTTCGACCGGGTCTTCAAGACGAACGTCTACGCCTACTTCCACCTGGTCATGGCGGCCCTGCCGCACCTGTCCCACGGCGACGCGGTGATCGCCACCGCCTCCGAGGAGGCTCTCAAGGGCAGCGAGATGATGATGGACTACGCCGCCTCCAAGGCCGCGCTGGTCGTCTTCACGAAGTCCATCGCCCCCCACCTCGCCCAGCGCGGCGTCCGCGCCAACATCGTCTCCCCGGGCCCGACCTGGACGGTGCTCAACCTGGCGGGGCAGCGGTTCCCGGACGACTACCTGACGAACCTGGGCAGTTCGGCCCCCATGGGGCGGGTCGCCCAGCCGGAGGAGGTGGCGCCCGCGTACGTGTACCTGGCCTCCGACGCGGACTCCAGCTTCACCGTCGGCGAGGTCATCGCCGTCACGGGCGGCCTGACGGACACCCGCTGAGGCCCGTCCCGCGCCCGGGGCCCGCACCGGCGCTCACGGGCCGGTGCGGGCCCGGCCCTGCCCGCGACTGCCGCTCAGGCGGCCACAGCCCGGGTCGTGGGCCTCGCCCAGCGACGTCCACCACCGCTCGCAGCAGCCCTCGCGCGCAAGGCGGGCGGCGGCGGGCCGGGTGCACTCCGGGCCGTGCGCGGCGCCCGAGTGACGCCAGAACGCGCAGCACGGGGCGGGCGGCAGGAGCGGCACCCGGGGACGCGCCAGCCGCTCCGCCCGCTGGGCCCGTGCCCGCCGCAGCCGGTGCTCTGTCCGCGCGCGGGCCGCGCACCACGTGAACACCGCGGTCGCGTACAGGCCGGGCAAGGCGAGCCAGGGGTGATGGGTGGCCGCGTATCCGGCCGCGACGAGCAGCACGACGGCGGCGGCACGGCACGCGTGGGCGGTGCGCAGGCTCGGCGTCACGTGGACTCCCGTGGGTGAGGCGGACAGGGCTCGGGACATCCGTATGCCCCCGGTCCGCCGAGCTACGTGTCCCGGGCCCCGTCGGCCGAAAACCCGTTGCGGTCACCCACGGTCGCCCCCACCCTGCACTCATGCCACCTGCTGCCGTGCGGCCGGCCACCCTCGCCGACGCCCCCGCCCTCACCGAACTGCTCAACGAGATCGACCGGATCGAGATCGGCGCGCCCGAGACCGACCAGCACACCGTCGAGGCCGACCTGAAGCACCCGCGGACCGACCTCGCGCACGACTCCTGGCTGGCCTTCGAGGACGGGCGCCTCGTGGCGTACGGACTGCTGTGGGACGAGTCGGGCGGCGAGCGCGTCGACGTCGACCACTACGTGCTGCCGGACCACCAGGCGGCCGGGCTGCTGATCCTCGCGGCCATGGAGGCCCGTGCCCTGGCCAGGGCACGGGCCAACGGGGCCGCCCGAGCCGTCGTCCACCTGTATCTCAACGCCCGGCCCACGACCGACACCGGTCTGCTCGCGGAACGGGGCTGGAGCGTCGTGCGGCGCCACCACGTGCTGCGCCGTCCCGTCGATGCGGCGGTCGACCTGCCCCCGAAGGCCCCGGCCGGTGTCCGGCTGCGGACCTGCGGGACGGAAGCGGACCGCCTCCGGGTGTACGAGCTGTACCAGCGGACGTTCGCCGACCACTTCGACTTCCAGCCCCGTCCGTACGCACTCTGGCTGAGCGACATCGACGCCGACCGGCTGGACTGGTCCCTGGTCTGGATCGCCGAGTCCGACGACCTCGGGGACGCCGGGTTCCTGCTGGCCCGTGACGACCGCGAGGCGATGGGCTGGATCCGCGCTGTCGGCGTCCTGCGCGAGGCCCGCGGGCGCGGCCTGGGCGAGTTCCTGCTGCGGCACGCCTTCGCCCGTTTCGCGGCACGCGGCCGGGACACGGTGGGCCTCGGCGTCGACACCGCCAACGCGACGGGCGCCCCGCGGCTCTACGGCCGCAACGGGATGACGGTCCACTACGCGGTCGACACCTGGGAGGCCGTCCTCGGCTGACGCCCGGGTCGGCGGCGGGCGCGGGCCGGCGCCCCGGGGCCGTGCGGGGTCAGGCCGGCCGCCGTGCCGCCTCCAGCATGCGTCGCAGATGGGCCCGTTCCGGTTCGGTGCCGGCCATGTCCAGCGCCCGGCGGTAGGCGGCGGCGGCCTCGGGTCCCCGGCCGAGCCGGCGCAGCAGGTCGCCCCGGGCCGCGTGGTAGGGGTGGTGGCCGCGCAGCCGCTCCTCACCGGCGAGGCCGTCGAGCAGGGCGAGGCCCGCCTCGGCGCCGTCCCGCATCGCGACGGCCACCGCGCGGTTCAGCGCCACGACCGGGGAGGGCGCGAGCGCGGACAGCACGTCGTACAGCGTCACGATCTGCGGCCAGTCGGTGGTCTCCAGGTCCGGTGCCTCGTCGTGCAGGGCGGCGATCGCGGCCTGCACGGCGTAAGGGCCGGGCGGGCCGCCGGTCAGGGCCGCCGTCACCAGTGCCGTGCCCTCCTCGATCAGCGCGCGGTCCCAGCGGGAGCGGTCCTGGTCGGCGAGCAGCACCAGTTCGCCGTCGGCGCCGGTGCGGGCGTCCTGTCGCGCCCGCACCAGGAGCATCAGCGCCAGCAGGCCCGCCACCTCACGCTCGGTGGGCAGCAGCCGGTACAGGATCCGCACCAGTCGCACGGCCTCCGCGGTGAGGTCGGGACGTTGCAACTCGGGCCCCGAACTGGCCGCGTACCCCTCGGTGAACACCGAGTACAGCACCTGGAGCACGCCCGGCAGCCGTTCGGGCAGCTCGTCCTCGCCGGGGACGCGGAACGGGATGCGGGCCTGGCGGATCTTCTGCTTGGCCCGCACGATGCGCTGGGCCATCGTCGCCTGCGGCACCAGGTAGGCGCGCGCCACCTCGGGGGTGGTCAGCCCGGCCAGGCAGCGCAGCATCAGCGCCCCGCGCGCCGGTGCCGGCAGGGCGGGGTGGGCGCAGGTGAAGAACAACTGGAGCCGTTCGTCGGGCAGCTCCGCGCCCGGGTCCGCGCGGGGCGCCGGCGCGGACCGGTCCGTCTCCACCTGGAGGGCGGCGAGCCGGGCGGCGTACACCTGGTCCCGGCGCAGCCGGTCGACGGCCTTGCGCCGGGCCGTGGTGAGCAGCCACGCCCCGGGCCTGGCCGGGACCCCCTGCACCGGCCAGTGCACCAGCGCCGCCTCGACCGCCTCCGAGGCGACCTCCTCGGCCAGGTCCAGGTCCCCGAAGCGCCGCACGAGGGAGGCCAGCAACAGCCCGTGTTCCTCGCGGAAGACCGCCTCGACCGCGCGTTCCGCGCCGCCCGCCCGCGCGCCCACCGCCGTCAGGCCCCGAAGTCGGCGACCGGCCGCACGACGACCGAGCCGCTGCCGCGCGCCCCGGGACAGCGGGCCGCCCAGTCCAGCGCCGCGTCCAGGTCCGGGACGTCGATGACGTAGAAGCCGCCGAGGACCTCCCGGCTCTCCGCGAAGGGCCCGTCGACCACGGTCCGCTCGCCCTCGGGGCCGACCTTGACGACGGTCGCGGTGACCAGGTCGGCCAGCGATTCGCCGCTGACCAGGATCCCGGCCTCCCGCACCTCCTTGTCGTAGGCCATCCAGTCCTGCTCGTCGCACTCGGCGGCGCCGCCCTCGGCGTCGACCGTCCCGGCGTTGATCAGCAGCATGTACTTCATGGTCCGTACTCCCGTCAGGTCCTGCCGCACGGGGCGGCGGGTGTCGTCCATCATCATGTGCGGCGGGTGCCGCACACCATGACGACGAACGGGGTGCCGCCGGATCGACATCCGCCCCGGATTTTTCTCGGAAGGCCGCGCGACCGGTCCGGGCGGGCGCCCTCCGGCTAGCCGGAGAGCACCATGGCGACCGCCACCGCACCGAGCAGCGCGACGTACGTCCAGGCGTGGACCCGGTCGGGGACGCGGGGCGGGCGGCGCCGCAGCACCGCGATCACGGGCAGGGCGCCGAGGAGCAGCGCGGCGGCGGCGCGCGGGTCGACGAGACCCACCAGGTCGCCGTGCGCGGCGTCGGCGGCGACGGTGCTCCCGGCGCCGGCCAGGAAGACCGCGGTCGCCGGGAGGGCGATGGCCAGGGTCAGCGGGTTGGCGAGCGACGTGGCCACCCGCATGGTGTGCCCGGCCCGGCGCATCGCCGGAACGGTCAGGACGCTGCCGCCCACACCGAGGAAGGCGGCCACCGCGCCGACGGGGAGACCGACGGCGGCCGGCAGCGGACGCGGTGCCGCGCGGGTCGTCCCGGCCGGGGCGTGGGGGCGCAGGAAGCCGGGCCGCAGCAGCAGGTCGACGACGGTGAGGACGACGTACAGGACGAACGCCCAGCGGACCAGGTCCGGCGGGACGTGGCGGGTCAGGAGCGCGCCGGCCGACGCGCCGGCCGCGAGCAGCAGGAGCAGGGGACCGCTGCCGCGCAGGGCGGCGAGGACCGGCCGGGGCGTGACGGCCGTCGCGAAGGCCGCGTTCACCACCATGACCAGCGCCGAGGTCGCCGTCGCCACTCGCACCGCGTCCGGGCCGAGCGAGGCGTCGGCCCACACCACGACCGGGACGGCGACGAATCCGCCGCCGAACCCGAACAGCACGGTGGTCAGGCCGGTGAGAAGTCCGATCGCGAGCAGGCTCAGGAAGGTCACGTGGACCACTCCACCAGCGCCCGGAAGGTGCCCGCATGCGATGTCCGGCACGATTCCATCGCGTCTCGGCCGGCCGCGGCCCGTAGGGTGTCCGGGTGAAGAACGTCCCCCTGGCCTCCGTCGACCACGTGGACCGGGCCGTGCTGCCGATCGGCACCGACTATCCGCCCGGCCACCTCCTGGACTGGCACGAGCACCGGCGCGCGCAGTTCCTCTACGGCGCGACCGGCGTGATGGTGGTCGACACCGCCGACGGCACCTGGACCGTGCCGCCCGAGCGAGCCGTGCTGATCCCGGCCGCGACCCGGCACCGGGTGCGCATGCTCGGCGTGAGCACCCGCAGCCTGTACGTCGAACCGGCCGCCGTGCCCTGGTGGCCCGGCACCTGCGTGGTCGTGGACGTCCCGCCCCTGCTGCGCGAGCTGCTCCTCGCTGCGGTCGACTTCGAGGCCGAGTACAGCCTCTCCGGGCGGGAGGGGAGCATCGCCGACCTCCTGCTGCACGAGATCGCGGCCCGTGCCCCGCTGCCGTTCCACGTCGGCATCCCGGCCTCCGCCGACCTGGCGGCGCTCTGCCGCGCCTACCTGGCCGACCCGGACGCGGGCGTGACCAACGCCGAGTGGGCCGCGCGGACCGCGTCCAGCGAACGGGCCTTCACCCGGCGCTTCCGCGCGGAGACGGGGGACAGTCCCGCCGTCTGGCGGGCCCGCGCGCGGCTGCTCGCCGCGGTGCCGATGCTGCGTACGGCTTCGGTGACCGCGGTCTCGGGCCGCCTCGGCTACGCCTCACCCGCCGCGTTCACCGCCGCCTTCACCCGGGCCTTCGGCACCCCGCCCTCGCGCTTCACGGCGAGCGGTCGCGGGCCGCGCTAGGACGCGTCCTGTTCCCGGCTCGCGGCCCGCTCCTGCGCGTGGTGGCCCAGGGCCGCGCTGCGGCTGGTGGCCAGGTGGTGCAGGACGAGTTCCTGCACCCGTTCGACGTCCCGCTCCGCGATGGCCTGGTACAGGGCTTCGTGCTCCAGCGCCACGGCGAGCAGATCGTCGTGCTGGCCCAGCAGCCAGCGCAGCCGGCTGCGGAGCACGCGTTCGAGTTCGTTGAGCAGTTCGTTGGCGGCGAGCGAGACGACCGTCTCGTGGAAGTCGGCCGCCGCGCGCCGCGCCCGTACCGCGTCACCCGCGCGCGCCGCGTCCAGTTCGGCGTCCACCGTCGCGCGCAGCCGCTCCAGGCCCTCGCGTGTGTGCCGTTGCGCGGCGAGCCGGAAACCCAGGGTCTCCAGGCCCGAGCGCACCTCGTCCAGGTCCGCGATGTCGCTGGTGGTGAACTCCCGCACCACCGCCCAGCTCCGCGGCCTCGGCGTCACCAGCCCCTCGGACACCAGGGTCTTGAGGGCTTCCCGCACCGGCAGCCGGCTCACCCCGAGCGCCTCGGCCAGCTCGCGCTCGACCAGGCGGCTGCCCGGCCGCCGGGTACCGTCGACGATCTCGTCGCGCAACTGCCGTGTGACCCGCTCGGACTCGGGCGTGAAGCCCCCTGACGCAGTCATCGCCGTCCTTCGTCCGTCTTCCCGTTCCGAGCCACGCCGACCGTGCGGTGCGGTGCGTCGGTCGGGCGGCCCGTCAGAATACCCCGGGGCCGGCCGCGGCCCCTCGGGCGGGCGACGGGGCCGGCGGGGTCACCCGGCCTTCGGGGGCCAGTTGACGATCCGCTTGGGGCGCGGGCGGGCGTAGGTGCGCACCTTGGAGGTGGACAGGCCGAGCCGGACCAGTGACTCGGCGATCGTCACGGCGGCGGCGACCCCGTCCACCACGGGCACACCGGTCCGCTCCACCACGCGTTCGGCGAGGCCGGCCATGCCGCCGCAGCCCAGGCAGATCACCTCGGCCCGGTCGTCCTCGACCGCACGGGCGGCCTGCTCGGTGATGGCGTCCACGGCCGCCTGCTCGTCCCGCTCCAGGTCGAGCACGGCGAGCCCGCTGGCCCGCACCGAGGCGCACCTGGCGCTCAGGCCCGCCACCTCCAGCCGCTCCTCGATCAGCGGGACCGTCCGGTCCAGGGTGGTGACGACGGAGTACCGGCGGCCCAGGAACTGCGCCGTGCTCGCCGCGGCCTCGGTGATGTCGACGACGGGGACGTCGAGCAGTTCCTGCAGCCCCTCCCGGCCGTGTTCGCCGTACCCGGCCTGGATCACCGCGTCGAAGGGCTCCGGGTGGGCCCGGACGGTCTCCATGACGGCGATCGCGGCGAGGTAGCTCTCGTAGTTGCCCTCGACGGACTCCGCGCCGAAGGCAGGGGTCAACGGGACGATCTCGGTGCCCGGCGAGGCGGCGCCGGCCGCCTGCTTGCCGATCGCGTCGGTGATGGACTGCGTGGTGTTGACGTTGACCACGAGGATGCGCATGGAAGGGGGCCTTCTGCTCGAATGGGTACGGTGCGGGGGCGCCGCGGCTATTCGGCGGCGACGGCGATGGCCTCGCCGTCCACGTCGCGGACCGGCGCCGCACGGTCGGCGACCACCGCGTACAGCGCGGCGCCGAGGATCGCCCCGATGAACCAGGAGAAGCCGGCCGCCGCGTGGAAGAAGGGCACCAGGGCGACGACGACGGCGATCGCGGCGCTCGGCACGAAGGCGGCGACCGCCCGCGGGTTGTAGCCGCGGCGGTAGTGGTACTCGGCGCCCGCGTCCTCGGTGTAGAGGGCCGGCACGTTCACCCGCGACTTCCGCAGCAGCCAGTAGTCGGCCATGATCACGCCGAAGAGGGGGCCGAGCAGGGCGCCGAGTCCGCCGAGGAAGTAGTTGACGACGACCGGGCTGTTGTAGAGGTTCCACGGTGTGATGACCAGGCCCAGGACCGCGCTGACCAGGCCGGCGCTGCGGAAGTCGAGCCGGCGGGGGAAGAGGTCGACCAGGGCGTAGATCGGGGCGACGAAGTTCGCCAGCAGGTTCACGGCCACGGTCAGCGCGATCAGGGCCAGCGAGGCGACGGCGAGCAGGAACATGTTGGGCACCGAGCGCACGATGTCCGTCGGGCTGGTGATGACGCGTCCGTCGAGGCTGAACTGCGCACCGCTGAGCACCGCCACGATGACGGCGAAGAAGAGCATGTTCACCGGGATGCCGATGACGTTCCCGCGGACGATGGAGCCGCGGCTGCGCGCGGAGCGGGTGAAGTCGCAGAAGTTCAGCACGAACGTCCCGTAGATCACCACCCACAGGGCGGCGGCCTGCAGGATCTGGAGCCACATCGCGCCGCCGGTGAGCGGGTCGTCGACGGACAGCGAGATCGAGCCGTCCGCGCGGACGAACATCC
>MUMD01000216.1 GCA_002155895.1 Streptomyces rochei
CCCCCGGCCCGGCGAGTGGTTCTGGGCTCCGGTACTCGGCCGTGTGCAGCACGGTGCCCGTGAAGTCGTCCAACCCTGGGAGGGCGGGCCGGTGAGGCCGGCCGAAGGTTCCAGAGGCGGCCACGATGCCCCGGGCCGTCATGCGTTCTCCGCTTTCCAGGGTGAGGACGAAGGCTCCGTCGCTCATACGCACCTCCTGCACACGCAGACCGGTGCGGATGTCGGCGTCCAGGAGCTCGGCGTAACGCAGCAGGTAGGAGACGACCTCGTCCCGGTGAGGGTAGCGGTCCGGATCGCCGCCGAACGGCAGGCCCGGAAGGGAGCTGCGGGCCGCGGGGGAGAAGAGGGTGAGGCTGTCGTAGTAGCGGGGCCACGATCCCGCCGGCTGCCCGGACGCTTCCAGGATCACCGGTGCCAGACCCTGCTTGCGCAGGGCGTGTGCGGTGGCCAGTCCGGACTGGCCACCACCGATGACCACCACGTCGACGTGTTCCATGCCCGCTCCCTCGGATCGCTCAAGCCCTGCGGATTCGATAGATGTCTATGTTGACGTCTATCGAAGCAGGTGCCATCCTGGTCTCGCAAGGGATCGACAGATGTCGAAGCAAAAGGGAGTGTCGTCACCGTGTCCAACACCAGCGTGTCCACCACCGACCACCAGCAGCCCGTTGTGGTCATCGGCGCCGGCCCCGTCGGCCTGGCCGCAGCCGCACACCTCCTCGAGCGCGGCGCGGAGCCCTTGGTGCTGGAGGCCGGCCAGTCCGCTGCCACTGCGGTGCGCGAGTGGGCCCACGTCCGCCTCTTCTCGCCCTGGGCCGAGGTCACCGACCCCGCCGCCGAGAAGCTGCTGGCCCCGACCGGCTGGACGCGCCCCGACGGCACGACGTACCCGACCGGCCGCGACTGGGCCGAGCGGTACCTCCAGCCACTCGCCGACGCCCTCGGCGACAAGGTCCGCTACGGCGCCACCGTCACCGGCGTGGCCCGGGCCGGCCGTGACCGCATCGTCGACTCCGGCCGCGCGGACCAGCCCTTCACCGTGCACATCGAGACGGCCGACGGCGGCGAGGAGCGGATCACCGCCCGCGCCGTCATCGACGCCTCCGGCACCTGGTCCACCCCCGGCCCGATGGGTGCGAACGGCCTCCCCGCCCTCGGTGAGAAGTCCGCTTCCGACCGCATCACCCACCGCGTCCCCGACCTCACCGACCCGGCCGTCCGAGCCCGCTACGCCGGCAGGCGCACGGCGGTCGTCGGCTCCGGCGCCTCCGCCTTCACCGCCCTCGCCCTCCTCGCCGACCTGGCCGGGGAGGAGGCGGACACGCACGCGGTGTGGATCCTGCGCCGGGGCATCGGCGACGCCACCTACGGCGGCGGCGAGGCCGACCAGCTCCCGGCCCGCGGCGCCCTCGGCCTGCGCGCCAAGGCGGCGGTGGAGGCGGGGTACGCGAGTGCCGTCACCGGATTCCGTACCGAGGCCGTCGAACGGGACGGCGACCGGCTGGTCCTCGTCGCCGAGGACGGCCGCCGTTCGGACCCGGTCGACGAGGTCATCGCCCTGACCGGCTTCCGCCCCGACCTCTCCTTCCTCTCCGAACTCCGCCTCGGCCTCGACGAACGCCTCCAGGCCCCCACCGCACTGGCCCCGCTGATCGACCCGAACGTCCACTCCTGCGGCACGGTCTACCCGCACGGCGTCAAGGAGCTGTCCCACCCGGAGCAGGACGTCTACCTGGTCGGCATGAAGTCCTACGGCCGCGCCCCCACCTTCCTCGCCCTGACCGGCTACGAGCAGGTCCGCTCCATCGCCGCCGCCCTGGCCGGCGACCACGAGGCCGCCGAACGCGTCGAGCTGACCCTGCCCGAGACCGGCGTCTGCGGCGGCGCCGGCCTCTACGACGAGCCCGACACCGCGCGGAGCGGCGAAGGCGGAGGTTGCTGCGCGGCCCCTGCCACGCTGCACATCGGCATCGGCGCACCGCCCGCCTCCGGCGGCTGCTGACAGACCGACACCGCGGGCGCTGGCGCGTTCCTTGCGTGGGGCGGCGAGTACGTCGGGGTGACGGGCCTTGGTGCTGCCCAGAAGCGCAGGTCGGGGGAAGCACACCTCGACCTTGTTCTTCTACGCGTGCGGCGATGACGGTGAGTATCCCGGTGATCGTGGAATCCCGGCCGTCGTCGGCCGAGGAGTACCGTGAAGCCAGGAGGCTTTCGGATTGCCGTCCCCGGTAGGCAGGCGAGTGCGATGTCCGAACCCGACCCCGACCCCCCGCGCGTGACCAGGCTCCTGCCCGACGCCGTGCACCAGGCTGTTTCACGACCAGGTACCGCCGTGGTGCGGCTCGAGACGACCCATGACCGGAAGGGTGCGCTCGACGGGGCGTGGTGGCCCCGCTCCCGCGACATCGCCGGTGAACTGCCCGGCCTCGTCTCCGCGCTGTCCGAGTACCTCGGGCCGATCACACGTGTCGGTCTGGATACCGATGCCTGGGACGAGCTGCCGACGCGGATGACGATCGACGGCCGTGTCGTCCACATCGACTTCTTCCCGGTCGGAGACGACACCGTCCTCATCACCCGGCGCGGCAACGATCTCTTCTCGCTGCTGGTGGTTCCGCCGCACACCGTGCCCGACGCGGCGCGCGCGGCCATGGCCGCAGCCGTGCGCGCCGGCAGTCAGACGTCGGCGGAGCAGATCCTCATCGACACCGGCACGGGGCGTGTGGGTCCAGGGCGGGCCCCAGGCTGCTCTACGCCACGGCCGCCATGAGCCGGGCCGCTGACGACGCGCTCGTCGGGGGCGGCACCACGAGGAGATCCCAACGGCCCGCGGTGTAGGACTGCAGCAGGATCCTGTGCGAGTTGAGCACCTCGGTGAATCGGTCGACCGCCACCTCGTAGCCGTTGACGACGACGACGCCGTGCGGGAGAGGCTGCCAGTGGCGGGGATTGACGGCCACGTGGGTGAGCCGGCCCCACAGCGGATCGATCACGTCGGCCAGTTCGCCGAGTTCTCGTGCCAGGTCGCGGGTCCGTGGCCACCACGCGCCGTCCGGACGGCCGAAGCGGCTGGCGGATCCGAGGACGATGCGCGCGGCACGTGGTCGGAACGGTGCCGCGTGCGGACGGAGCTGAGTGGTGGTCATGATCATGAGGAAGACGCCTGACTGCGGGCCTGCGTCGACTGACGAAGCGCCCGGTGGTGGATGAGCGAGGACGGGACCGGCGGCGCCGGTACACGAAAGCCCTCGAAGTCCTCAGGCTACTCCTCGACGAGCCCCGACAAGAGGCTTCGGCCTCATCGGCTGGACTGCCCCCGGCGTACGGCCTGCTCGGGCGCCGCGAAGAGTAGGCTGGGGGAACCGGGGACACTCCGCGCACGGACATTCGCGCCTGTGCCGTCCCTCGGTGATCGAATACGCCGGGTCGGCTCAGGCCCGCCCGGGGCAGGGTTCGCGTCATGACTGCGACCGTCTCTCCTCCGACGACGTCTGAAGACCGGCGTCCCACGTCCCCCGTACGTCTCTCGCTCGCTCCCGCCGGTTCGGCACCGCTTCTGCTCGACGGAGCCTGGTGGCCGCGCTCGCGTGATCTCGCCGCCGAGCTGCCGGCCCTGGCGGCCGTTCTCGATCCGCTGTGGGGGCGGGTCACCCGGGTCACGGTGAACCCCGCCCAGTGGCCGGTCGTCCCGCGCAAGGTGCCCGTCGCCGGTCATGCGGTGAAGGTGGGCTGGTTCCGCTTCGAGCAGGACGAGCACGAGTTGCTGCTGCTCTCCTACCACGTGGGCCGTTGGAACCTGCTGGTCGTTCCCCCGCAGATGCCTCCGGCCGCGGCCGCCTGGCTGATGGTCGCCGCGAGCGACCCGCGCCGGGCGGCGACCGCGAGCAGCCTGCTGTCGGATGCCGAGCGTCTGACGACCGCCGAGACCGACCGCACCAGGGAAGCGGTGTGGGAGTCCGAAGGAGGACATGGAGCCGGTGCTTCCGTCACTTCTCCAAAGCTTCGAGTCGCCGTCGCCTCGCCGGAGGACCGGCCGGAAAGGGTGTGAGGGCCATGGACATCCTGGTGACGGTGATCGTGCTGCTGGCGGTGATCGCGGCAGGCGCGCTTCTCATCCGTCGGCTGAACGCTCAGCACGGGGACAGAAGCGCCGCCTTCCACTACGACCGCGGCGGTGTGGTCGCACCGGATCAGAAGACCAACGACGGGCCGGGCGCACGCAGACGGTCCCCCGTCGCGAACGACGCCGACGAGCGCCGGGGCCCCCGGTACGGCGTACGCGGACGGCTGAGCCCTGGACGCCGTACCCACGGCACCCCCTAGGCCCGGACGCGGGCCCGCCGGAGCGGGGCGCCGGCGTCGTGGAGGCTGGTGAGCGCCAGCCGGTAGGAGGCGACCAGGCCCGTCTCCGCATAGTCCACGCCCAGGTCCTGGCAGTACCGCCGGACGATGGCGCGGGCCTTGCGCAGGTTGGGGCTGGGCATGCTCGGGAACAGGTGGTGCTCGATCTGGTGGTTCAGGCCACCGAGCGCCAGGTCGGTGAACCGGCCCCCGTTGACGTTGCGCGAGGTGAGCACCTGGCGGCGGAGGAAGTCGGGGCGGTCGTCGGCCGAGAGGATCGGCATGCCCTTGTGGTTGGGGGCGAAGGCGGAACCGAGGTAGACGCCGAACAGGCACTGGTGGACGGCGAGGAAGGCGATCGCCATGCCGGGCGGCAGGACCCAGAACAAGGCGGTCAGGTAGACCGCGCAGTGCGCGAGCAGCAGGGCGCCGTCGAGCTTCCGGTGCCTCAGCCGGCGATTGGCCACCGCCCTGCCGCTCGCCACGTGCAGGTTGAAGCCCTCGAGCGTGAGCAGCGGAAAGAACAGGAACGCCTGCCAGCGGCCGATCAGACGGGGCAGTCCGGTCGCGGCGCGAGCTTGGTCCGGGGACCAGACGAGCAGGTCGGGGCCGATGTCGGGGTCGAGGCCCTCGGTGTTCGGATTGGCGTGGTGACGCGTGTGCTTGTCCTGCCACCAGCCGTAACTCATGCCGATCGACGCGCCGGCCATCCGACCGGACACTTCGCTCGCCCGGCGCCGTCGGAACACCTGACGGTGCGCCATGTCATGGGCGACCAGGGCGACTTGCCCGTACATCACGGCCAGGAACGCGGCGATCGCCAGTGTCCACCAGGAGGCGCCGACGAGGACGAACGCGGCCCATCCGGCGGCGTAGAGCCCGGTCACCGCGGTGATCCGTAAGGTGTAGTAGCCGGGGCGGCGCCCCAGCAGTCCGGCATCCGCGATCTTCTTCGACAGTCGGGCGAAGTCGCTGCCGGGAGTGTCGGAGCGCGTGGCGGTGGTGGTGGCTATGGTCATGAGGACGTCTCTCTGAGAAGCGGGCGGATGACTCGGGTCGGCCCCAGGGCGGGTTGGGCGCGGGGAGCAGGCGCGCACCCGGAGGTGCTGCGGCGGCTCCTACCACCGAGGGGCGCGGGTTCCCCGCCCGGCGGGTCCCACCTGGCCGCGCGGCCCTGCCGCCGCCGTCGGAGCCGGGGTCCGGCTTCTCCACCGGCGCCGGGCCGTCCGTCGTCCAGGGCGGTGGCTGTGAGGAGAGCGGCCGCTTCCTTCGTCGCCTCCGGCGGGATCACCTGCAGGTCCCAGCGGCCGAGCCCGGGGGAGAGCAGGACGACCCGGTCCGGGGCGTGCGGCGAGGCGGGGGCCTTGTGCAGGCGTACGACCTGGTTGGCGACGGCCATGCGCCCAGGGGCCGCCGACCAGGCCGTGGCGTCCACGGTGACGCCGGTGATGTCACCCCACGCGCTCGGCAGCGCGGCAAGCAACTTCGGGAGCTGTGTCAGAAGATCGCGGGAGTACGGCCACCACATCCCGTCGATCCGGCGCGGCAGCGCACCGTGTGGCGCGAGTCGCAGGCGGACTGGAGGAAGGGGCAGGGTGGAGGGAACGGAAGGAGCTGTGCTGATCACGTGAGTTCTCTCTGACGAGACGGGTTGGCGGACAGCGCCGGACGTGGTCGGCGGGGGCTGGGCTCTGGAGGGTGTGCCTGACCGCTCTTGCCGGAGGAAAGCGCCGACGACCACCGCGAGTCGGGGGAAGGAAGCCGGCGGGCGTACGCGGGGTGAAGGGGGAGCCCGTCCCGCTCGATGAACGCCGTCGATACCGGGGTGGAGCCGGTCCGCCACCGGCGCGCCTGATGCCCTCGGTCTCCTCAGCCTACTCCTCGGCCCGTAAAGGCGGCGTGACGGACCGTCATCGGTGCCGTAGGAGCGGCGGGCGGACGCCGTCGCCGTCTCACGGCGGCGGCACGCGCAGGGCGAGCAGGGCCACGTCGTCGGTGCTGCCGGGCGGCAGGTGGGCGAGTACTTCTCCGCACAACGTGTCCAGCGGTTCGTGGGCGAGCGCGAGGGCGTGCCGACGCAGCCGGTCCAGGCCCGTGTCGAGGTCGCTGCCCCGGGTCTCGACGAGCCCGTCGGTGTACAGCAGCAGGGTGGAGCCTGGCTCCAATGGGTGTGTGGCGTCGGGCCGGCCCGCGCCGGTGTCGGTGCCGGTGCCGAGGAGCAGTCCTTGGCCGGCTTCCAGGTAGCACGCGGTGCCGTCGGGCGAGAGGAGCAGCGGAGGCGGGTGGCCCGCGCTGGTCCAGCGGAGCGTCCACGGTCCCGTGTCCGGGTCGCCCTCGACGCGGGCGAGGATCAGGGTGGCCAGCGGGACGGTGGTGATGACCGGCATGGCGGCGTCGAGGCGGTCGACGACGGCGCCGGGCGGACCCGTGTGGTCCCAGGCCAGTGAGCGCAGGATGCCGTGCAGCTGCGCCATGCCGGCGGCCGCGGTCAGGTCGTGGCCCACGACGTCGCCGATGACCAGGGCGAGCGCGCCGTCCTTCAGCGTGAAGGCGTCGTACCAGTCCCCGCCGACCTGCGAGCCCGCCGGTGCGGGCTGGTAGCGGGCGGCCAGCCGGAGGCGTCCGGGCCGAGGCAGCGGGGCGAGCAGGTTGCGCTGCATGGCCTCGGCGACGGCGCGCTGACGGCCGTAGCGGCGGGTGTTGTCGATGACCACGCCGACCCGGCGGCCGACGTCGCCCACCGCATCCAGGTCGCCTTGGTCGAAGGGATGTATCGGGTCGGTGCGCACCACCGTCAGCGCCCCGGTGATCCGGCCCTCGG
This sequence comes from Streptomyces rochei, assembly GCA_002155895.1. GTDB lineage: Bacteria > Actinomycetota > Actinomycetes > Streptomycetales > Streptomycetaceae > Streptomyces > Streptomyces rochei. The sequence goes on from MUMD01000216.1 coordinate 7,163, forward strand.
CGCCGAGTGGCACCGTGACGGCGGAGCTCGCCCCCACCCCTGCCAGGAAGCCACCGTGGAGAGCGGCCAGAGGGGAGAGTTCCGCCGCCGGGGCGGCAGCTGCCACCTGCTCCTGGAGTACGGATTCACCCCTGGTCAGCGCCCGGCCCAGCGGGGAGTGCTCCACCTCACCGGCCTCCTCCGCAACGGGTGCGCGCCGGCCCCCGAATCCGGCGTCCCGTCCTCCGGGACCGGTCACCGCCACCCGGTGGACATCCCCGGAACCGGTCCGCAGATCCACCGCCGCCCAGTCCGCGAGGCGGGGCACCAGCAGACGCACCAGGCGGGCCAGAGCCTCCTCGGTCTCCAGAGTCTGCCCCAGTACCTCTGTGATCTCCGCGACCAGGGACAACCGCTCGTTGAGGTCCTCCAGCGCGCGCGTGCGCGCCGTCCGCTCCCGGTGGACGCGACGGTCCCCGGTGGCATCCGTGAACAGCAGCGCCACACCCCTGACGGAGCCGTCCTGCGTCAGGGGGGACGCGGACCAGGAGACCGCCAGCAGGCGACCGTCGCTCCGCAGATAAGTACCCCCCTCCCCACGCGCCTCCTTCCCCTGGGCCAGCGCATGGAGGAGTGGGCACCGGTCCCGCGGCACCTTGTTGCCGTCCGCGTCCCGGTGCAGCAGATCGTGTGCGTCGGCGCCCCGCATCGCCGCGGTAGTGCGACCCAGCAGCCGCTCGGCCGCCGGGTTCGCGGCGATCACGCGTCCGGCTGGGTCCAGCACCAGCAGCGCCGTGCCCAGCCGCTCGACGACCTGCCGCCAGAACCCCGGCTCGCCCGCCGGCCACCGCCCCACGTCATCACCCACCGCATCGCGCACGGACCCTCCAGAGGCTGCTGCTTTCCCGTCGATGGTGCTCCGACACGACCCTGCTCGCACGGCACCGGGGCAGTCGGCGCACACCGCGCGGGCACGGCCCACGGTCCTGCCAGGAGTGTCCGGACATGGATCAGCCGTCATCCCGCCGTCCGTCCGTGCGCGAGGGGGCTGCCCCGGTGGGGCCGGGACGCGAGAACAACTGCGGCATCACCCGGGGGTGCGCAGGGCCACCCTCCAACCGTCGGACATGGTGTGCGAACGGTGGAGTCCTTTGCCGGTCCGGAAAACAGACAACCCCCGGGTCGACGACACGGGGGCTCAGAGTGGAGCGGGTGACGAGAATCGAACTCGCGCTCTCAGCTTGGGAAGCTGATGTTCTACCATTAAACTACACCCGCACGAGACGCCGACCGAGGTCGGTGCCTGGATGCTTCGTCACTCTACCTCATCGCTGGCCCCCGGTGTTCGCGCCGTGGGGCCAGTGGTCGTTCCGGTGGGGTGATGCGGCTGCGGGGGCGTCGAGTTGGGGCGTACCGTGGGGGCCTCGAAGAGGGTGTGCGGGGGGCCGGAGTGCCGCCTGGAGAGTCGTCTCTTTCATCCCGTACTGTGGCTTTTGTCGTCAGGGTAGTAGCAAGCCAGACGCGGCTCTTGGGGAAGGGACTTGAAGGACTTGATGGAGCGCACCGTCGTCCGCTGTGCCGATGGGCACGTGTTCACCGCCGCCTCGTTCCCGATGCAGCAGGCCGAGCGACTCGGCCCCGGTCGGCTCGTCCGATGTCCGCGGTGTGCGCGGCTGCGGAGTGCCGTGCCCGTGGTTGCGCAGAAGCAGTAGCGCGGCAGCGGCAGCGCAGCAGCGGTAGCACAGACGCAAAGCGGTTCGGGCGCGCGGCGTGGCGGCGGTTGTCGCTGCTCCGCGCGCCTTGCGTATCCTCGGTGCGTGCTTCTCTCAGACAAGGACATCCGGGCCGAGATCGACTCCGGGCGGGTCCGCATCGATCCCTTCGACGACTCCATGGTGCAGCCGTCGAGCATCGACGTGCGCCTCGACCGCTACTTCCGGGTGTTCGAGAATCACCGGTACCCGCACATCGACCCCTCCGTGGAGCAGGCGGATCTGACCCGCCTCGTGGAGCCGGAGGGCGACGAGCCGTTCATCCTGCACCCCGGCGAGTTCGTGCTGGCCAGCACGTACGAGGTCGTCACCCTGCCCGACGACCTCGCCTCGCGGCTGGAGGGGAAGAGCTCGCTCGGGCGGCTCGGGCTGGTCACGCACTCCACCGCGGGGTTCATCGACCCGGGGTTCTCCGGACACGTGACGCTCGAACTCAGCAACCTCGCGACGCTGCCCATCAAGCTGTGGCCGGGGATGAAGATCGGGCAGCTGTGCATGTTCCGGCTCACCTCGCCGGCCGAGCACCCCTACGGGAGCGAGCGGTACGGGTCCCGTTACCAGGGCCAGCGGGGGCCGACCGCCTCCCGGTCCTTCCTCAACTTCCATCGGACCCAGGTATGAGCAGGACGCGCGCATGAGTGATGTTCGGGAGAATTTGACCTACGAGCGGTTCGGGGTCGCCGTGCGCGAACTCGCGCAGGCCGTCGCCGACGACGGGTACGAGCCGGACATAGTGCTGTCCATCGCGCGGGGCGGGGTGTTCGTGGCGGGTGGGCTGGCGTACGCGCTGGACTGCAAGAACATCCACCTCGTGAACGTCGAGTTCTACACCGGCGTGGGGACCACGCTCGAGATGCCGGTCATGCTCGCGCCCGTGCCCAACGTCATCGACTTCTCCGACAAGAAGGTCCTGATCACCGACGACGTCGCCGACACCGGCAAGACGCTCAAGCTGGTCCGGGACTTCTGCCTGGACACCGTCGCCGAGGTGCGCAGCGCCGTGATCTATGAGAAGTCCCACTCGCTGGTCAAGTGCGAGTACGTGTGGAAGCGGACCGACGACTGGATCAACTTCCCGTGGAGCGTGGAGCCGCCGGTGGTGCGGCGGGACGGGCAGGTGCTCGACGCCTGAGCGCTTCGCGGCGCGCGGTACGAGAAGGGCCCCCGGCGGCATGCCGGGGGCCCTTCGTGCGTGTGTGACGGCGTCAGAACGTGCCGAGCTTCACGATCGACAGCAGGGCGATCAGCTGGATCGCGGACGCGCCGAGCGCCTTGGGCCAGGGCAGGTCGTGGGAGCGGCCGACCATGAGGGTCAGCAGGGCGCCGCCCGCGACCCAGGTGGCCCAGCCGAGGACCTGGACGAAGGACGCGTCGCCGCCGAGGAACATCGCGAAGACCAGGCGCGGGGCGTCGGTGAGCGACATGATCAGCATGGAGAGGCCGACCGTGGGCTGCCACGCGCCGTCGCCGCCGAGCTGGCGGGCCAGGGTGTGGGTGACCACGCCCAGGACGAAGGCGCTCAGCACCATCGCGACGGCCGTCGTCAGGACGATCGGGATCGCGTTGGAGAGGGTGGCGTTGATCGCCTCCTCGCGGGCGTTGTCGAAGCCGAAGACCGCCAACAGGCCGTAGAGGAAGGTCACGATGAGCGCCGGCGCCCACATCGCGTAGTCCCGCATCTGGAGGAAGGTCTGGTTGGGGGCGAGGATCACGCCCTTCAGCAGTGCCTTCCAGTGCAGGCGCGGGCCGATCGGGCCGGGCGGCGGGGCGGAGCCGGCGCGGTAGGTCTCGCCCTGGTTGTAGGGGTCCTCGCCGACCGTGAACGCCTGGGTGTGACCCGGGTTGTTGGCCGCGTACGGGTCGTGCGGGACGTGGCCCGCGTGGCCGCCCTGGCCGTAGCCGCCATCACCGAAGTACTCGGGCTCACCGTGACCGCCGCCGTGACCGCCGTGCTGCGGCTGCGGCCACGGTGAGCCGCCCGGGCCCGGTGCGCCGCCTCCGTACTGCTGCTGCTGGTACGGCGGCTGAGGCGTCGCGGGACCGCCGTACGACGGTCCCTGGGGCGCCTGCTGTCCGTACGGTGGGTTGTGCGGTCGCGCGTGTGGAGCGCCGTCGTCCCGGCCGCGTCCGATCCTGAATCCAGCCACGCCTTCGAACGTACCTGGTCCCAGAGAGTGACGTGCGGGGCCCGGCCTTTACGGGTGTCCTTTGCGGCCGAGCTGTGACATCCCCTACGGGTGCTCCCCGACGGCACCCTGACGCCTCGCACGACGACACCCCCGGGCCCGTGCGGGTCCCGGGGGTGTCGGTCGCGGACCGAAGGAGCGGTTACTTCACCGGCTCCGGCGTCGGCTCGGTCTCCGGCTCCGCCTCGCCGGCCGGGTCGGCCGGGGTCTTGACGGAGTCCAGCAGGAGCTGGGCGACGTCCACGACCTGGATGGACTCCTTGGCCTTGCCGTCGTTCTTCTTGCCGTTCACGGAGTCCGTGAGCATGACGAGGCAGAAGGGGCAGGCGGTGGAGACGATGTCCGGGTTGACGGAGAGGGCTTCGTCGACGCGCTCGTTGTTGATGCGCTTGCCGATCCGCTCCTCCATCCACATCCGGGCGCCGCCGGCGCCGCAGCAGAAGCCGCGCTCCTTGTGGCGGTGCATCTCCTCGTTGCGGACGCCGGGGACGGCGGCGATGATCTCGCGCGGGGGCGTGTAGATCTTGTTGTGGCGGCCCAGGTAGCAGGGGTCGTGGTACGTGATGATGCCCTCGACCGGGGTGACCGGGACCAGCTTGCCCTCGTCCACCAGGTGCTGGAGCAGCTGGGTGTGGTGGATGACCTCGTAGTCGCCGCCGAGCTGCGGGTACTCGTTGCCGAGGGTGTTGAGGCAGTGCGGGCAGGTGGCGACGATCTTCTTCGCCGACCTGGGCTTGCGGGACTCCTCGGTCACCTTGCCGTCGTCGTCCATCTCCTCGCCGAAGGCGGCGTTGAGGGACATGACGTTCTCCATGCCGAGCTCCTGGAAGAGGGGCTCGTTGCCGAGGCGGCGGGCGGAGTCACCGGTGCACTTCTCGTCGCCGCCCATGATGGCGAACTTGACGCCCGCCATGTGGAGGAGTTCGGCGAAGGCCTTGGTGGTCTTCTTGGCGCGGTCCTCCAGGGCGCCGGCGCAGCCGACCCAGTAGAGGTATTCGACCTCGGTGAGGTCCTCGATGTCCTTGCCGACGACCGGGACCTCGAAGTCGACCTCCTTGAGCCACTCCAGGCGCTGCTTCTTGGCCAGGCCCCAGGGGTTGCCCTTCTTCTCCAGGTTCTTGAGCATCGTGCCCGCCTCGGACGGGAACGCGGACTCGATCATGACCTGGTAGCGGCGCATGTCGACGATGTGGTCGATGTGCTCGATGTCGACCGGGCACTGCTCGACGCAGGCGCCGCAGGTGGTGCAGGACCACAGGACGTCCGGGTCGATGACGCCGTTCTCCTCGAGGGTGCCGATCAGCGGCCGCTCGGCCTCGGCGAGGGCGGCGGCGGGAACGCCCTTGAGCTGCTCCTCGGACGCCTTCTCCTCGCCCTCCATGGTCTTGCCGCCGCCGGCCAGCAGGTAGGGGGCCTTGGCGTGCGCGTGGTCGCGCAGGGACATGATCAGGAGCTTGGGGGAGAGCGGCTTGCCGGTGTTCCACGCGGGGCACTGCGACTGGCAGCGGCCGCACTCGGTGCAGGTGGAGAAGTCCAGCAGGCCCTTCCAGGAGAAGTGCTCGACCTGGGAGACACCGAAGACGTCGTCCTCGCCGGGGTCGGTGAAGTCGATCGGCTTGCCGCCCGAGGTCATCGGCAGCAGCGCGCCCAGCGCGGTGCCACCGTCGGCGTTGCGCTTGAACCAGATGTTCGGGAAGGCCAGGAAGCGGTGCCAGGCCACGCCCATGTCGGTCTTCAGGGCGACCGTGATCATCCAGATGAAGGAGGTGGCGATCTTCAGGCCGGCGAAGAAGTAGACCAGGTTCTGCAGCGTCGACGGGTCCAGGTCCTGGAGCGCGGAGACGACCGGGTACGAGATGAAGAACGACGCCTCGTAGCCGTCCACGTGGTGCAGGGCGCCCTCGAGGGCGTGCAGCATGAAGATGCAGACGCCGACGATGAGGATGACGGCCTCGACGAAGTACGCCTGGCCGAAGTTGGAGCCCGTGAAGCGGGACTTGCGGCCCGGCTTGCGCGGGTGGCTGAGCTGCCGGATCACGATGAGCGCGAGGATGCCGAGCACCGTCATGGTGCCGATGAACTCGACGAAGACGTTGTACGGCGCCCAGTCGCCGATGACCGGCAGGATCCAGTCGGCCTGGAAGAGCTGGCCGATGGCGTTGACGATCGTCAGCAGCAGGGAGAAGAAGCCCACCGCCACGAACCAGTGCGCCACCCCGACGATGCCCCAGCGGTTCATCCGGGTGTGGCCGAGGAACTCCCGGACCACGGTGAGGGTGCGCTGAACGGGTTCGTCGGTCCGCGTCCCGGCAGGCACGGACTGGCCCAGCCGCATCGAGTTGTAGATCTGCAGGACGGCGCGGCCGAACAGTGCCACGCCGACCACGATCAGGACCAGCGACACAATGATCGCGGCGAGTTGCATTTGGGGGCTCCTCGGGCCTGCGAGGTTGCGAAGGGGCGGTATTGCGTTCAGCACCGCTCGGTATCGGTATTACTAAGCGGTAACTTAATCAGTCTGTCTGAGACTACCCCCATCCTTCGCCGCACTGTAGTCGGACGTGCGGTGATCTGCGTCGCTGAGGCAACCCTGACCGGCGGTGCGGCGTCCCGCGCGGGGCGCTCTCCGCCGGGGTGGGCGTCCGGCGCCACGCCGTACCGAACGGGCAATTCATAGCAATTCGTGATAGTCGGCATAGTTTATGCCCGTGCTCTACGGGATCGCCGCCGCCACCGCCTCCTTCCTCCTCGCCGCCCTGCTCGCCGGGCTGGTGAGGGCGCCGGCCCTGCGCCTCGCCCTCCTCGACCGGCGTCGCCGCCGGCCCGTGCCCCTGCTCGGCGGGGTCGCCGTCGTCCTGGTGACCGGGCTGGTCGCGTGGGCGGGTGACGGGACGGGGGTGGTGCCGCTCGGTCCGGCGGTGGGCCGGCTGCTGGTGGCGGCCACCGCCGTGGGCGCGCTCGGCCTCGCCGCCGACGTGTGGCGGCTGCGGCGGCGGTGGGCGGTGGCCGGCAGCGCCGTCGCGGCGGCGTGCGTGGTGCCGTACGAGGTGACCGGGCCGGTGGCCGGCGGGCTGGCCGTGGTCTGGATCGCGCTGGTCGCCGCCGCCTTCCAGGGGCTCGACCACGCCGACGGGGTGGCCGGCACGGTGGGGGTGGTGACCGCCTTCGGGGTCGCCGCCTGCGCCGCCGCCGAGGTGATGGACGCGCTCGCGGTGCTGCTGAGCGTGCTGGCGGCCGCGCTGACCGGGTTCCTGCTGCACAACTGGCATCCCGCGCGGGTCGCGCTCGGCGCCTGCGGGTCGCTCTTCGCGGGCTTCCTGCTGGCGGGGGCGGCCGTCTTCACCCGGGCGGGGCACGAGCCCGGTACGGGCGCGGGGGTGCTGTTCGCGCTGACCGCGGTGGCGGGCGCCGACGCCGTCCTCGTCCTCCTCTCCCGCCGGCTGGCCCGGCGGCCCCCGCTGCGGAGCGGTCCCGACCATCTCGCCCACCGGCTGCGGCGGCTCGGGCTGACCCCGCCGGGCGCCGCGGTGACGCTCGGCCTGGCCTCGTTCTGCGGGGTACTCGTGGGTGTCCTCGTGCACACCGGATGGGCCGGCCGGGTGGCGGTGCTGTGGGTGGCGGGCGGGGTCGTCGTCGCGGTGGCGGCGCTGTCGCGGGTGCGGGTGTACGGGCCGGCGGGCCGGGCGCGGTCCGTCGACCGGGAGCCGTCGAGGGCAACCGGAGTGGGGTCCGCGGCGTCCTCCCGAGG
>MUMD01000217.1 GCA_002155895.1 Streptomyces rochei
CGTCCTCGATGACGCCGCCGCACGGCCGTGGTGGCGCAGGGTGTGGGCTCCACACTGCCGGTCTTCGTCACGCGCGCCGGCGGCGGCGTCATCGAGGACGTCGACGGCAACCGCCTGATCGACTTCGGTTCCGGCATCGCCGTGACCTCCGTCGGCGCCTCCGCGGAGGCCGTGGTGCGCAAGGCGTCCGCGCAGCTCGCGGACTTCACCCACACCTGTTTCATGGTCACGCCCTACGAGGGGTACGTCGCCGTCGCCGAGGCGCTGGCCGAGCTGACCCCGGGCGACCACGCCAAGAAGTCGGCGCTGTTCAACAGCGGCGCCGAGGCGGTCGAGAACGCCGTCAAGATCGCGCGTGCGTACACCAAGCGGCAGGCCGTCGTGGTGTTCGACCACGGCTACCACGGCCGCACCAACCTCACCATGGCGCTGACCGCGAAGAACATGCCGTACAAGCACGGCTTCGGTCCCTTCGCCCCCGAGGTGTACCGCGTGCCGGTCGCCTACGGCTACCGCTGGCCGACCGGCGCGGAGAACGCCGGTCCGGAGGCCGCCGCCCAGGCGATCGAGCAGATCACCAAGCAGGTCGGCGCCGAGAACGTGGCCGCGATCATCATCGAGCCGGTGCTCGGCGAGGGCGGCTTCATCGAGCCGGCCAAGGGCTTCCTGCCCGCGATCAGCGAGTTCGCCAAGGACAACGGCATCGTCTTCGTCGCCGACGAGATCCAGTCCGGCTTCTGCCGTACCGGCCAGTGGTTCGCCTGCGAGGACGAGGGCATCGTCCCGGACCTGATCACCACGGCGAAGGGCATCGCGGGCGGTCTGCCGCTCGCCGCCGTCACCGGCCGCGCCGAGATCATGGACGCCGCGCACGCCGGCGGCCTCGGCGGCACCTACGGCGGCAACCCGGTGGCCTGCGCCGGCGCGCTCGGCGCCATCGAGACGATGAAGGAGCTGGACCTCAACGCCAAGGCGAAGAACATCGAGGCGATCATGAAGTCCCGCCTCACCGCCATGGCCGAGAAGTTCGACGCCATCGGCGACGTCCGGGGCCGCGGCGCGATGATCGCCATCGAGCTGGTCAAGGACCGCGCCACCAAGGAGCCGAACCCCGAGGCGACCGCCGCCCTCGCCAAGGCCTGCCACGCCGAGGGTCTGCTGGTCCTGACCTGTGGCACCTACGGCAACGTGCTGCGCTTCCTGCCCCCGCTGGTGATCGGCGAGGACCTGCTGAACGAGGGCCTCGACATCATCGAGCAGGCGTTCGCCCGCCTCTGAGCGCGCACCCGCGGACGGCCCCCGGGCGAGCAGGTGCGCGAGGGGCCGAACGCGCATCTGAGCTGCGTTTCGCACGCCTGGCGCGGCGACCCGCAGAGCGTGTGAAGAACGTGTGCGGGGTGGATGGCAGGACGCCGATGACCCTGTCCTCGGCCCACCCCCTGTCGTAGGTTCTACGCAGATGAGAGATACACCCCGCCCACAGGGGACTGTGGGCGGCTCTCAGGCCGGAGCCTCCCCAGCTTCGACCTGGTCGTGCCTCGCGCACACAACCGGAACCCGTGGGTTCCGGGTCTCCTCACCGATCGGACGGTCGCCCGCCCCAAACCCCCCGGGGCGCGCGGCGTTCCGGTCAGACGGCCGCCCCGGCATCCGGGTCGGCGGTTCCCCGAAGGGCCGGCACACTCCCCCCCTTGTGCCGGCCCTTCGGCGTGTCCGGCCGCCTCAGCCGAAGGGGTGCTCCCCGGTGACGCGGGCCAGCAGGTCGCGCACCTCGCGGGTGCGGGGGTGGGCCGGATGCAGCTGCCGCTCGCAGTCGGTCAGCGCCCGGCGGGCCGCCGCCTCCGCCTCGCCGAGCCGCCCCAGGCCGAGCTGGGCCGCGCCGGTGAACAGGTCCACCAGTCCGCTGTCCGCGCGCTGCGGGGGCGGGGCGAACCGCCGAGCCACGGCCAGTGTCTCCTCGTACCTGCCCTGTCCGTTCAGCGCGCGCATGAGCACGGCGTACAAGGGGACGGCGGAGCGCTCGTCCGCGCGGGGCAGGTTCCCGCGGGCGATCTCCTCCGCCTCCTCGTGGCGGGCCTGCCCGCACAGGGCCCGGCCCAGGTTGCCGAGGACCCGCAGTTCGAGCCGCAGCAGCGGGGTGAGGTGGGCGAGCCGGGTCACGGCCCGCAGTATGTCCAGGGACTCGGCCTCCGCCTCCTCGTGCCGTTCCTGACCGATCAGGACCACCGTGCGGTTGGCCCGGACGACGAGCTGCAGTACGTGCGTGTCGGCGTCGACCGGCTCCAGCTCGGCGATCAGGGTCTCCAGTTCGGCCAGCACCTCGTCCCCGCGCCCGTGCGCGACGGCCACCCCGGTGGCCAGGGTCCTCGCCTGCCGCTCCCACCGCGCGACGGGCCGGAACCGGTCGCGCCACGAGGTGGCCGCGAGCGCCTGGGCACCGGCCTCGACCTCCTCGTAACGACCTTCCCTGTACAGGCGTTCGAGTCGGGCGAAGGTCCGCTGCCGCTCACGCTCCCGCGCCGTTCGTGTGATCCTCACGGGCGGTGAGGCTACCCTCCGGCGGGCCTGCGAAGCTGGGCGTCATGCCGGTCTCCCCGCCTCGTGCGCTGCCCGCCCTCCTGGCGCCGCCCGTCCTCCTGTTCGCGCTGATCACCTGGCAGGTCCTCGCCGACGGTCCGCTGGTCGGCGTGGACGAGCGGGCGAGCGGGGCGCTCGTCCACCCCGACCGGCTCTCCGAGGTGCTGTCCGACCTCGGCAACGTGCCGGTGGCCGTGCCCGTCCTGGCCCTGGCCCTGGTGTACGTCGCGTGGCACGGGCGCGCCCACGGCGCGGACCGCTGGTGGCTGCCGCCGCTGGCCGGGGCCGCGGCGATGGCCCTGGTGCCGGCGCTGGTCGCCCCGCTGAAGGCGTGGACCGACCGCCCCGGCACCCCGGCGGTGCCGCCGGCCGTCGGCTACTACCCCTCGGGCCACACCGCGACCGCCGTGGTCGCCTACGGCGCGGCGACGCTGCTGCTCCTGCCGCTGCTGCGCTCGCCGGCCGTCCGCCGCGGGCTGGTCCTCCTGTGCGTCCTCCTCGTCCTCGGCGCGTCCTACGGGCTGGTGCGGCGCGGCTACCACTGGCCGCTGGACGTGGTGGCGAGCTGGTGTCTGGGCGCGGTGCTGCTGGCCGGGGTCGCGGCGGCGGCCGGCCGCACCGCGCCGGCGGTCACCCGAAGTACGCGTCGAAGTTCTTCTGGAACTCCCAGTTCGAGTAGCGGTCCCAGTTGATCGACCAGGTCATCAGGCCGCGCAGGGCGGGCCAGGTGCCGTGGGTCGTGTACGAGCCGCAGTCGGTCTTCTCGGTCAGGCAGTTCAGGGCCTTGTTCACCTCGGCCGGGGGGACGTGGCCGTTGCCCGCGTTGGTGGAGGCGGGCATGCCGATCGCGACCTGGTCCGGGCGCAGCGGCGGGAAGACCCTGGTCGCGTCGCCGGCGACCGGGAAACCGGTGAGCAGCATGTCCGTCATGGCGATGTGGAAGTCGGCGCCGCCCATGGAGTGGTACTGGTTGTCCAGCCCCATGATCGGGCCCGAGTTGTAGTCCTGGACGTGCAGCAGGGTCAGGTCGTCGCGCAGGGCGTGGATCACGGGCAGGTAGGCCCCCGCCCTCGGGTCCTGGCCGCCCCACTTGCCGGTGCCGTAGTACTGGTAGCCGAGCTGGACGAAGAAGGTCTCCGGGGCCATCGTCAGCACGAAGTCGTCGCCGTACTTCGCCTTCAGAGTCTTCAGGGCCGAGATGAGGTTGACGATCACCGGGGTCTTCGGGTTCCTGAAGTCGGTGTCGTCGGCGTTCAGGGACAGCGAGTGGCCCTCGAAGTCGATGTCGAGGCCGTCGAGGCCGTACTCGTCGATGATCTTCGAGACGGACGAGACGAACGTGTCGCGGGCGGCGGTGGTGGTGAGCTGCACCTGCCCGTTCTGGCCGCCGATGGAGATCAGCACCTTCTTGCCGGCCGCCTGCTTGGCCTTGATCGCCGCCTTGAACTCGGCGTCGGACTCCACGTTCGGGCATTCGGTGACGGGGCAGCGCTCGAAGCGGATGTCGCCGGAGGTGACCGAGGTGGGCTCGCCGAAGGCCAGGTCGATGACGTCCCAGCTGTCGGGGACGTCGGCGAGGCGCGTGTATCCGGAGCCGTTGGCGAAGCTCGCGTGCAGATAGCCGACGAGCGCGTGGGCCGGGAGGTCGGAGCCGCCGCCGTCCGGCTGCTCGGCGGTGGTCGCGGTGACCGTGGCCGAGCGGGCGGACTCCCCGGCGTCGTTGAGGGCCGTGACCTGGAAGGCGTACGCCGTCGAGGGGGCCAGGCCGGTGACGGTGGTGGAGGTGCCGGTGACCGTGCGGACCTTGGTGCCGTCGCGGTAGACGGCGTAGCCGGTCGCGCCCGGGACCGGTGACCAGGACAGGGCGACGCTGGAGGAGGTGGCGGAGCCCGCCGTCAGACCGGCCGGGGGCGCCGGTGGCTGACCGGTCTCGCCGCCGGGGCCGGTGAGCGAGATGTCGTCGGCGTGGTAGGCGCCGGTGCCGTACCAGCCGTGCGTGTAGATCGTGACCCGGGTGGTGGAGGGGCCGGTGCGGAAGGTGGTCGACAGCCGCTGCCAGTCCGGGGCGGACTGGACCCAGGTGGAGACGTCGGTGGTGCCGGTGCCGCTCGCACCGAGGTAGACGTAGGTGCCGCGCACATGGCCGGTCAGCGTGTACGAGGAGTCCGGTTTCACCGCCACCGTCTGGGAGCAGCGGGCGTTGTCGGCGCCGGCCGGAGTGGCCTCCAGGGCCCCGGTGCCGCTGCGGACGGGCGAGGTCACCGCCTTGCCCGCCGTGCAGGTCCAGCCGTCGAGGCCGGATTCGAAGCCGCCGTTCGCGGCGAGGTCCGCGTCGGCCGCACGGGCGGCCGACGAGAGCGCGGTCATGCCGGACGCGGCGAGCGCCGCGGCGGTGAGCAGCGTGACGAAGGGGCGACGCGCGAGCCGTCTGGAGCGTTCCACAAGTGCCTCCGGACATGGGGGAGATGGGGAGGGTGGAGCGCGCCCAACTTGGTCCAGACCAATTCTGTTGTCAACCCCTCGCGCGTCTCACCCCCCGCCGTCCTCCACCGCGAGAGCCGCCGCCTCGTGCATGGCCAGTTCGAGGAGGGCCGGATCGGTGAGGGTGCCGGCCCCGTCGGGCGGGACCAGCCAGCGGATGCCACCCGACGACGGACCTCCCGGGTGCGGCACCACGATCCAGGTGCCGAGTCCCGCCGTGCGGACCCCCGTGCCCAGCCAGCGGGCCGCCGTGCCGGCCGGCACGAAGAAGCCCGTGCGCGCGTCGCCGAAGTCGACGAGCACCGGGCCCGGTCGGTCCAGCACGCGGGAGAGCACGTCCAGGGTGGGATAGCCGAGCCTGCTCGGCAGGATGAGCACGTCCCAGGCCTTGCCGGCGGGCAGCAGCGCGACCCCCAGGGGGTTGCGCTCCCACTCCCGCCGGCAGGACTCGGGATCCGGTGCGACGGATGCCAGCCACGCGACCGCCGTCTTCGCACCAGGCATGTGGAGACCTCCCTTTCACTCGTCGACGCGGGGTGCGTCACGAGGGAGAGGGAGGTCTCCCGTCCGCATTACGCGGGTCGGGGCAACTCGTTGGAGTGAGCCGGGTCACCCCGGGCGGCGGCCGCTAGCTGTCGAAGCCCAGCCCCAGCCTGTCCATGGTGCGCAGCCACAGGTTGCGCCGCCCCCCGTGCGCGTCCGCGCGGGCCAGCGACCACTTGGTCAGCGCGATGCCGGTCCAGGCGAAGGGCTCGGGCGGGAACGGCAGCGGCTTCCTGCGGACCATCTCCAGCTCCGTGCGCTCGGTGCGCTCCCCCGCCAGCAGGTCCAGCATCACCTCGGCGCCGAAGCGGGTGGCGCCCACCCCGAGGCCGGTGTACCCGGCCGCGTACGCCACCTTCCCCTGGTGGGCGGTGCCGAAGAACGCCGAGAAGCGGGAGCAGGTGTCGATCGCGCCGCCCCAGGCGTGGGTGAAGCGGACGCCCTCCAACTGCGGGAAGCAGGTGAAGAAGTGCCCCGCGAGCTTGGCGTAGGTCTCGGGTCGGTCGTCGTACTCGGCGCGCACCCGGCCGCCGTAGGGATAGACGGCGTCGTAGCCGCCCCACAGGACGCGGTTGTCGGCGGAGAGGCGGAAGTAGTGGAACTGGTTGGCGCTGTCGCCGAGGCCCTGCCGGTTCTTCCAGCCGACCGAGGCCAGTTGCCCGGCGGTGAGCGGCTCGGTCATCAGGGCGTAGTCGTAGACCGGGACGGTGTACGGGCGGACCCGCTTGACCAGGTTCGGGAAGACGTTGGTGCCGAGCGCGACCCCGCGGGCCCGGACGCCTCCGTACGGGGTGCGCACGGCCATGCCGGCGCCGTAGGGCCGCAGGGTGAGGGCCGGGGTGTGCTCGTAGACGCGGACGCCGAGGTCGAGGCAGGCGCGCTTGAGGCCCCAGGCGAGCTTGGCGGGGTTGACCATGGCCACGCCCCGGCGGTCCCACAGACCGGCGCGGAAGGTCGGGGAGTCGACCTGTTCCCGTACCGCCTCGGCGTCCAGGTACTCGACACCGTCGGCGAGCCCCTTGGCGCCGATCTCCTCGTGCCACTCCTTCAGCTCCCGGGCCTGGTACTCCTCGGTCGCCACGTCGATCTCGCCGCTGCGCTCGAACTCGCAGTCCAGACGGTGGCGGACGACCGCCTCCTCGATGGCGTCGAGGTTGCGGGCGCCCAGCTCTTCCAGCTTGTGGATCTCACCGGGCCAGCGGGTGAGGCCGTTGGAGAGGCCGTGGGTGAGGGAGGCGGCGCAAAATCCGCCGTTGCGGCCGGAGGCGGCCCAGCCCACCTCGCGGCCCTCCAGCAGCACCACGTCCCGCCCCGGGTCGCGCTCCTTGGCGATCAGCGCGGTCCACAGTCCGCTGTAGCCGCCGCCGACGACCAGCAGATCGCAGGTCTCCGGTCCGGTGAGGGCGGGCTGCGGGCGGGGGCGGCCGGGGTCGTCCAGCCAGTACGGGACCGGCTGGGCGTCGGAAAGGGATTTCGTCCAGTCGTTGCTGCGGCTCATGGCACTCGGGGCCATGATTTCAACTCCCTACGCATTCACTGATGTGCTGTGTGCCGTGCGGCTCACGCCTTGCGGCGATTCCGGCGGTTGCCGATGACCGTGGAGGCCAGGACGAACAGTACGGCGATGACGAACATGGCCGTACCGATGACGTTGATCTGGACGGGCGTACCGCGCTGGGCCGATCCCCAGACGAACATGGGGAAAGTGACGGTGGAGCCCGCGTTGAAATTGGTGATGATGAAATCGTCGAAGGAGAGCGCGAAGGCGAGCAGCGCGCCGGCGGCGATTCCGGGGGCGGCGATCGGCAGGGTGACCCGGACGAAGGTCTGGAAGGGACCGGCGTACAGGTCCTGCGCCGCCTGCTCCAGCCGCGGGTCCATCGACATCACGCGCGCCTTGACGGCCGTCACCACGAAGCTGAGGCAGAACATGATGTGGGCGATCAGGATCGTCCAGAAGCCCAGCTGGGCGCCCATGTTGAGGAAGAGGGTGAGCAGCGAGGCGGCCATCACCACCTCGGGCATCGCCATCGGCAGGAAGATCAGCGAGTTGATCGCCCCGCGCGCCCGGAAGCGGTAGCGGACCAGCGCGAAGGCGATCGCCGTGCCGAGCGCGGTGGCGCCCAGCGTCGCCCAGAAGGCGATCTGGAGACTGAGCGAAAGGGAACCGCAGAGCCCGGAGACGCCGCAGGGGTCCTTCCAGGCGTCCGTGGAGAATCTCTGCCATTCATAGTTGAAGCGCCCGTTCGGTTTGTTGAACGAGAACACCGTGACGATGATGTTGGGCAGCAGGAGATAGGCGAGGGTGAGCAGTCCGGCGATGACGACCAGATTGCGCTTGAGCCAGTTGACGAAGGTCATTTAAACCAGATCCTCCGTGCCGGACTTGCGGATGTAGAAGGTGACCATGACGAGGATCGCGGCCATCAGGACGAAGGAAAGTGCCGCCGCCGTCGGATAGTCCAGCACCCGCAGGAACTGCGACTGGATCACGTTTCCGATCATTCCGGTGTCCGCCGACCCCAGCAGGGAGGCGTTGACGTAGTCGCCGGTGGCCGGGATGAAGGTCAGCAGCGTCCCGGAGACGACGCCGGGCATGGACAGCGGGAAGGTGACCTTGCGGAAGACGGTGGAGGGCTTGGCGTACAGGTCGCCCGCCGCCTCGTGCAGCCGCCCGTCGATGCGCTCCAGCGAGGTGTACAGCGGCAGGATCATGAAGGGCAGGAAGTTGTACGTCAGTCCGCAGACCACGGCGAGCGGCGTGGCCAGCACCCGGTCGCCGGAGGTCCAGCCGAGCCAGCCGGTGACGTCCAGGACGTGCAGCGTGTTCAGGACGCCGACGACCGGGCCGCCGTCCGCGAGGATCGTCTTCCAGGCCAGGGTGCGGATCAGGAAGCTGGTGAAGAACGGCGCGATCACCAGGGTCATGATCAGGTTCCGCCAGCGGCCCGCGCGGAAGGCGATCAGGTACGCGAGCGGGTAACCGAGCAGCAGGCACAGCACGGTCGCGGAGGCCGCGTAGGCGACCGAGCGCAGGAACTGCGGCCAGTACTCGGACACCGCCTCCCAGTAGGTCACGAAGTGCCAGGTGACCTTGTAGCCCTCCTCCAGCGAGCCCGTCTGCACGGAGGTGGAGGCCTGGTAGACCATCGGCGCCGCGAAGAAGACGAGCAGCCACAGGATGCCGGGCAGCAGCAGCCAGTACGGCGTCCAGCGGCCCCTGGTGCGCGGGGGCTTCTTCTCGGGCGCGGCCGGCGTGAGCGGCGGCGGCGCCTCGGTGAGGGTGGACATCAGACGGTCTCCCCCTCGGCGACTCCGGCGTCGCCCGTCGTCCCGGCGAGCAGGGACTGGTCGGCGTCGAGGCCGAAGGTGTGCGCCGGGTTCCAGTGCAGGACGACGTCGGCGCCGGGGGCGAGGCGGGCGTCGCGGTCGATGTTCTGGGCGTAGACCTCGAACTCGGGGCAGGCCGCGCAGTCGACCATGTACTGGGTGGAGACACCGATGAAACTGGTGTTGCTGATCTTGCCGGTGATGCGGTTGCGGCCCTCGGGGATGGAGCCCGCCTCGTCGGCGTGGGTGATGCTGATCTTCTCGGGGCGCACGCCGACCAGGACCTTGCCGCCCGCCCGGGCCGGCGCCGCGCAGCGGGCGACGGGCAGGACCAGCTTGTCGCCGGCCGCCTTCACCACGACCTCGTCGGCGCCGTGGGTGTCGACCTCGGCCTCGATGAGGTTGGAGGTGCCCAGGAAGTTGGCGACGAAGGTGGTCCGAGGGTTCTCGTACAGGTCGGCGGGGGCGCCCAGTTGCTCGACCCGGCCCCCGTTCATCACGGCGACCTGGTCGGCCATGGTCATGGCCTCCTCCTGGTCGTGCGTGACGTGCACGAAGGTGATGCCGACCTCGGTCTGGATGCGCTTGAGCTCCAGCTGCATCTGGCGGCGCAGCTTGAGGTCGAGGGCGCCGAGGGGTTCGTCCAGGAGCAGCACCTTGGGGTGGTTGATCAGGGCGCGGGCCACCGCGACGCGCTGCTGCTGGCCGCCGGAGAGCTGGTGCGGCTTCTTGCGGGCCTGCTCGCCGAGCTGGACCAGGTCCAGCATCTCCCCGACCTGCTTCTTCACGCTCTTGATGCCGCGCCGGCGCAGGCCGAAGGCGACGTTCTCGAAGATGTCGAGGTGCGGGAAGAGGGCGTAGGACTGGAAGACCGTGTTGACCGGCCGTTTGTACGGGGGGAGCGCGGTCACGTCCTGGTCACCGAGGTGGACGGTGCCGCTGCTGGGCTCCTCCAGCCCGGCGATCATGCGCAGGGTGGTGGTCTTCCCGCAGCCGGAGGCGCCGAGCAGGGCGAAGAAGGAGCCCTGCGGCACGGTCAGGTCGAGCGGGTGCACGGCGGTGAAGGTGCCGTAGGTCTTGCTGATGCCGGAGAGGCGGACGTCACCGCTGTGCTCCGTAGCGTCTGTCTGCGTCTTCGTCGTCGCCATCGTCGTCACGCCCCAGTGAGCTTCGCGAACTTCTCTTCGTAGGCCGTCTCTTCCTTCGCGCTCAGTGAGCGGAAGGCACGGGAGAGGGCCTGCATGGCCTTGTCGGGAATGATCAGCGGGTTGTTCGCCGCGTCCTCGTCGATCTTCGCAAGCTCGTCCTTCACGCCGTCCACGGGACAGACGAAGTTGATGTAGGCGGCGAGCTGCGCGGCCGGCCCCGGCTCGTAGTAGTAGTCCATGAGCCGCTCGGCGTTCGTCTTGTGCCGCGCCTTGTTGGGGACCAGCATGTTGTCGCTGGACGTGATGTATCCGCTGTCCGGGATGACGAAGTCGACGTCCGGGTTGTCCGCCTTCAGCTGGACGACGTCGCCGGCCCAGGCCAGACAGGCCGCGAAGTCGCCCTTGCTGATGTCGGCGGTGTAGTCGTTGCCGGTGAAGCGGCGGATCTGGCCCCGGTCGACGCCCTTCTGGAGCCGGGCGATCGCCGCGTCGTAGTCGTCGTCGGTGAAGCGGGCCGGGTCCTTGCCCATGTCGAGCAGGACCATGCCGACGGTGTCGCGCATCTCGGTGAGGAAGCCGACGCGCCCCTTGAGCTTCGGGTTGTCGAGCAGGTCGGAGACCGTCTTCACCTCGACGCCGTCCAGCGCCTTCTTGTTGTAGGCGATGACGGTGGAGATGCCCTGCCAGGGGTACGAGTAGGCGCGGCCCGGGTCCCAGTCGGGGTCGCGGAACTGCGGCGACAGGTTGGCGAAGGCGTGCGGGAGGTGGGCCGGGTCCAGTTTCTGGACCCAGCCGAGGCGGATCAGCCGGGCGGCCAGCCAGTCGGTGAGCACGATGATGTCGCGCCCGGTCTCCTGGCCGGCGGAGAGCTGCGGCTGGATCTTGCCGAAGAACTCGCTGTTGTCGTTGATGTCCTCGGTGTACTTGACCTTGATGCCGCTGCGCCGGGTGAACGCCTCCAGCGTCGGGTGCCGCCGGCCGCTCTCGTCGATGTCCATGTACTCGGTCCAGTTGGAGAAGGAGACCTCCTTCTCCTCCTTCGACCGGTCCTCGGACGACACGCCGCCCTCGGTCTTGCCGGCCGGCGGGATGCCGCAGGCGCTCAGCGTCCCGAGTCCGCCGACCGCCAGCGCGCCGCCCGCGGAGGCGCGCAGCAGTGAGCGGCGGGTGAGGGCGGCCCTGCCGTGGGTGAAACTGCGCCGCATGGCGGCCACTTGGGCCGGGGACAGGCGGTCGGGCTCGTACTGCTCCATGCGCGTGGTTGCCCTTTCGGGTGTCTCGGCCGTGGTCGGCGGCCTCTCGGTCGTGACTATCGGTCCCCGAAGACGGTGCGGTGCCAGTCCTTGGCCGCCACCGCGGTGTTGTCGAACATGACGTGCTTGACCTGCGTGTACTCCTCGAAGGAGTAGGCGGACATGTCCTTGCCGAAGCCGGACGCCTTGTATCCGCCGTGCGGCATCTCGCTGATGATCGGGATGTGGTCGTTGACCCAGACGCAGCCCGCCTTGATCTCGCGGGTGGCGCGGCCCGCCCGGTACACGTCGCGGCTCCAGGCGGAGGCGGCGAGACCGTACGGTGTGTCGTTGGCCAGCCGGATGCCCTCGTCGTCGGTGTCGAAGGGCAGGACGACCAGGACCGGCCCGAAGATCTCGGACTGGACGACCTCGCTGTCCTGCGCGGCGTCGGCGATGAGGGTCGGCCGGTAGTAGGCGCCGTCCTTCAGGTCGCCCCGCGGTGCCTCACCGCCGGTCACCACGCGGGCGTAGGAGCGGGCGCGGTCGACGAAACCGGCGACGCGGTCCCGCTGGACGTGGCTGACCAGCGGACCGAGGTCGGTGCCCGGGGCGAAGGGGTCGCCGACGCGGACGGTGTCCATGAGGGCGGCGGTCTTCTCGACGAACGCCTCGTACAGGGGCCGCTGCACATACGCGCGGGTGGCCGCCGTGCAGTCCTGGCCGGTGTTGATGAGCGCGCCCGCGACCGCGCCGTGGACGGCGGCGTCGAGGTCGGCGTCGTCGAAGACGAGGAAGGGCGCCTTGCCGCCCAGCTCCAGGTGGAGGCGCTTGACGGTCGCGGTGGCGACCTCGGCGACGCGCTTGCCGACGGCGGTGGAGCCGGTGAAGGAGGTCATCGCGACGTCCGGGTGGCCGACCAGGTGCTCACCGGCCTCCTTCCCGGTGCCGGTGACGATGTTGATCACTCCGTCGGGGATGCCGGCCTCGCTGGCGGCCTGGGCGAACATCAGGGAGGTCAGCGGGGTGATCTCGGCGGGCTTCAGCACGATGGTGTTGCCCGCGGCGATCGCCGGGAGGATCTTCCACGCGGCCATCTGGAGCGGGTAGTTCCAGGGCGCGATGGACCCGACGACACCGATCGGCTCGCGGCGCACGTACGAGGTGTGGTCGCCGGAGTACTCCCCCGCCGACTGGCCCTGGAGGTGCCGGGCGGCGCCGGCGAAGAAGGCCGCGTTGTCGACCGTGCCCGGCACGTCGAACTCGCGGGTCAGCTTCAGGGGCTTGCCGCACTGGAGCGACTCGGCACGGGCGAAGTCCTCGGCGCGCTCGGCGAGCACGGCGGCGAACCGGTGCAGGGCGTCGGAGCGCTCGCCGGGGGTGGCGCCGGCCCAGCCGGGGAACGCCGCCCGCGCGGCGGCGACGGCCGCGTCGACGTCGTCGGGGCCGGCGAGTTCGTAGGTCAGGACCTCCTCGCCGGTCGCCGGGTCGACGACGGTGTGGGTGCGTCCGGAGGTGCCCTTCGTGAGGCGTCCCGCGATGTACTGGGCCCCGTCCGCGAAGCGGTCCTGGGCCGGGAATCGGTCCGGGGTGGCGTTGCCCGGGTTGTGCATGTCGGCTCTCCTCGGTCTCCCCATGACGGGGGCCGGCGTGGCTCAGGCTCGATGTGAGTGCCGATCCTGACAGAGCACTAGACCACCAACAAGTGATTCCGTTGTTGCCATTTGGTTACGCGACGGAATCTGTCGACCAGGTGTCGAGTCGCCACGGAAAAGGACGGACGGAGTGTCAGTGGCGCGTGCCACACTCGCGTGCATGGAAAGGATCACGGGGGCGGTCGGGGGAACGGAAGGGCACATGTCGGCGCGGGAAGTCATCGACAGCCGGGAGGCGCTGGTCGAGCGGGTGCGGGCCGGCGAGCGGATCAAGTACCTGCTCTTCTGGGGGCACCGGCCGCGCCCGGACGGCCGGATCGGGCCGAGCTGTCTGAGCCAGTGGTGGCCGTCGCCGTTCACCGTGGCCGGGGTGGAGTACACGACGGCGGAGCACTGGATGATGGCGGGCAAGGCCCGGCTCTTCGGGGACACGGAGGCCGAGCGGCGGGTGCTGGCCGCGGCGCACCCGGCCGAGGCCAAGAAGGCGGGGCGGCTGGTGCGCGGCTTCGACGAGGCGGTGTGGGAGCGGGAGCGCTTCCCGATCGTCGTCGAGGGCAGCGTCCACAAGTTCGCCTCGGACCCCGCGCTGCGGGAGTTCCTGGTGCACACGGGCGACCGGGTGCTGGTCGAGGCGAGCCCCGTGGACCGGGTGTGGGGCATCGGCCTGGCCGCGGACGACGAGGCGGCGAGCGACCCGCGGCGGTGGCGGGGGCCGAATCTGCTCGGGTTCGCGCTGATGGTGGCGCGGGAGCGGCTGCGCGAAGGCGGCTGACGCCGGGAGCGAGTGCGCGAAGGCGACTGACGCCGGGAGCGAGTGCGCGAAGGCGGCTGACGCCCACGGGATCGGTCCGCGGGCGTCAGCCGCCTGGGCTTGCTCTGTCCGGCCGCTCAGCCGTGCGCCGGTGCGGCCGCCACGGAGACCGCCGCCGGCCGCGGGGCGCCGTAGTAGGGGTCGTCGTACTCCGAGTCGTCGTTGATCGCGGCGATGATCCCGACGGCGAGCAGGGCCATCACGGCGATGCCGAGGACGATGCCGATGATGCCCATGATGAAGCCCGCCTGGGCCTGCCCGTGGTTGTTCGCCTCGCCGCGCTCGGCCTTGCGGCGTCCCTTGATGCCGAAGACCACGGCGAGGATGCCGAGCACCAGCGAGACGATGCCGTACGCGCAGAACATGCAGCAGGCCAGGATGCCGAGCACCATCGCCGCGGTGCCCATGCCGTTCTGCGGGGGCAGCGGGGCGCCGCCCCAGCCGTAGCCCCCCTGAGGGTAGGCGGGGTAGCCGTATCCGCCCGGGACCGCCGGGCCGCCGGGCGCGATCGGCGGTGGCGGCACCGCGGACTCGGGCGGCGGGAAGCCGGCGGCGGGCATCGAGACGACCGTGGCCTGGTCGTGCACGGACGGCGGCTGCGCGGACGGCGGCGGCTGCCAGGGCGGCACGTCACCGGCGGCGGGCGGGGCCGGCTGCTGCGGCACTCCCGGCGCGGCATCCCGGTTCTTCTCCAGCGACGGCTTGCTCTCCGGGGGCGCCCAAGGATCGTTGGCGCCGTTGGAGTCCCCGCCCGGCCGTGTCGCGTCCGTCATCTTCCGTCCCCCTGGGTCGATCGTGCCCGTCATGCTACGGGCCCCGCCCGTCCGGCGTGAGACCGGCCTACGATGATCCCCGGACCACCGATCAGCCGATCACCCGCGTCCCGCCGCCGCCCGCGCGGCCCGGGGACGCCGCCCTGGGGAGGAACCCTTGACCGAGCACCTCGTCGACCCCGCCGTCCCCCGCGATCTGCACGCCTTCATCGCCGGACTGCCCAAGGCCGAACTGCACGTCCACCACGTCGGCTCCGCCTCCCCGCGCATCGTCTCGGAACTGGCCGCGCGCCACCCCGACTCCAAGGTCCCCACCGATCCCGAGGCCCTGGTCGACTACTTCACCTTCACGGACTTCGCGCACTTCATCGAGGTGTACCTGTCCGTCGTCGACCTGATCCGCACCCCCGAGGACGTCCGGCTGCTGACGTACGAGGTGGCCCGGGACATGGCCCGGCAGCAGGTGCGGTACGCCGAGCTGACCATCACCCCGTTCTCCTCCACCCGGCGCGGCATCGACGAGGGCGCCTTCATGGCCGCGATCGAGGACGCCCGCAAGGCGGCGGAGGCCGAGTTCGGGACCGTGCTGCGCTGGTGCTTCGACATTCCGGGCGAGGCCGGTCTGGAGTCCGCCGAGGAGACGACGCGGCTCGCCACCGACGACCGGCTGCGCCCGGAGGGCCTGGTCTCTTTCGGGCTCGGCGGACCGGAGATCGGGGTCGCCCGCCCGCAGTTCAAGCCGTACTTCGACCGCGCGATCGCCGCCGGGCTGCACTCGGTGCCGCACGCGGGCGAGACCACCGGCCCGCAGACGGTGTGGGACGCGCTCACCGACCTGCGCGCCGAGCGCATCGGGCACGGCACCAGCTCCGCCCAGGACCCCGCGCTACTGGCCCACCTCGCGGAGCGGCGCATCCCGCTGGAGGTCTGCCCGACCTCGAACATCGCCACCCGCGCGGTGCGCACCCTGGACGAACACCCGATCAAGGAGTTCGTGAACGCCGGGGTGCTGGTGACGGTCAACTCCGACGACCCGCCGATGTTCGGCACCGACCTCAACAACGAGTACGCCGTCGCCGCCCGGCTCCTCGGGCTCGACGAGCGCGGTCTCGCCGACCTGGCGAAGAACGCGGTCGAGGCGTCGTTCCTGGACGCGCCGGGCAAGTCCCGGATCAGGGACGAGATCGACACGTACACCGCCGCCTGGCTCGCCTCCTGAGACGGAACCCCTCATGACCCCCGTACGCGCTGTGACCGCCGTGGCCCACCGCGGCGACCCGTACCGGCACCGCGAGAACACGATCGGCTCGCTGCGTTCCGCGCTCGACCGCGGTGCGGACGCGGTCGAGACCGACGTGCGCCTCACCCGGGACGGCGTACCCGTGCTGCTGCACGACGAGACGCTGAAGCGGCTGTGGCGGCACGACCGGCCGCTGCGGTCCCTGTCGGCCGACGAGGTGCGGGGGCTGACGGCGGGCAGGGTGCCGACGCTGGCCGAGGCGCTGGCCGCGACCGACGGCAGTCGGCTGATGCTGGACCTGCCGGGCGGTCCGGGCGAGCGGGCGGTGCGGCGGATCGTGGACGTGGTGCGCGAGTGCGGCGCCCGGGACCGCGTGTACTACACGGCCGGCCCCGCCGCCATGCTCGCGGTGCGCGCCGCCGACCCCGCCGCCGAGATCGCGATGACCTGGACGACGGCGGCGCCGCCGCGGCCCGCGCTGCTCGCGGCGGTGCGGCCGAAGTGGCTCAACTACCGGTTCGGGCTGGTGAACAAGGCCCTGGTCGAACGGGTCCGCGGCGACGGCTGCCTGCTGTCGGTGTGGACCCCCGACACCCGTCGCTCCATGCGCCGGCTGATCGCGCTGGGCGTCGACTCGATCACCACCAACCGCATCGACACACTGTGCGCCCTGCGCGCCGCCGACGGAGCCCGCCCCGCCCCCGTACGGGATGCCCCGCACAATTCCCGTCCCGCGTAAGGGGGTTCCCCGACTCCCGGCACGGGGCGGGCACCCTCCTCACCGACGATCCGCCCCGGGGCGCGGCGCACCAGGATGATCAACGTCCCTTCCGCCGCAACCGCCTTCACCCCGGGAGCAGTCGATGCGTGCCCGTACCCACACCGTCCTCGCCGCCGCCGCGGTCCTCGCCCTCGCCGCAGGCCCGTCGGCGGCCCCGGCCCTCGCCGCGCCGCCCGCCACGGCTTCCGCCGCCGACGGCCGCGCACCGGACGGGGCGGCGCTGCGCACCGCCCTCGACGGGCTCCCGGACCAGCACGCCACCGCCGCCCTCGTGCGGGTCGGCGACCCCGACGGCGACTGGCACGGCAGCGCGGGCGTGCGCGACCTGACCAGTGACCGGCCGGCGCACCCCGACGCCCGCTTCCGGGCCGGTTCGATCACCAAGGTCGTCACCGCCGCCACCGTCCTGCGGCTCGCCGCACAGGGCGAGATCGACCTCGACGCGCCGGTCCAGGGCTACCTCCCGGAGCTGTTCACGCCGGAGTTCGATCAGCCGATCAGCGTGCGCCACCTGCTGAACCACACCAGCGGCATCAAGCCGGGCGTCAGCCTCGGCGACGACTTCGCGCAGGTGTACGCACACCGCTTCGAGACGCTCACCCCGCGCAGGGTCGCGGAGTCGGCCGTCGCCGAGGGACCGGAGGGCTTCACTCCCGGGACGCGGCAGCAGTACCGGAACATCAACTACACGTTCCTCGGCCTGCTGATCGAGCGGGTGACGGGACGCTCGTACGCCTCCGAGGCCACGCGTCTGGTCCTGCGCCCGGCCGGCATGCACCACACGTACTTCCCGGGCACCGACCCCCGCATCCGGGGTCCCCACAACCGGGGTTATCAGGCGGTGGCGGGGCCGGGCGGGACGACGAGGCTGCTCGACGTGACCGAGTGGAACCAGGCGGACCGCTGGGCGGCCGGCGACATGATCTCCACCACCGCCGACCTGGAGAAGCTGCTCACGAAGCTGTTCCGGGGAAGGATCGTGCCGCAGCCGCAGCCGCAGCTGGAGGAGATGTTCACGACCCCGGCGGGGGTCTCCGGGGCGCCCCGCAGCGCCGGGCTGGAGTACCAGGAGGTCGGCGGCCGGGCCTTCTGGGGCAAGTCGGGGTCCCGCTACGGCTACAGCACGCTCATCGGCGGCACCCGCGATCTGAGCCGCACGCTGGTCTACTCGGTCAACGCCACCGACGCCAAGAGCGCGGAGCGGAACCCGGTCGTCGACGCGATCACCGTCGCCGCGCTGAAGTGACCCCCGTCAGCCACCGCCCCACCGCGTGCGCCCCGACCGTCGCCACGCCCGCGAGGCCGAGACCCACGGCGAGGTCGCGCGGGCGCGTGGGGCGCAGTACACCGGCGCGGCGCAGCCGGTGGCGGGCCCAGAGCGTGAACGGGACGACGACGAGCGACGAGGTCGCGGACCCCGGTGTGTAACCGCGCACCAGTCCCGCCTGGGCGAGGTGGACCAGGCCGTGCAGACCGAAGGCGTCCAGCGCCGTCCGGTACACCGCCGACCGGCCTCCGGTGAGCCGGCCCGCGGCGGACGCGGCGGCCACGACCGCGGCCATCGCCCCGACCGCCACCGCGAACTCCCGGCCCTCCACCGACCCCGCCCGCCGCCACACCGCCTCCGGCACGGTGGGGAACCGCTCGCGCAGGGCGGGCAGCTCACGCCGCCACCGGCCCGGCACGGTCGCCAGTTCCTCGGCGTCGTGCAGCGCCCAGGCGGCCAGCAGCCCCAGCGTGACCGCCGCGCCCACCTTTTCATCACCTGGAGAATTACTCACGCGGCCAGTCTGCTACACCCCGACGATGCCGTTCCACCGCTTGGCGAACTCCGCCCGCTCCCCCGCCGCGATGTCCCGCGCTATCGCGAGCCGTTCGCGCATCGCCGCGTCCGGGAAGATCAGCGGGTCCTCGGCCAGCGCGGCCGTCTCCTCGTCGTCGGAGGAGGCGAGCACGTCCCGGGCGGCGGGGACCGGGCAGACGTAGTTGACCCAGGCGGCCAGCTCGGCGGCGACCTCCGGCCGGTAGTAGAAGTCGATCAGCCGCTCGGCGTTGGCCTTGTGGCGGGCCAGGTTGGGGATCATCAACGACTCCGACCACAGCTCGGCGCCCTCCTCGGGGATGACGAACTCGATGTCCGGGTCGTCCGCCTGGAGCTGGATCACGTCACCGGAGTACGCCTGGCAGGCCAGGACATCGCCGCTGGAGAGGTCCTTGATGTAGTCGTTGCCCGTGAAGCGGCGGACCTGGCCCCGGGCCACCTGCCTCTCCACCTGGTCGCACATCGTGTGGAAGTCGTCCGCCGTCCAGTCGGTGATGTCCACGCCGTTGCCCTGCATCAGCAGCGCGAACGCCTCGTCCATGCCGGACAGCAGGGTCACCCGCCCCTTGAGGTCGTCCGCCCACAGGTCGGAGACGTGCCGCACCTCCCGGCCGAGCCGGCGGCGGTTGTAGGCAATGCCGGTGATACCGGACTGCCAGGGCACGGTGAACGCGCGGCCGGGGTCGAAGGCGGGCGAACGCAGCAGCGGGTCCAGGTACCGGGTGACGTTCGGCTGGTGCGAGCGGTCCATCTCCTGCACCCAGCCGAGCCGTACGAACCGGCCGCACATCCAGTCGCTGATGACGATCAGGTCGCGGTCGGTGGGCTGGTGGTTCATCAGCGACGGACTGATCTTGCCGAAGAACTCGTCGTTGTCGTTGATCTCCTCGACGTACGCGACGGAGATGCCCGTCTCCTCCTCGAACGCCTCCAGCGTCGGCCGGCGGCTCGGGTCCGCGTCGTCGGTGTCGATGTACAGCGGCCAGTTCGCCCAGGTCAGCCGCCGTTCGGTGGCGGACCGGTCGGTGGCGGCGCGGTCGCCGGGTGCCACGTAGGCGGCCGGTACGCCGCAGCCGGCCAGCGCGCCGAGCAGGGCGGAACCGCCCAGGCCGCGCAGGAGGGTACGACGGGACAACGGAGGCGTCTTCGGGAGCAGGGGCATGGCAGGCAGGATCCCCCGCCCGCGATCACGGGGACAATCGACGCTGCGTCGAGAGGCCCGGTCCAGGCCCGACACCCTGTCCACCGGGGCGAGTCGGGCCCGCACGCGACGCGGCCCCGGACGGGGTGTCTCCCGTCCGGGGCCGCGCGTGCGGAACCGCGTCCGTCACGCGTCCAGCGACGTCATCACGTGCTTGATCCGCGTGTAGTCCTCGAAGCCGTAACCCGACAGGTCCTTGCCGTAGCCGGACTTCTTGAAGCCGCCGTGCGGCATCTCGGCGACCAGCGGGATGTGGGTGTTGATCCACACGCAGCCGAAGTCCAGCCGCTTGGACATCCGCATGGCGCGGCCGTGGTCCTTGGTCCACACGGAGGAGGCCAGCGCGTACTCGACGCCGTTGGCCCACTCGACCGCCTGGTCCTCGTCGCGGAAGGACTGGACGGTGATGACCGGACCGAAGACCTCCTTCTGGATGATCTCGTCGTCCTGCTTGAGGCCGGAGACGACGGTCGGGGCGTAGAAGTAGCCCTTGTCGCCGACCCGGTGACCGCCCGCCTCGACCTTGGCGTGGGCGGGCAGCCGCTCGATGAACCCGGAGACCTGCTTCAGCTGGTTCGGGTTGTTGAGCGGGCCGTAGAGCACGTCCTCGTCGTCCGGCTGACCGGTCTTGATCTCGGACGCGGCCTTCGCCAGCGCGCTCACGAACTCGTCGTGGATCGACTCGTGGACCAGCACCCGGGTGGCGGCGGTGCAGTCCTGGCCGGCGTTGAAGTAGCCCGCCTCCGAGATGCCCTCGACGGCCTTGGGGATGTCGGTGTCCTCGAAGACGACGACCGGGGCCTTGCCGCCCAGCTCCAGGTGGACCCGCTTGAGGTCCTTGGACGCCGACTCGGCGACCGACATGCCGGCCCGCACCGAGCCGGTGATGGAGGCCATCGCCGGGGTCTCGTGCTCGACCATCAGACGGCCGGTGTCGCGGTCGCCGCAGACGACGTTGAAGACGCCCTTGGGGACGATCGAGCCGATGATGTCGGCCATCAGGACCGTCGAGGCGGGGGTGGTGTCGGACGGCTTGAGGACGACCGTGTTGCCCGCGGCGAGCGCCGGGGCGAACTTCCACACGGCCATCATCATCGGGTAGTTCCACGGCGCGACCTGCGCGCAGACGCCGATCGGCTCACGGCGGATCATGGAGGTCAGGCCCTCCATGTACTCGCCGGCGCTCCGGCCCTCCAGCATCCGGGCCGCACCCGCGAAGAAGCGGATCTGGTCCACCATCGGCGGGATCTCCTCGGAGCGGGTGAGCCCGATGGGCTTGCCCGTGTTCTCCACCTCGGCCGCGATCAGCTCCTCGGCCCGCTCCTCGAACGCGTCCGCGATCTTCAGCAGGGCCTTCTGCCGCTCGGCCGGGACCAGGTCACGCCAGGCGGGGAAGGCCGCGGCGGCGGCCGCCATGGCGGCGTCCACGTCCGCCTGCCCGGACAGGGGGGCGGTCGCGTAGGCCTCGCCCGTGGCGGGGTTGACCACCTCGGTGGTCCGTCCGTCGGCGGCGTCCCGGAACTCACCGTCGATGTAGTTGCGCAGACGACGCAGCTCGGTGCTCACTGCCGGCCCTCCAAGTTCGGTGTCTTCTTCGGTCTCTCCGGTTCGGACCTCGCCGCTGTCGCGCGTGTCCGAACACTGAGACACCCACCCTAGACGGAGACCCCACGTTTTCAACACCCCGGGTCGCCTTCGTGTTGCGAAATCCGTCGGCTCAGACGCTTCAGACAACGAATTTCATCGATCCGGGCTTGCGAAACTGTCGATACGTCGTGCACAGTGAAGTCGTGGCCAGTCGAAGCGCAGACCAGAAGGACTCCCGCGAGTCCAGGGGCGGCGGTCCCCAGTTGGACGCCGTCTCCCTCGCCATCATCGAACAGCTCCAGGAGGACGGCCGGCGGCCGTACGCGGCCATCGGCAAGGCCGTGGGCCTGTCGGAGGCGGCCGTGCGCCAGCGCGTCCAGAAGCTGCTCGACCAGGGCGTGATGCAGATCGTCGCCGTGACGGACCCGCTCACCGTGGGCTTCCGCCGCCAGGCGATGGTCGGTGTCAACGTCGAGGGCGACGTGGAGTCCGTCGCCGACGCGCTGACGGCCATGTCCGAGTGCGAGTACGTGGTGATGACGGCGGGCTCCTTCGACCTGATGGTGGAAGTCGTCTGCGAGGACGACGACCACCTGCTGGACGTCATCAACAAACGCATCCGGGCCGTCCCCGGAGTGCGCTCCACCGAGAGCTTCGTCTACCTCAAGCTCAAGAAGCAGACCTATATGTGGGGAACCCGATAATCGTGAGCACCGACAGCCCCAAGGACCTCAGCAGGACCGCCTACGACCACCTGTGGATGCACTTCACCCGCATGTCGTCGTACGAGAACGCCCCCGTCCCCACCATCGTCCGCGGTGAGGGCACCCACATCTACGACGACAAGGGCAAGCGCTACCTCGACGGTCTCGCCGGCCTCTTCGTCGTCCAGGCCGGTCACGGCCGCCAGGAGCTGGCCGAGACCGCCATGAAGCAGGCGCAGGAGCTCGCCTTCTTCCCGGTGTGGTCCTACGCTCACCCGAAGGCCGTCGAGCTGGCGGAGCGCCTGGCGAACGAGGCCCCCGGCGACCTCAACAAGGTCTTCTTCACCACCGGCGGCGGTGAGGCGGTCGAGACCGCCTGGAAGCTGGCCAAGCAGTACTTCAAGCTGACCGGCAAGCCGACCAAGTACAAGGTCATCTCCCGCGCGGTCGCCTACCACGGCACCCCGCAGGGCGCCCTGTCCATCACCGGCCTGCCGGGTCTGAAGGCCCCCTTCGAGCCGCTGGTGCCGGGCGCGCACAAGGTGCCGAACACCAACATCTACCGCGCCCCGCTCTTCGGCGACGACCCCGAGGCCTTCGGCCGCTGGGCCGCCGACCAGATCGAGCAGCAGATCCTCTTCGAGGGCCCGGAGACGGTCGCGGCCGTCTTCCTGGAGCCGGTGCAGAACGCGGGCGGCTGCTTCCCGCCCCCGCCCGGGTACTTCCAGCGGGTGCGCGAGATCTGCGACCAGTACGACGTGCTGCTCGTCTCGGACGAGGTCATCTGCGCCTTCGGCCGCCTGGGCACGACGTTCGCCTGCGACAAGTTCGGCTACGTCCCGGACATGATCACCTGCGCCAAGGGCATGACCTCGGGCTACTCCCCGATCGGCGCCTGCATCATCTCCGACCGCCTGGCCGAGCCGTTCTACAAGGGCGACAACACCTTCCTGCACGGCTACACCTTCGGCGGCCACCCGGTCTCCGCCGCGGTCGGCATCGCCAACCTCGACCTGTTCGAGCGCGAGGGCCTCAACCAGCACGTCCTCGACAACGAGGGCAACTTCCGCGCCACGCTGGAGAAGCTCCTCGACCTGCCGATCGTCGGCGACGTCCGCGGCAACGGCTTCTTCTACGGCATCGAGCTGGTCAAGGACAAGAACACCAAGGAGTCCTTCGACGAGGAGGAGACCGAGCGGATCCTGTACGGCTTCCTGTCGAAGGCGCTCTTCGACAACGGCCTGTACTGCCGTGCCGACGACCGCGGCGACCCGGTCATCCAGCTCGCCCCGCCGCTGATCTCCAACCAGGAGACCTTCGACGAGATCGAGCAGATCCTGCGCGCCACGCTGACGGAGGCGTGGACGAAGCTCTGATCATCCTTCCAGAGGATCATCATCCGGCCCCGGCGCCGCCCGTTCGAGTGAGAAACGGCGGCCCGGGGCCGTGTGCTGTCCGGCCTCCCCACGGCGACTGCCTACGGTGCCCAGTGACCGATCGGCCCCGCCTTCGTTCGCCCGTACGGGGGAAGCGAACGGGGAAACACGGATCAGAACCGAGGTGTACGCCCATGGAGGCTCCGCCGGACAACGACGTGCTGTGGGCCCGCGCCCTGCACTTCACGCACCACGACGGCTCCCCCGCGCTGCAAGGCGTGTCGGTCGGCGTCCGCGAGGGCGAGATCCTCGCCGTGAGCGGCCCGCGGGGCAGCGGCAAGACCACCCTGCTGCGGTGCCTGTCCGGCATGGTCCGGCCGCAGGACGGCGAGGTCTGGTTCAACAGCGTGCCGGTGCACACCATGGGCCCCCTCAAGCGGGAGCGACTGCGCCGCGACCGCTTCGGCTGGATCGACCCCGCCCCGGTCCTCGTCCCGGAGCTCAACGCCTGGGAGAACGCCGCCCTGCCCCTCATGCTGCGCGGCACCGGCCGGCGCCGGGCCAAGACCGCCGCCATGGAGTGGCTGGACCGTCTCGACGTCGGCGGCCGGGCCGCCCGCAGGCGCCCGCACGAACTCCGGCAGGCCGAGCGGCAGCGCGTGTGCATCGCCCGCGCGCTCGCCGTGGCCCCCGCGGTGCTGTTCGCCGACGAGCCGACGGCGCCGCTGCACTGGGCCGACCGCGCGCACGTCCTGCGCACGCTCACCACGGCGGCCCGCTCGCACGGCATCACGGTCCTGCTCGCCACGAGTGACGCGCGGACCGCCGCGCTCGCGGACCGCACGGTCGCCCTGCTGGACGGGCGGCGGGTGCGGACCGTGCACCTGCCGCCGGTCGCGGAGACCGCGGTCGCCACCGGGACCCCCGGCACCCCCGGAGCGGAAGGCCGGGCGGCGTGCTCGCTCTCCGCCTGACCCGCGCCGCCCGCCTCGCCGTCCAACTGCGCCGCCTGCTGGTCGCGTCGGCGTCGGCGGGCACGGGCTTCCTGCTGCTGTGCGCCCTCGGACACGCGCTGACCCACCCCGACGCGCCCGGCGCCTCCTCCCTGCGCCTCGCCTGGTGCGCGGCGCCGCTGGCCGCCACGGTGTACCTGGCGGTCGCCGTGGCCCGCGCCGATCCCGGGACGCGCCCCCGCCCGGGACTGTCGGCGATCGGCCTGGGCCCCGGCCGCCTCATGGCGGTGTCGGCGACGACCACGGCCCTGTCGGCGGCGCTCGGCTCGGTGGCGGCCCTCCTCGGCTTCCTGTACCTGCGCGGTGACCTGACGGGCGCGCCCGTC
>MUMD01000218.1 GCA_002155895.1 Streptomyces rochei
GGAGGACGACTACGACGGCGACTTCCGCTACGACCGGGCTCCCGTGGGCGCGCTCCAGGGGCTCGATCCCGAACGCGTCGCCTACACCGGTTCGGTCAGCAAGTCCCTGGCCCCCGGACTGCGGCTGGGCTGGCTGCTGGTGCCGGAGTGGCTGGCGGACGACGTCGTCGAGCGCAAGCGCACCACCGACCTCGGTCATCCCGCTCTCGACCAGGCGCTCTTCGCCCATTTCGTGGAGCGCGGCGAGTACGACCGCCAACTGCGCCTGTGCCAGCGCGCCTACCGGGAGCGGCGCGATGTGCTGGTCGCCGCCCTCGAGGAGCACTTCCCCGGTTCGCGGGTGTCCGGCATCGCCGCCGGGCTCCACGCCATCGCCACCCTCCCCGAGCGGTACGGCCCCGAGAAGCACTTCCTCGCGCGCGCCGCGGACGCCGGGATCGCGGTGCGCGCGCTGGCCGAGTACGGGCACGGCGCGGGCGGCGACGAGGCGGCTCGCCGGGCGGTGCGCCTGGTCCTGGGGTACGCGCATCTGACGCCGGGACGGATCCGGGCGGCAGTGGAGTCGCTGGCGAGGGCCGTGTGAGGGGGCCGGCGCGGCGGCGCGGGCGGCCGGTTGTTCACGCGCCGTTTCCGTGGGCGCCGCGCCGCCCCAGTAGGTCTGACTGCGCACACCGGCCCGACACACTGGCCGGATCCCGTCCCTGGACGTCGCTGGAGGCGCATCCATGTCACACCGTCCGTTGCCCGGCCGTCGCAGCGTGCTGCGCGGCTCCCTGGCCGCGTCCGCGGCCCTGACCCTGCCCACCGCCCTCGGGGCCGCGCCGGCGTTCGCGCGTTCCGGGCGGCCGGGTGCGGGGTGGGGCGTGCAGACGGGAGACGTGACCTCCCACTCGGGTCTGGTGTGGGTGCGGTCCGACCGGCCGGCCCGGATGATCGTCGAGACGTCCGCGACCGAGTCGTTCCGCAACCCGCGCCGCTGGCACGGGCCGCTGCTCGGGGCGGACACCGACTTCACCGGCACGACCCGGCTGCGCGGCCTGCCGCCCGGCGAGCAGATCCACTACCGCGTGCTCCTCGCCGACCCGGACGACCCGCGCCGCACCGGCGAGCCGGTGCCGGGCACCTTCCGCACGGTGCCGGTGCGCCGGCGCGAGGGGGTGCGCTTCGTGTGGTCCGGCGACCTGGCGGGCCAGGGCTGGGGCATCAACCCGGACCTCGGCGGCTACCGCATCTACGAGGCGATGGGCGCCCTGGACCCGGACTTCTTCCTGTGCAGCGGCGACACCATCTACGCCGACGGCCCCATCTCCGCGACGGCCGAGCTGCCCGACGGCAGCACCTGGCGGAACATCACCACCGAGGAGAAGTCGAAGGTCGCCGAGACCCTCGCCGAGTTCCGCGGCAACTTCCGCTACAACCTGCTCGACGAGAACCTGCGCCGCTTCAACGCCCGGGTGCCGTCGGTCGTCCAGTGGGACGACCACGAGGTGCGCAACAACTGGTACCCGGGGCAGACCATCGCGGAGACCGACGGCCGGTACACGGAGAAGAGCGTGGACGTGCTGGCCGCCCGGGCCCGGCGCGCGTTCGCCGAGTACTTCCCGATCTCCACCCTGCGCCCCGGCGGGCGGGAGGGCCGCGTGCACCGGGTGCTGCGCCAGGGCCCGCTGCTGGACGTGTTCGTCCTGGACATGCGCACGTACCGCAACGCCAACTCCGCCGGCGACCAGCGGACCGACCCGCAGGGCATCCTGGGCCGCGAGCAGTTGGAGTGGCTCAAGCGCGAACTGTCGCGCTCGCGCGCGGTGTGGAAGGTCATCGCCGCCGACATGCCGATCGGGCTCGTCGTGCCCGACGGCGGCGAGGGGAAGGCGAACATCGAGGCGATCGCGCAGGGCGACCCCGGCGCGCCGCTCGGACGCGAGCTGCAGATCGCCGAGTTGCTGCGGTTCGTCAAGCACCGGCGGATCACCGGGACGGTGTGGCTGACGGCGGACGTCCACCACACGTCGGCCCAGCACTACCAGCCCTCGCGGGCGGCGTTCGCGGACTTCGAGCCGTTCTGGGAGTTCGTGTCGGGGCCGCTCAACGCGGGTGCCTTCCCGGCCAGCGCGCTCGACGGGACCTTCGGACCCGAGCGGGTCTTCGTGAAGGCGCCGACCGCCTCGAACGTGTCGCCCGCGGGCGGCTACCAGTTCTTCGGCGAGGTCCAGATCGACGGTGACAGCGCGGAGATGACGGTCCGGCTGCGCGAGCAGGACGGCACGGTGCTGTTCACCAAGGTGCTCCAGCCGGGCCGCGTCGGTCAGTAGCGTCCCGTAGCCTGTCGGTCGGGTCGCGCACCGGCGTCATCCCCCGGTGCGCGGTCCGGCGACGCCCGTCGGGCGAAATGCGACGAATACCCGGGAAGCCTTCTTTACCCAGACGTCACAGGGCGTTCGTGATCACGCAACACCGTTCCTTCACAGTGGCCGCATGAGTCGAGACATGTCCGATGTGACGCATGCCGTGGCGCACCTCGCCGAACACGTCCCCGGGGTACCGGTGATGCTGCTCGCCTCGATGGCGGCACTGGCGGTCACGGCGGGCTTCCGTACCCGGTGGACACGGCGCCACGGACACGCGCCGCCGACGGACGATACCGGCTCCCGGCCGCCGTCCGCGCCGGCGGCCGGGAGCGGGGCGGGCGCCGGGGCCGGAGCCGGGGCCGGGATCGGGAACGACACCGCCGCCGACGGCCGCGCCGACGACGGCGGCGAGGGCGTCGACAGCGCCCTGTGGCGGATGCGGACCACGGTGCGCGACACGCCCGGATCACTGGCCGCGCTGTGCGCAGCCCTCGCGGAACGGCGGGTGGACATCCTGAGCCTGCAGACGCACCCGCTGGCCGAGGGCACGGTGGACGAGTTCCTGCTGCGCGCCCCGGGCGAGTTGACCGCGACCGAACTGGTGGAGGTGGTGTCGGCGGCGGGCGGCGCCGACACCTGGACCGAGCGGGCGGACGCCCACGACCTGGTGGACGCGCCCACCCGGGTGCTCGCTCTGGCGGCCCGTACCGCCCAGGACGCGGCGGAACTGCCGCTGGCGCTGCGCCAGTTGCTGGGCCGCTGCACCATCCGCTCGCTGCCCGCCGCGGCCGGCGGGCGACCGGGCGGCGAGGTGCCGCCGGAGGGCTCGCTGGAGGACACCGTACTGCGGCTGCGCGCCCCGGAGGGCGGCGTGATCACCGTGGAGCGCCCGTACCTGCCCTTCACCCCGGCCGAGTTCGCCCGGGCACGGGCCCTGGTCGAACTGGACGCCCGCCTCGGTCCGCGCCTCCCGCGCGGCCGGGACGTGCTGACGCTCGCGGAGGGGAGCGACATCACCGTCCGCCGGGCCGACACGCGTGACGTCCCGGTGGCGAAGGCGATGCACGAACGGTGCTCCGCGCGGACGCTGGGGATGCGCTACCACGGTCCGGTCGGTGACGCGGACCGGTACCTCAACCACCTGCTCAGCCCGCGCTTCGGCCGCACCCTCGCCGCGCAGACGGCGTCGGGGCGGATCGTCGGACTCGGGCACCTGCTGTGGGACGGGGACGAGACGGAGGTCGCCCTGCTGGTCGAGGACGCCTGGCAGCACCGGGGCATCGGCGGCGAACTCCTCGGCCGGCTCGTGGCCATGGCGGCCGAGACGGACTGCGCGAGCGTGTACGCGGTGACCCAGGCGTCGAACACCGGCATGGTCGCCGCGATGCGCGGCCTGGGCCTCCCCCTCGACTACCAGATCGAGGAGGGGACCCTGGTCATCACGGCCCGACTGGACTCCGCGTCCCGGGCCGCGGCGCGGCTGCCGCAGGGACAGCGGATCGGCCGGGACTGAACCGGCCCCCGGCGTCGCCGGGAGTGGACCGGTCACGGCGTCGCCGGGAGTGGACCGATCGCGGCGTCCCCGGAAGTGGACCGGCCGCGGCCGTCAGTCGGCCCGCACCAGCGCCTCCCGCGAGGAGGACGCCCCGGCGGTCCGCTCCCCCAGGGCCCGGTCCAGGTCGGCCCACAGGTCGTCGACGTCCTCCAGGCCGACCGACAGCCGCAGCAGCCGGTCGCCGACCCCGGCGCCCCGCCGGTCGTCGGCGTCCACGATGCGGTGGCTGATGGACGCCGGGTGCTGGATGAGCGTGTCGACGCTGCCGAGGCTGACGGCGGGGGTGATCAGACGGACGCGGCCGATGACCTCGTGCGGGTCGCCGTGGACCTCGAAGGAGACCATCGCGCCGCCGATGCGCGGATAGTGCACGCGGGCCACCCGCGGGTCGGCGGCGAGACGCTCCACCAGCACGGCGGCGTTGGCGGAGGCGGCCCGCACCCGCACGGGCAGGGTCGACAGCCCGCGCAGCAGGAGGTAGCCGGCGAGCGGGTGCAGTACGCCGCCCGTGGCGAAGCGGACCTGGCGCAGCCGCCCGGCCAGTTCCTCGTCGCAGGCCACGACTCCGGCCAGCACGTCCCCGTGCCCGCCGAGGTACTTGGTGGCGCTGTGCAGCACCAGCCGGGCACCGTGGCCGGCCGGGCGCTGGAGCACGGGGGTGGCGAAGGTGTTGTCCACGAGCAGCGGCACCGAACCGCAGGCGTGGGCGACGGCCCGCAGGTCCACCTCGGCCAGCGTGGGGTTGGCCGGCGACTCCACGAGCACCAGACCGGTGTCCGGGCGCAGCGCGTCCGCGATGCCCGCCGGGTCGGTCCAGGTGACCTCGGACCCGAGCAGCCCGGCGGTCAGCAGGTGGTCGCTGCAGCCGTACAGGGGCCGCACCGCGACGACGTGCCGCAGTCCCGCCGACGCCCGCACCAGCAGGACGGCGCTGAGCGCGGCCATGCCGCTGGCGAAGGCGACCGCGGCCTCGGTCCCCTCCAGCCGGGCCAGCGCCGTCTCGAAGCGGGCGACGGTCGGATTGCCGAGGCGGCCGTAGACCGGCGGGCCGTCCGGGTCGGCGCCGGTGGTGGCGAACGCGTCGATGCGGGCGGCCTCGCCGCGGCTGTCGTACGAGGGGTAGGTCGTGGACAGGTCGATGGGCGGGGCGTGCAGTCCCAGGGCCGCGAGATCGTCGCGGCCGGCGTGCACGGCCTCGGTGGCCAGTGCCCTGCCCGTGGGGCCGGTGGTGCGTACGTCGTCGGACGGTGACGTCGAGTGCGTGCGCGCAGAGTCCATGGGCCGAAGGGTGAACACCGACCGGGTCGGCCGGGTCGGTGACCGTGCTACGTTCGGCCGATGGCGGAATCTGTCGTACTGGATCCGGTCGATCTCCACCTGCTGCGGCTGCTGCAGAACGACGCCCGGACCACCTACCGCGACCTCGCGGCCCAGGTCGGGGTCGCACCGTCGACCTGCCTGGACCGGGTGTCCCGGCTGCGGCGTGCCGGGGTGATCCTCGGGCACCGGCTCGAACTGGACCCGGCGAAGCTGGGGCGCGGCCTCCAGGCGCTGCTCTCGGTGCAGGTGCGCCCGCACCGGCGGGAGCTGGTCGGGCCGTTCGTGGAGCGGATCCGGGCGCTCCCGGAGTCGCGCACCGTCTTCCATCTGACCGGCCCGGACGACTATCTGGTCCATGTCGCGGTCGCGGACATGACCGATCTGCAGCGGCTGGTCCTGGACGAGTTCACCTCGCGGCGGGAGGTGGCCCGGGTCGAGACCCGGCTGATCTTCCAGCAGTGGGAGTGCGGTCCCCTGCTGCCGCCCGCCGCGCCCGCCGCCACGCCCTGAGCGAAATCCGGCCGCCCGTGGCGTCGGGCGGGCGAAGCGGGCTGACGCGGCACCGGTATCCGTATGACTATGTCCGCATGTCAGAGACCAAGAGCCCGCTGCCCCGCCAGGTCGCCGACGCCTACGTCGACGAACTCATCGCCCTCGACCCGGTCACCGGTACGTTCCTCGGTGTCCCGGAGAGCTCCAGCCGTCTGCCCGACTTCTCGCCCGCCGGGCAGGAGGCGCTCGCGGAGCTGGCGCGGGCCACGCTCGTGCGGCTGGACGAGGCGGAGCGCCGGCCGGGCGGGGACAGCGACGTGGAGCGCCGCTGCGCCCGGCTGCTGCGCGAGCGCCTGACGGCGGAACTCGCGGTGCACGAGGCGGACGAGGGTCTGCGCTCGGTCGGCAACATGGGCACCGCCGCGCACGCGGTGCGCGAGGTCTTCACGGTGACGCCGACCCAGACGGAGGAGGACTGGGCGCGGATCGCCGAGCGGCTGCGCGCGGTACCGGCGGCGCTCGGGGGGTACCGCGAGTCCCTGGCCCTGGGCCTGGAACGCAAGCTGTACGCGTCGCCGCGGCCGACCGCCACCTTCGTGGAGCAGCTCGGCGAGTGGGCGGACACGGGCGAGGGCCGGGGCTGGTTCGAGGACTTCGCGTCCGCCGGACCCGACGCGCTGCGCGCCGAGCTGGACGAGGCGGCCCGGGGCGCCACGGCGGCGGTGGTGGAGCTGCGGGACTGGATGCGCGACGTGTACGCCCCGGCGATCGAGGGCGCTCCGGACACCGTGGGCCGCGAGCGCTACGCCCGCTGGTCGCGCTACTACAACGGCACGGACCTGGACCTGGACGAGGCGTACGCGTACGGCTGGGCCGAGTACCACCGCCTGCTGGGCGAGATGAGGCAGGAGGCGGAGAAGATCCTGCCGGGCGCCGAGACGCCCTGGGTGGCGCTGGCGCACCTGGACGAGCACGGCAAGCACATCGAGGGCGTCGACGAGGTCCGCGACTGGCTGCAGGGCCTGATGGACCAGGCGATCGAGGCGCTGGACGGCACCCACTTCGAACTGGCCGAGCGGGTGCGGAAGGTGGAGTCGCGCATCGCCCCGCCCGGCAGCGCGGCGGCCCCGTACTACACGCCTCCGTCGGAGGACTTCTCCCGCCCCGGCCGCACCTGGCTGCCGACGATGGGACAGACCCGCTTCCCGGTCTACGACCTGGTCTCGACCTGGTACCACGAGGGCGTTCCCGGCCACCACCTCCAGCTCGCCCAGTGGGCGCACGTCGCCGAGGACCTGTCCCGGTACCAGGCGTCGGTCGGCATGGTGAGCGCCAACGCCGAGGGCTGGGCGCTGTACGCGGAGCGGCTGATGGACGAGCTGGGCTTCCTCACGGACGCGGAGCAGCGGCTCGGCTACCTTGACGCGCAGATGATGCGGGCCGCCCGGGTCATCGTGGACATCGGCATGCACCTGGAGCTGGAGATCCCCGCGGACTCGCCGTTCCACCCGGGCGAGCGCTGGACGCCGGAGCTGGCGCAGGAGTTCTTCGGCGCGCACAGCAGCCGCCCGGCGGACTTCGTGGAGAGCGAGCTGACCCGGTACCTGACGATCCCGGGCCAGGCGATCGGCTACAAGCTCGGCGAACGGGCGTGGCTGCTGGGCCGGGAGAACGCCCGCAAGCGCCACGGTGACGCCTTCGACCCGAAGGCGTGGCACATGGCGGCGCTCTCCCAGGGTTCGCTGGGCCTGGACGATCTGGTGGACGAGCTGTCCCGGCTCTGAGCCGGGCCGCCGGTCACCGCCTGAATCCTCCCTCCGAGTCGACGACCTGACCGGTCACCCACTCCGCCTCGTCCGTGGCCAGCCACGCGACGAGGCGGAGTGGGTGACC
>MUMD01000219.1 GCA_002155895.1 Streptomyces rochei
GCGCCGTCGCACCGGGCCCTGCTGAGGCCACGGCGTGAGGAGGGGCCCGTCCGCGGGCCCCTCCTCACGTGTGTCCGGCCGGGCGGCACTTGACCTCAACCTTGGTCGAGGCCCGAGGGTGGTGCGTGCACCGACGAACCACGAACCCCGGAGGCCGGCATGACCCGCCGTACCGACGCCCACCCCGAACTCGCCCGCCCCGACGTCCGGGCGCCGTTCTTCAGCACCTGGAAGGTGGGCACCCCCGAGCGGCAGCGGCAGACCGTCGACGCCATCGCCCGGACCTGGGAGAACCGGCCCTGGCCCGCCGACGGCCTGCTCGGCTACCACGTCTACACCGGCCACGACGGCAGCACCCTGCTGCACCACTCGCAGTGGGCCGACGAACAGGCCTACGAGGACTTCTTCCGGACCCACCGCCAGGAACGCGTCGACGAGATCGACACCGCCGTGCCGGGCATCGAGCGGCTGTGGCTCGGCAGGTACCGGCACTACCGCAGCCTCGTCCGCGACCACGGACCGGCGCCCGTCCCCGGCTGCGTCGTCATCGTCGACGTGGAGTTCGAGGGCCCCGACCCCGACCGGCAGCGCGCCTGGGTGGACGCCGTCCTCGAGGCCCTTCAGAGCGACCCGGAGCCGCGCCCCGGGGCCGTCTCCGCCCACTTCCACCTCAGCACCGACGGCACCCGCGTCCTCAACTACGCGGAGTGGGAGAGCGCCCGGGCCCACATCGACGCCCTCGCCGCGCCGGGCGACGGCATCGGCTCGGGATCGGACCTGTGGAGGCGGGTGCAGAACTGGCCCGGTCTGACCGGTGGCGGCGGGGTCAGCCGGTACGACCACGCGCTCGGTCTCGTACCGCGCTGAACCCGCCGCCACCGGACCGGGTCAGGGACGGAACCGCAGCACCTGCGGGTCGTGGTCGCTGATCTGGTCGTGGAACTCGGCGTTGACGTGCACGCTGTCGTACGACAGGCGCCCGCCCCACCGGATCGACGGGCTGACCAGGATCTGGTCGAGCACCTGGCTGTTGCCCTGGTAGACGTACGAGTAACGCTCGCTCCTCGGCAGCGACTTGACCGCCGACCACAGGGCGTCGTCGTCCTCCAGGATGCGGGTGGTCGTCGAGAACTCGAAGTCGTTGATGTCGCCGAGGGCGACGACGTCCGCGTTCTTCTGGGTGGCCAGGATGTCCTTGACGAAGGTGTTGAGCACCCTCGCCTGCGCGTGGCGCTGGGTCTCCGAGCTTCGCGACGGCGGCTGGTACTGCGCCGTCAGGCCCTGGTCGCCGCCCTTGGAGTTGAAGTGGTTGGCGATGACGACGACGGTCCGGCCGCGGAAGACGAACTCGCCGGCCAGCGGCTTGCGGCTGTCCTCCCAGGCGGCGTCCGCCGGGGCGACGCGGCCGGGCGAGTGGGTCAGCGCCGCCTTCCCGCGCACCTTGGTCACCTGGGTCGCGGTGGTGGCGTCGCCGGCCCCGCGGTCGGTGAAGGAGACCCGCTCGGGGTTGAACAGGAACGCCTGGCGGATGTTGCCGCCGGGCTGGCCGCCGTCCTGCCCGTCCACCGGGTCGATGCCCCGCCAGTCGTAGCGCGGGCCGCCCGCCGCGACGATCGCGTCGATCAGCTTGCCGACCGTGGCGCCGGCGGTGACCGTGCCGTCGTCCGTGGTGCCGTTGTCGTCCTGGATCTCCTCCAGGGACACGATGTCGGGCGAGGCGAGGTTGCGCACGATCGCCTCGGCGTGCGCGGCGAAGGTGTCGTCGGACGGGTCGAGGTTCTCGACGTTGTACGTCGCCACCGCCAGCTCCCGGTCGCTCTGCCGGCGCGTCGACTCCCGCTCCAGGCCGCCGCTCTCCAGGGTGCCGATCTCGCTCGCGACCATGGTGTACCCGCCGTACTGGTTGTAGTCCAGCGGTCCGGCGGTCGTCCCGGCCAGGGTGTCGCCCACGTTGGCGTCGGGGAAGTCGGCCGGCTTGCCCAGGGACTGGATCTGGAGGCGGCCGGTGTTCTGCGAGTCGTACGACCCGTAGACGGTGCCGCCGCGGCGGTTGGCGTTCTCCCAGGGCTTCACCGTGACCCACAGCTCGGTGTACGGGTCGGAGGCGCCGACCACGCGGGCGTCGGCGACCCGGACGTTCATGCCCTCCAGGGACTCGTAGAAGTCCAGGGCGTACTCCGAGGGGCGCAGCGGCAGGCCGTTGACCGAGCCGTCCGCCTCCGCGTCCCCCTCGGGGGCGTACGCGCGCGGCACGGAACGGGCGGAGATCGTCGTGGCGGCCGGGACCTCGTTGCCGCTGGAGACGACCGTGAACGTGGGGCGGGTGATCTCGGTCAGCGACTGGTTCCCGGAGGAGGTGCCGCCGGGGACGTACTCCGAGACCGTGCCGGAGACGGTGACCGCGTCGCCGACGGCGACGCCCTTCGGGGTGGAGCCGGTGAAGACGAAGACGCCCTCGCTGGTGGCCGGGTCGGCGTCGGGCCGCGGGTCCTGGATCCAGAAACCCCTGGAGGAGCCGTAGCCGCGCACCCCGGTGACGATTCCGGCCACGTCGGTGACCTGCCGGCCCGCGTACGGCGACAGCCGGGTGCTGCCCTGGATGTCGTGGACGCGCACGGAGTCGGCCTGCGCGGGCGAGGTGAGGACGATCGTGGACGCCGAGCAGACGGCGGCGACGGTGAGCGCGGCGAGGCGCGCGGAGGACTTGCTGGCCAACGGAATCCCTCCGGGGACGTGACGGAGCGCCGGGACGAGGGTGGAAGGTGGGACGCAAGGGGGGCGCAGGGCACACGCGGACCTGAGTGAACACTTGTCCCCCCGCTTTCTACGCGCGTCAATCTCCTGCCTGGCCAGGTCAGTTGTCAAGGTTTCGGCCATGTACGGCACCTGTCGGGGAGATGAACCGGGCGGCATGGTGCCAAATCCGTCTAGGCTGAGCGGCTGAGCCGTACGGCGTCCGGATGGCCGTACGGCGTCGAGACGCGGCCCACGGCCGTCAAGGCGCGCGAGGAGAAAACAGCCGATGTCAGACCGCTCCACCCTGCCGCCCGCACGGCTGCGTCCCGAAGCGGAACTGGCCCGCGACGCGCTCTCCACGCCGCTGCTCGCCCGTGCCGCCCGCCTGGCCCGCTGGGCCGGGCCGGACACCCGCGTCGACGCCGGGGGCGGACTGGTCGAGGAGCAGCTGCCGGCGGCGGCCGGGGAGCTGGGGCTGACCGGCGACGACGCCGCCGCTCACGCGAGCGAGGCGTGGCGGATCGCCGTGGACACCGGGCTCGTCGAGATCACCGACGAGGAGGCGGGCACCGTCGCGGCGGGCGGCGACCTCGCCCTGCTCACCGGCGGCTCCCCGCAGGACGTGCTCGGGGTGTGGCTCACCGCGCTGGAGACGGTGCTCGCGGACGCGAGCGTGCCCGACCTCGACGACCTGGTCGACGCGATGGCCGAGGGCGGCGCCGTCGACCTGTCGTCCCTGAACTGGGACCCGGAGGCCGAGGCGGAGTTCCTCGACGGGGTGCTCGGCAACCTGTACCTGCTCACCGTCGGCGAGGACGGGGACGGGGACACCCCGGTGCCGCTGCCCGCGCTGGCCGCGTCCGTGATCGTGCCCAGCGACATGGGCGAGCCCACCAACGACGTGCTGGAACAGGTCTCCGACGCGATGATGCGGCTGGACGACCAGTTCCGGATGCTGGAGCCCGTCGGACTCGTCGCCTACCGGCCGGTGGACGAGGCCCTGATGGCCGACGCGGACGAGGAGCCGGCGGCACCCGTCGACGAGACCGACGTCGCCCGCTACGGCATGGTGCGGCTGACCCCCCTCGGACTGTACGGACTGCGCACCAGACTGCTGGAGGCCGGCTTCGAGGCACCCGCCGTCGGGGACCTCGCCGACAAGGGCGCCGACGCGCTGCTCGACGGCACGGCCCCCTTCCCGCCGGCCGCGGCCCACGCCGAGACCGAACGGTGGCTGGCCGGCCGCGGCCCCCTCGACGCCGCCCGCGAACTCCTCGCCGCCGCCCGCGGCTCGGACACCGGTGCGCCCCTGCGCCGGCTGCGCTGCCAGCAGGCGCTGTCCCTCGTCGGCACCGAGGCGGAGCCCGCGCTGCGGGAGGTCCTGGACGACCCCGAACTGGGCGGCCTCGCCCGGGTCTGGCTCACCGAGCATGGCGCACGGGACGTGCCGGCGCCGCCGCAGGAGATGGTCTTCTGGCTGACCATCGACACCGTGGCCGCCCAGCTCGCGGCGGAGGGCAACTCCGAGGAACTGCGCGCGCTGGTGGAGGGGCTGGCCCGGCAGCACGGCGGGTTCTTCGACACGGCCTGGCGGGTCGGCCATCCCGCCACCGCGGACGTCCTGGAGGCGATGGGGCGGCTGCACCCCGACAAGAAGGTCGCCAAGGAAGCGCGGAAGGCGGCGTTCAAGGCGCGTTCGCAGCACGGGGGTTGACGCGCCTCGGCGGAGTACGGCGCACGTCGGCGGGGCGCGC
This sequence comes from Streptomyces rochei, assembly GCA_002155895.1. Lineage (GTDB taxonomy): Bacteria > Actinomycetota > Actinomycetes > Streptomycetales > Streptomycetaceae > Streptomyces > Streptomyces rochei. The sequence continues at coordinate 4,491 of MUMD01000219.1, forward strand.
CGTCCGGCGGCGCGCGGGTGCCTCGCCACCGCCCGCCCCGTGCCGTCGCCGGCACGATTGCCCGGCTGTGCGAAGAGAGGTCGCGCCCGGTTCAACCGGTGTTCAGGCACAGGCGGAAACGTGACGCCGAACGAGGTCCGCCACCCTCCACGGCACGTCCACCGTCACAGGAGACACCATGTCGCTCACCCGCAGGGACTTCGCCGGCCGATCCGCGCTGACCGGCGCCGGGATCGCGCTGGCGGGCAGCGTCGGCGCCCTCGCCACCGCCCCGAACGCCCTCGCGTCCACGGACACCGAGAGCGTGGGGGAGGAGCACGGCGGAGGCCACGGGCACGACCACGGCGGGGTCGGCTACGGACCCCTGCTCCCCGACCCGGACGGCATCCTCGCCCTGCCCGCCGGCTTCCGGTACGAGATCCTCACCTACTGCGGCCGGACCAGGCTGGAGTCGGGCGAGCACACCCCCTCCAACCACGACGGCACCGCCGCCTTCGACGGCCCGCGCGGCACCACCCTCCTGGTCAACAACCACGAACTCGGTGGCCACCGCGACGGCTGGGACCACCCCGTCCCCCTCACCGAGGGCCTCGTCTACGACCCGGCCGCGGCCGGCGGCTGCACCGTCGTCGAGGTCCGCCGCGGCGGCCACGTCGCCGAGTGGGTCGGCATCGCCGGCACCGCCCAGAACTGCGCGGGCGGCACCACCCCGTGGGGCACCTGGCTGACCTGCGAGGAGACCGAGGACAAGGCCGGCGAGGAGGGGATGACCAAGGACCACGGCTACGTCTTCGAGGTCGACCCCGCGGACCGCCGCGCCAACCGGGACCCCGAGCCGATCAAGGCGCTGGGCCGCTATGCCCACGAGGCCGTCGTCGTCGACCCCAAGCGCGGCCACCTCTACCTCACCGAGGACGCCTCCGGCCCCAACGGCCTCTTCTACCGCTGGGTCCCGCCGCAGGGCTTCCGCCACGGACGCGGCCGGCTGCGCACCCTCGCGGACGACGCCGGGGTCCTCCAGGCCTTCAAGTGCTTCGACTCCGGCGGCAAGTTCGTCGACGACCTCTCCCGCGCCACGAAGACCGGCACGGTCTACGGCGTCGACTGGGTCGACGTCCCCGACCGCGACGCGCGGGAGGTCTCCGTGCGCAAGCAGTTCACCGAGGGCCGGGTCACCCGGGCACGCAAGCTGGAGGGCATGTGGTGGGCCGACGGCGGTGCCTACGTCGTCTCCTCCTACGCCCGTGACGAGAGCCCCGGCCGCCCGCACGACGGGCAGGTCTGGTTCTACGACCCGGGGCGCCGCACCCTCACCCTCAAGGTCCTCCTCGGCGTCAACCCCGACCCGTCGGCGGACGGCGCCTTCGACGGGCCCGACAACATCACCGTGTCCCCGTACGGCGGCATCGTCATCGCCGAGGACGGCGACGGCGTCCAGCACCTGTTCGGCGCCACCGACAGCGGGCGCACCTACCCCATCGCGCGCAACGACCTGAACATCGGCTCCGCGGAGGAGCCCGAATACAGCGAGTTCGCCGGCGTCACCTTCTCCCCGGACGGGAAGACGCTCTACGCCAATATCCAGGACCCCGGCATCCTGCTCGCCATCACCGGCCCCTGGAAGCGGCAGAAGCGCCGGTGATTTAATTCGCTCGCCCGAGCGACGGCCGCCCTTTTAGAGTGATGAACGTCCAGGTGCGAAGGCAGGACCTACTTCCACTCATAATGGGGCGGCCACGGGTTCGAGTCCCGTCACCGGCACAACGCGCCGGTGTAGCTCAGGGGTCAGAGCACCTTGTCGGTTCCGCCGACCTGAACTCTGGACATCTGGAACTTCACGCACCTCCCGGTGCGCAGGCCGCGGCTACTTCGTTGTGATCGAATCAGACGCCGCGGCCGACTTGAACTCGGGAGGCGCGGCAACTGGTGGGGTGCCCGGTGCGCAGGCAGCGGATACTTCCTTGAGTGGACGGTTGCGGGTTCGAATCCCGTCATCGACTTCGGGTCGGTGTAGCTCAAACGGCAGAGCATCCGCATGTTCCCGTCGCCGATTCCGACCTCGGGCACCCTCCTTCCGCCGCGCCCTCCCGCCGAGAGGAATTCGGGGGAATTCACCATGGCGCGTTTCAACACCAAGGCCGCGAAGGCACAGCCCACCTCGCGCGTGACGTCGACGGGCCGCGTACTGCGCACCTTCGAGGGCGGCCGGGGCCACGAGCGCGACGCGCGCTCCGAGCTCTTCCTGCTGTCGGTCGCGAACTTCGTGTCCCAGCAGACCTTCTACGAGTCCGGCGCCGCCCGTGACGACCGGTTCGTCACGCTGGTGCGCGAACTCGCGGTCTCCGACCCGGCCTGGACGGCCGGACTGCTCGGCTGGCTGCGCGGCGAGGGCAACCTGCGCACCGCCTCGATCGTCGGCGCCGCCGAGTACGTCAAGGCCCGCCTCGCCCACGGGGTCACCGACGGCCCGCCGAACCGGCAGGTCGTCGCCTCCGTCCTCCAGCGCCCCGACGAGCCCGGCGAGCTGCTCGCGTACTGGACGGCGACGTACGGGCGGGCCGTGCCCAAGCCGGTCAAGCGCGGGATCGCCGACGCGGTACGGCGGCTCTACCACGGCACGTCGCTGCTGAAGTACGACACCGCGTCCAAGGGGTACCGCTTCGGCGACGTCCTCAATCTGGTCCACGCGGCGCCGGACCCGGACAAGCCGTGGCAGGGCGAGCTGTTCCGGTACGCCCTCGACCGCCGGCACCACCCGGACACCGCCGTGCCGCCCGCGTCGAACCGCGTCCTGACCGCGCACCGTGAACTGATGGCGCTCCCCGTCGATCAGCGGCGGGCGGTGGTCACCGCGCCCGACGGCGCGGAGCGGCTCGCGGCGGCGGACATCACCTGGGAGATGCTGGCCGGCTGGCTCCAGGGCCCGATGGACCGGGCGGCCTGGGAGGCCGTGATCCCGTCCATGGGCACGATGGCGCTCGTGCGCAACCTGCGCAACTTCGACGAGGCCGGCGTCTCGGACGAGGTCGCGGCCCGGGTGGCGGCCCGGATCAGCGACCCCGCCGAGGTGGCGCGCTCCCGGCAGTTCCCCTTCCGCTACCTCGCCGCGCACCGGCACGCGCCGTCGCTGCGCTGGTCGTACCCGCTGGAGCGGGCGCTCGGCCACTCGCTGGCCAACGTGCCCGCGCTGCCCGGCCGGACGCTGGTGCTCGTGGACCGTTCCGGCTCGATGTTCTACGCGCGGATGTCGGACCGCTCGCAGCTCAACCGGGCCGACGCGGCGGCGGTCTTCGGCACGGCGCTCGCGCTGCGGGCGGCCGACGCGGACCTCGTCGAGTTCGGCACGTCGAGCAACCGGGTCCCCTTCCGCCGGGGCGAGTCCGTGCTGAAGGTCCTGGACCGCTTCGGGGACCTGGGCGGCACGGACACGACCGAGGCGGTCCGGCGGCACTACGCGCGGCACGACCGGGTGCTGATCGTCACCGACGAGCAGTACGCGTACCACCGGCACGGCGACCCGACCGAGCAGGTACCGGCGCACGTTCCGGTCTACACCTGGAACCTCGCCGGTCACCGGGCGGGCCACGGCCCGTCGGGCCACGCGCACAGGCACACCTTCGGCGGCCTCTCGGACGCGGCCTTCCGGATGGTGCCGCTGCTGGAGTCGGCCCGGGACGCCGACTGGCCCTGGGCGGCCTGAGGCCGCTCCCCGGCCCCCGGCCTCCATCGCCCCCGGTCCTCCCGTCCACCGCGGCCCGCCCCTGCGCACAGGTGCGGGCCGCCCTCTTGTCGGCCCGCAGGGTGACATCTAACATTTCAGTTGTGGAGGCCCTTCGACCCGTACCCCGCACCCTGCTCCGCGACCGCGCCCACGCGGCGATCCGGGACGCCATCGTCGCCGGGGAACTCGCGCCGGGCGCCGTCGTCCGCGACGCCGACCTGGCCGAGCGGCTGGGGCTGTCCCGCGCGCCGGTGCGCGAGGCGTTCTCGCGGCTGGTGGACGAGGGGCTGCTGGAGAGCAAGCCGCAGAGCTACACCCGGGTCACCCCCGTCGTGAGCGACGACGTACGGGATGCCGCCGCCGTCGTCGGGGCCATGCACGAACTGGTCACGCGGATCGCCGTCCCCCGGCTGACGGAGGCGGACCTCGACACGATGCGCGCCGCCAACGAGCACTTCGCCGCGGCCGTCCGCGCGGGCGACGTCGACGGCGCCCTCCGCGCCGACGACGACCTGCACCACGTGCTCGTCCGCGCCGCCGGCAACCGGGCCGCTGCCGCCACCGCCGCCCGCTACACGCCGCTCATCCGCCGCCTGGAGCGTCGCCGCTTCGGTGAGGGCGGCGCCTGCCGTTCGGCCGGGCTCCACGACCGCCTCATCGACGCCTGCGCGGCCGGCGACACGGAGGCGGCCCTGCGGGTGACGGCGGTCATCTGGCGGAGCCTCGAAGACCTCGACCCCGAATGAGCCCCGCCGATCCGGGAGGACCCGTGTCCCTTTCCTCGTACGAGCGTTACCCGCTGCTCCTCGGCCCCTCGCCCGTGCACCGGCTGGAACGCCTCACCGAGCACCTCGGCGGGGCCGCGCTCTGGGCGAAGCGGGAGGACCTGAACTCCGGCATCGCCTACGGCGGGAACAAGACCCGCAAGCTGGAGTACCTGGTCGCCGACGCCCTCGCCCAGGGCTGCGACACGCTCGTCTCCATCGGCGGGGTGCAGTCCAACCACACGCGCCAGGTCGCGGCCGTCGCCGCGCGGGCCGGGCTGAAGTGCGTGCTGGTGCAGGAGAGCTGGGTGGACTGGCCCGACGCCGTCTACGACAAGGTCGGCAACATCCTGGTCTCCCGGCTCGCCGGGGCCGACGTACGGCTGGTGCGGGCCGGGTTCGGGATCGGCTTCAAGGAGAGCTGGGAGCAGGCGCTCCGGGAGGTCGAGGACGCGGGCGGCAAGCCCTACGCCATCCCGGCCGGCGCCTCCGACCACCCGCTGGGCGGCCTGGGCTTCGCCGGGTGGGCGTACGAGGTCGCCGAGCAGGAACGGGAACTGGGCGTCTTCTTCGACACGGTCGTCGTCTGCTCGGTGACCGGCTCCACCCAGGCGGGCATGATCGCCGGTTTCCGGGCGCTGGAGGAGGCGGGCGGCCGCACCCGGCGGGTGATCGGCGTCGACGCGTCCGCCGAACCCGCCCGCACCCGGGAGCAGATCGCCCGGATCGCGCACCGCACGGGCCGGCTCGTCGGGGTGACGAGTGAGCTGACGGAGGCGGACGTGGAACTGGACGAGCGCTACCACGCCGGCACCTACGGCGTCCCCGACGACACCACGCTCGCGGCCATGCGCCTCGCCGCGCGGACCGAGGGCATGGTCACCGACCCGGTCTACGAGGGGAAGTCGATGGCGGCGCTGGTGGATCTGGTCGGCCGCGGGGAGATCGGCCGGGACGCCACCGTCCTCTACGCCCACCTGGGCGGGCAGCCGGCGCTGAACGCGTACAGCGCCCTGTTCTAGCCGTACCGCCCCCTACCGCGCGGCGACGGCGGCGCGTGGGCGCGCGGTAGGGTTCGGCGTAAGTCCCCGGTGTTCAGGAGTAGTGGGATGGCGCAGGTCAGGCCCATGCGCGCGGATGCCCGCCGCAACCGTGAGCGGCTGCTGGAGGTCGCGGCGGCGGCCTTCGCCGAACACGGGGAAGGCGCCTCCCTGGACGAGATCGCCAAGCGCGCCGGGGTCGGGACCGGCACCCTGTACCGGCATTTCCCGACCCGGCAGGCGCTGCTGGAGGCCGCCTACCTCGGCAGGATCGAGGCGATCGCGGCGCGGGCGGACGCCGTGGCGGCCGAGCGGGCGCCGGGCGAGGCGCTGCGGGAGTGGCTGGACGAGCTGGCCGCCGGGATGATGCAGGTCCGCGGGATGAGGGCGTTGCTCGGCACCGCCGTGACGGCGGACGGCTCGACGGTGGACACGGCGTGCGGCGACTGCCTGCGGGCCGCGGCCGGCCGGCTGGTGCGGGCGGCTCAGGAGGCGGGTGCGCTGCGGCGGGACGTCGAGCCGATCGAGGTGCTGCGGCTGGTGCACGCGGTGGCCACGGCGTCCGGGGCCGCTGCCGGAGAGGACGGGGGGTCGGCGTCGGTCCGCCGGTATCTGTCGCTGGTGTGGGACGGGCTGCGGGCGCAGCGGCCGGTGGGCGCCCCGGTGCGGGACGCCC
>MUMD01000022.1 GCA_002155895.1 Streptomyces rochei
GCAGTGGCACGGGTGGGTGACTCCCTGGGCGGGTCGGAGGGTGGGCGGCCGGGCACGACGTCAAGGCGACCCGGACCCACCGGCCCCGGATCCGCCGGACCCGGACCCACCGGACCCGGGCCCGGAGCACCAGGACCCGGGACACCCGGACCGGTCGCGGATCATGAAGGCCGCCCGCTTGGCGGGCAGGTCGACCTCGGTGAACGTCCGGAACCCCGCGCCCAGGAACGCGGCGACGGAGGTCCGGTTGCGGACGTCGGGTTCGGCGACCACCCGCGTGCAGGCGGGCCGCCGGGCGAGGACGAGATCGGCGACGGCCCGGATCANNCCGGGCCAGCGCGTCGAGGTCGGCCCGGTACAGCTCCCAGTAGCTCATCGGCACCCCCTCCAGCAGGCCGACGCACGGGACGCTGCGCCCGTCACCGGCCAGCTGGGCCCGTACGTGGTCCTCGGTCACGCTCCGCGGTCCGCTCAGCTCCCAGAACTCGGCGACGGCGGGGTCGTTCATCCAGCGGACGACCAGCGGCAGGTCCCGCTCGGCGTCGACGGGCACCAGGTGGAACTCGCCCGCCGCGGTGGTCACCGGGCCCCAGTCGGCGACCTGGTCGAGCAGGCCGGCGTCGTTCCGCCGCGTGCGCGTCCGGCCGGGCCCGTCCCCCTGCGGACCGTCCTTTCCGAACCGGGCGACGAACTCCGCGGGCAGGTGCAGGTCGAGGGTGTCGTCGGCGCTCGCGTCGGTGGAAGTCACGGTGTCGCTCCTTCGGGGTCGTCGGCGGGAGGGGGAAGGAACCTGATCGGCGGGGAAGCGGCCCGCTCAGCAGCGCAGGGGGTTGGTGATCGTGACGTAGACGGACTGGGTGTCCACGGGCCCGACGAGTTCGTCGAGACCGTGCAGCCGGGTCAGCAGGTTGGCCTTGCAGCGGAGCACCGGCGAGTCGAGGAGCAGCGCGGGCAGGGGGCCGTGCCGCAGGGCGGGGTCCGAGGCGGCGTCGGCGAGGAACCGGCGGAAGGCGGCAAGCAGCAGCCGCTCGTCGGCGAGCTGCTGGGAGNNACGTGTTCGGCGTCGTCGGCGAGCTGCTGGGAGCCGAGGGCGCCGACGACGCCGAACACGTTGTTGATCGCGAGGTAGTAGGCGAAGCGCTCGTCGGTGACCCGGTCGGCGACGAACGTGTCGCTGCGGGCGCCGATGCCGGGCAGCCGGGCGTCCAGTTCCGCGCGCCGTGACTCGCGGAAGTAGTAGCCCTGGTTGTCGCGGTAGCGCGCGCCGGCCGGCCAGCCGTCGGCGTCCAGCAGGAGCAGCGTGTTCTGCTGGTGCGCCTCCAGGGCGATCCCGGCGTGGGCGTCCAGCCACAGCACGGGCCGTACGACGTGCCGGAGGTAGCGCAGGAACCACTCCGCGGCCACCGCACCGCGGGGGCGTCCGGTCCGCCCGGCGAGCCGGGTGACGATCCCCGCCAGTCGGGAGCGGGGAACCCGCGCGGCGGGCCGGTCGGTGTCCGGCGCGACGAGTCCGGCCACGCAGGTGACGTCGTCCGAAGGCCGGAAGGGGTTGTGCCGGACGACGGCGTCGAGCCCCGGGACGGGCCCGCCGTCCGGTGCGTCGACGGCGAGCCAGGCGGGGTCGCGGACGATGTCGAAGTCCGGGTGGGCGGCCCGCCACCGGCGGGACAGTCCCCGGCGCAGCAGGCGGTGCACCTCGACGCCGCGATGGAGTTCCTTGCGCAGGTTCTCCCGGCGTGAGTTGGTGATGTGCAGGGCCAGGGAGAGTTTCAGCATGGCGGGGGCGCCGGTGCGGTGGACGGTCCGCAGGGAGGAGGTGGGGTGCCAGCGGACGCCCCGGACACCGAGGTCCCTGATCAGTCCGGCGTCCAGCAGGGCCGCGGTCTCCGGCCGGTCCCGCACGGCACGGAACTGCCAGGGGTGCAGGGGCAGGACCGCGTATCCGTCCGGTGGCGCCGCCCCGTCCCCGGCGAGGCGTGCGGTGAGCCGGGGCGCGGTGACCGGCCGGCCGCGCTCGGTCCAGGCCGAGTCGGTCGCGAGGACGGAGGGGGCGACGGCCAGCCAGTGCAGGGGGAAGGAGCCGCGCAGTTCGGGTGAGTACCGCAGCGCCTCCGCGTCGGTGAGGCCCTCCCGGCTCTTGGGCGTGGGGTGCAGCGGGTGCCCGAGGACGAGGGCCTGCTCGGCGGTGAGGAAGAGGTCGGTACCGGCGGCACCGGCCTCGCGGGCGGGGGCCGGGGCGCCGTGAGCGCGCACCGGGCGCGCCGGACGGTCGCGGAGGATCGCGGCGGTGCGCCGGACCGAGTCGGCGACGCGGGCCACGAGGTCGGCCCCGTGGTCCCCCCTGCCGCCGGCCGTCTCCCGTACGAGCAGCGCGGCGACGGTGACGGCGTCGACGGGCGGCGCCGACACGGGTGCGCCGGCCAGGCGCGGCGTGCCGAAGCGGTGCAGGCCCGTCGGCGACCAGTAGCGGACGGGCACGGTCAGGGCGGTGCCGCTGGCCGGCAGGGGTACCGCGAGGACGCCGTCGGCCGGGGCGGGCGCGTCGGTCTCACGGGCCCAGCAGCGCAGCAGGTTCTCCACGGCCGCGGCCTGCGCCTCGGCGTACGGATCGGGGTGCGGGACGAACTCGCCCGGCGCGTCGGAGGGCGTGGCGGGAGCGGGTACGGCGACGGTGTCCGGCCCGGCGTGCGCGGTGGCCGCGGGGTCCGGTGAGGGGGTGGTGTGCAACGCGGTTCCTAGGGACGTGCCGATGCCTGGGCTGCGGGCCCGGCTTGTGGGGG
>MUMD01000220.1 GCA_002155895.1 Streptomyces rochei
AGCACCGGCCGGTGCTCCCGGTACAGCTCCTCGGGGCCGCTGTGCAGGAACACCGCGTCGTCCGTGCCGATGGTGGTGGCCGGAGTCATGATGGCGCCGTCCAGGTAGCGGATGCCGTGGCGGCCGGCCCACTCGGCCGTGTCCCGGGACCGCGCGGGGGTGTCGGCGCTCAGGTTCACGAGCGTGCGGCCCTTGAGGGCGGAGGTCACGGCGTCCTGGCGCAGTACGGCGTCCGAGGCGTCGTAGTTCACCACGCAGACGACGGTCAGCGGGGCGGCGGCGACCGCTTCCTCGGCGGAGGACGCCGACACGGCGCCCTTGGCGACCAGATCGGCGTCCCGGCCCGGCGTGCGGTTCCAGACGGTGGTGCGCAGACCGGCCTCCAGGAAGGCGGTGGCCAGCGCCCGGCCCATCGGGCCCAGACCGAGGACGGTGACGGCGGAGGACCGGTCGGTGTGTGCGGACATGCTTCAACTCCCGTAACGTGATGAACAATTGCAGATGAAGGGGGCACGACATGGCACACCGGCGCCACGATCCGAACGTGTGCGGGGTGACCGCCGCGATCGCCGTGATCGAGGGCAAGTGGAAGACCACGCTGCTGTGGCTGCTGGAGTCCGGCCCGCACCGGCCGGCCGAACTGCGCCGGCAGGTGCCCGGCCTCACCGAGAAGGTGCTGACCCAGGCGCTGCGCGAGATGGAGGCGGACGGTGTGGTGCACCGTGAGGTGTACGACGTGCTGCCGCCGAAGACCGAGTACTCCCTGACCGACTTCGGCCGCGAACTCGCGGAGGCCCTCTCCCCCCTCTCCGACTGGGGCCACCGCCGCCTGGACCGGCTGGCGGAACCGGAGCCCGCCGTCCGCGCGGCCTCCTGACACCCGCCTGCCTGCCTGCCCACTCAGTCTCGACGGAGTGCGGCGCCTTGCCCAGTACGCACAAAAAAGTGGGTAGGGGCCTCTTCGCGGTCAGGCGGGTGGGGGCCTGGCCGATCGACGTGCGACCGGCCCCGGGACCCGCTCTGATCCCGGGCGACGACCGGCCGACGTCGCCGTCCCGACGATCATGAGAGTGGATCCATGCCGAAGAGCGAACCGTTCGTCATCGACGGAGTCGTTTACGAGCGTGATCCCGCTCCGGGAGCGGGCGGATCAGCCGTGGTGTGGAAGGCCCGCCGTAAGCCGGACGGTCAGGTGTTCGCCATCAAACGGATCACTAAGGACGGAAACGCGAACTCCGCCCGCAACAAGCGTTTCAGGCGGGAGATCGAGTACGGGCAGAAAGCGAGTCACCCGAACGTCGTGAGGATCCACGCGCGCTCGGAGGACGCGAAATTCTTCTTCTACGTCATGGACTTCTACCCCATGACGCTGCGAGACGTGATCAACGGCGAGACCGATGCCGACGTGCTTCTCGACTACGTGCGCCAGCTCTGCGACGCGCTCGCGTACGTGCACAGCGACGGCATCGTGCATCGCGACATCAAACCCGAGAACATCCTCGTCGACCCCGATGCGCGTCGGCTCGTCCTGGCCGACTTCGGTATCGCGCATTTCAAGGACTCCTCGCTCACGGAGCCCGGGGACCTCTTGGTCAACCGGAACTACCTCGCTCCCGAGCAGATGGTGAGGGGCAACGCCCTCGCTGTCGGCAAGCCGGCGGACGTCTTCGCGCTCGGCCTCGTCATGACCGAGATGTTCACGAAGCAGAACGCCCGAGGGCGGCGTCACGCGCTGGTGCGCGACCGCTACCCCTTCCTGGCCGACCTCGACCTGATCATCGAACAGATGCTGCTCCAGGACGCGGCGCAACGGCTCCGCATCGACACCGTACGCGGCATGCTCCGGACAGCCCTTCGGCGGATCGACTCGGCCATCGAGGAGATCTCCGATGATCTGCGCCCCGACGGGACGTCCGCCGACGACTCGTCCGGGGAGGTCGAGCGGATCCTCGGCCGTGCCGCCAGAGACGTGCTGTCGGCGAAGCATGTCTTCGAGCGGGTCGCCGACGGAGAGCTCGACCGATTCAACCTCAACTATCACTGCGAGATCGCCTACCGGGTGAGCGCGGAGCTGTTCCACACCTGCGCTCAAGCCGTCATATACGCCTCGTGCAAGGCGCAGTTCGACTACGAGGGCGCCCGGCCGTGGCGCGAGAGCGACGACGCTCGCGTGTTGTCGGCCGCCAAACCGGGACTCCAACGGGAACTGGAGGCGATTCTCTCCGATTTCCCCCTCCCTCGCTCTTCCCGGTGGGGCGGTCTGCCGCAGCGGTCGGCCCACTTGTTCCGGTTCTGCAAGGACTACCACTGCGAAGAACTGCTGACGAGCATCCGCGCATCCGTCTACGGCGAAGGCAGTGGTTCGTTGCGGGCGAACCTGATCGACGCCCCGGTCTTCTGGATCACCCACTGGTTGCGTACGAAGCTGGACACCGACTATCTGCGGTTCGACAGAGCGGCTCGCGAGGACATCGGCCTCGAGCGCCACCTCTCGGTGGTCTGGAACGAGACGCTTCCCTTGGATCCGGACCGAGAGGCGGTGGGAGCGGATCTGCTGACCGAGCCGCCCGACGCCGACGACGTCGCCGGCGCACTGCGGGCACTCGAAGCGCAGTGGGACGTCTCCGTGGGAGAGCTCGTGGACGGCGGTTACGCGGTCATGTTCCGGTCGCGCGACACGTACCGCCGCTTCCGCGACGAGGCGCTCGACCTCGCAGAACCGGGCTCGGTGTTCGAAGCCGACGTCCTCGACCTGCTCCGCCCCGAGGCGGAGTTCGACGACCTCGTCGCCCTCACCTGGAATCGGAACTTCGACGTGGCCGTCACGCTCGGGAAGATCCTCGGCACCCGAGCGCGCTAGTCGCGGGCGGGCGCGGCGGGTGGGTGCAACTCTTGCAAGCGGGTGCTTGCAATAGTTAGCGGGCTGGTGCATGGTGGAGGCATGGCCTCGCTCAACGTCGGCAATCTCGGCAATCTCGGTGAGTACCTGCGCGAGCAGCGGCGCAACGCGCAGCTGTCGCTGCGGCAGCTCGCCGACGCCGCGGGCGTGTCCAACCCGTACCTGAGCCAGATCGAGCGCGGGCTGCGCAAGCCGAGCGCGGAAGTGCTCCAGCAGGTCGCCAAGGCGCTGCGGATCTCCGCCGAGACGCTGTACGTGCGGGCGGGCATCCTCGACGCCGAGCGGGACCGGGACGACGTGGAGACGCGTGCGGTCATCCTCGCCGACCCCTCGCTCAACGAGCGGCAGAAGCAGGTGCTGCTCCAGATCTACGAGTCCTTCCGCAAGGAGAACGGATTCGGGGCCGACGCGGACGACGAGGCGCCGCCCCGGGACGCGCCCGCGGACGGCGCCGCCGAGGGCGCGGACTCCATACCGGGCCCCGGCGCCCGTACGAGCGGTGGCAGCGACGCCGGACCGCGGCAGACGGCCGGCTGAGCGGCAGCGCACAGCAGCCGGCCGGGCGCGGGACCACCACACAACCCTCAGCCGAACGCAATTCCGGAGGACCAGACACCATGGCCATCACCGACGACCTGCGCAAGACCTTCAGCGACCCCACCCCGCTCTACTTCGCCGCGGGCACCGCCGACCTGGCGTTCCAGCAGGCCAAGAAGGTGCCGGTGCTGGTGGAGCAGCTGCGCGCCGAGGCCCCGGCGCGGATCGAGGCCGTGCGCAACACCGACCCGAAGGCCGTCCAGGAGAAGGCGACGGCCCGCGTCAAGGAGACCCAGGGCACCCTCCAGGCCAAGGCCAACGAACTCTTCGGTTCCCTCGACGCCGACTTCAAGAAGCTCGGCGAGAGCGCCCAGGACCTGGCGCTGCGCTCGGTCGGCGTCGCCGCCGAGTACGCCGTCAAGGCCCGTGAGGCGTACGAGAAGGTCGCCGAGCGCGGCGAGCAGGCGGTGCGCACCTGGCGCGGCCAGGCCGCCGACGGCATCGAGGACGTCGCCGAGGGCGTCGAGGAGTTCGCCGTCGCCGTCGAGCCGGCCAAGCCCGCCAAGTCCGAGCCGGTCGAGGTCACCGAGGACAAGTCCACCGCGGCGAAGAAGACCGCCCCGGCTCCGCGCAAGGCCCCGGCGAAGAAGAGCCCCGCCGCCAAGAAGACGACGCCGCCCGCCAAGTAGGCGAACCCCGGCGCCCGGCGGCCGTGCCGGGGGCGGACCGTGGACATCGGGCCGGGCACCTCTGGGGTGTCCGGCCCGTTCTACGGGTACGGTGACGGCGTAAGGACGATCCGACTCGGGTGGTGGACGTTGTGCTGATGCAGGGGTTCGCAGGCTTCATGTGGCTGCTGAGCATCGCCCTGATCCTTTTCAGCGGCTTCGCGTTGTTCGACGCCGCCATTCGCCGTGAGGACGCCTACCGCGCGGCCGACAAGAAGACCAAGCCGTTCTGGCTGATCATCCTCGGGCTCGCCTTCGTGGTGAACCTGATCTTCAACGTCCTGTCGTTCCTGCCGATCATCGGGCTCATCGCGACGATCGTGTACATGGTCGACGTGCGGCCGGCGCTGCGCGGGCTGCCGGGCGGCGGGCGCAGCACCCGCCGCGGCTCCAGCAGCGACGGCCCCTACGGGCCGTACAACGGCGGACGCTGACCCCGGGGCGCCGGACGGCGCCCCACCGCACCGGGCGGCTCAGGCCGTCCGGTCCAGCAGGACCACGGCGACGTCGTCGGCGAGTTCGCCGCCGTTCAGCTCGCGGACCTCGTTGACCGTCGCCCGCAGCAACTGCTCGCCCCGCAGTCCCTCGGCGATCTGCCGGCGGACCATCTCCACCATGCCGTCCTGGCCGAGCCGCTCCCGGCCCTCGCCGACGTGCCCCTCGATCAGTCCGTCCGTGTAGAGCATCAGGCTCCACTCGGCGCCCAGCTCCACCTGCATACGCGGCCAGCGGGCGCCCGGCAGCAGTCCGAGCGCCGGGCCGTTGTTGTCGTAGGGCAGCAGTCGCGCGGGCGTGCCCGGTCCGGCGATCAGCGGCGCCGGGTGCCCGGCCAGACAGAGGCCGGCGCGGCGGCCGTCCGGGGCTATGTCCACGGCGCACAGCGTCGCGAAGATCTCGTCGTGCGCGCGCTCGTGCTCCAGCACCTGCTGGAGCGTGCCCAGCAGCTGGTCGCCGCAGAGGCCCGCCAGGGTCAGCGCGCGCCACGCGATCCGCAGCTCCACGCCGAGCGCCGCCTCGTCCGGGCCGTGCCCGCAGACGTCGCCGATCATGGCGTGCACGGTGCCGTCCGGGGTGCGGACGACGTCGTAGAAGTCGCCGCCGAGCAGGGCGCGGGAGCGGCCCGGACGGTAGCGGGCGGCGAAGCGCAGCGGGGAGCCCTCCAGCAGCGGGGTCGGCAGCAGGCCGCGCTCCAGCCGGCGGTTCTCCTGGGCGCGCAGCCGGCCCTCGGCCAGCCGCCGCTCCGCCGAGTCGGACCGCTTGCGCTCGACGGCGTAGCGGATCGCGCGGCTCAGCAGCCGGCCGTCCAGCTCGTCCCGGAACAGGTAGTCCTGGGCGCCGACGGCCACGGCCTCCGCGCCGCGCTCGGCGTCGCTGGAGGAGGTCAGCGCGAGCACGGCGTGCCGGGGCGCCAGCTCCAGCACGTGCCGGAGCACGGCCAGCTCGTCGTGTCCGGACGCGTGCCCGTCACCACCGTCGTCGCCGCTCGCGCGGGCCGGGGCGGGCGCCGGCAGGGCGAGGTCCAGCAGGATGCAGTGGACGTCGTCGGTCAGCAGCCGGCCGGCCTCGGTGAGGTTGCGGGCCGTGCGGATCCGGATCGGCTTGCCGGTCTGGTCGAGCAGGTCGGGGACGATCGGGGAGCCGCCCGGGTCGTCCTCGATCAGCAGCACCGTCAGGTTGGCCGGGGCGGTGTTGTCGCGCCGGTCCGCGGGACGGGCCGGGTGCTGGTCCGTGGCCCGGGCCGGGGTCCGGTTCGTGGTGTTCTCGCGGTTCTCCGTGGGCTTCTCGCGCTTCTGGGTGGGGTTCTCCGGCCGGCCGGAGAGGTCCTGGGCCGGGATCGTCCCGGGAGGGGCCTGTTCCGTGGAAGGGCCGCGGTCCTGGGACGCGGCGGGCGCCTGACCACACTCCACGGCCGGGATCGCCCTCTGCCGCGGTACGGGTACGGGCATCGTCTTGGTTTCCTTCCCTCCCCCCGAGGGCATGGCGGGGCGAGGGACCTCGACCCACCGACGGGGACCATAGCGGGTGACGCCGCCGCTGCGGAATGGTCCAGAACACGTCGGACGGCCGTCGGCCACTGTCATATGCCGCGTTGTGTACCGCAGTTGGACACCTCGCCCCGGGCCGCGGGATGACGAACGTCACGCCGGGCGGGGCGGCGGGCGTGGACTGGGTCACGTGGCCCGCTTCACCTTCCCGGCGTACGGGTCACTCCTGGCCGGTCGTGCCCGTGTCCGGGCGTACCACCCCGAGGATGGGCATCGAGCCCGCTCCCGCGATCGTGATCGAGCGCCCCGGGCGCGGGGCGTGCACGACGGAGCCGTCGCCGATGTACATGCCGACGTGGCTGGCGTCGTCGAAGTAGATGATCAGGTCGCCGGGGCGCATGTCCTCGACGTCGACGCGCTTCAGCTGCTGCCACTGCTGCTGCGAGGTGCGCGGGATCGTCCGGCCGGCCGCCACCCACGCCTGGGAGGTGAGGCCGGAGCAGTCGTACGCCTTCGGGCCCTCGGCGCCCCACTGGTACGGCTTGCCGACCTGGGCGGTGGCGTACTCGACGGCCTTGCGGCCCTGCTCGGTCGCCTCGCCGTCGAGGTCCTTCAGGATGCCGGAGCCGAGCCAGGCGGTCTGCGCCCGCTCCTGCGCCTCCCGCTCCAGCCGGGCCAGGCGCTCCTTCTCCTCCTGCTCCAGCTCGGACTCCAGCTTCTCGGCCGCCTTGATCTGCTTCTCGACCTTCTTCTGGGCGGCGGCCTTGGCCCTGCGGTTCGCCTCCAGCTTCTCGAACCGGGTCTTGGCGTCCGCCGCGTAGGTCTTCAGGTCCTCCTGGGTGCGGGTCATCTCGCCGATCAGGCCCTTGGTGGCGCGCTGGCCCTGGACGACGCGGCCGGTGCCGTCGAGGAAGTCCTCGGGGTCGTCGCTCAGCATCAGCTTGGCCTCGTCGGGCAGGCCGCCGGTCCGGTACTGGGAGCGGGCCGCCGCGCCCGCGCGCTCCTTCAGCCCGTCCAGCTTCTCCTGGCCCTTGACGATCTTCTTGGCCAGTTCGACGAGTTGGGCGGACTGCTGTTCCGTCTTCTCCTCGGCCGCGTTGTACTCCTCGGTGGCCAGGGCGGCTTGGCGGTAGAGCTGGTCGAGCTTCTTGCGCACGGCCTCCAGGTCCTTGCCGGGCGTGGCGGCGGGAGAGGCGGCCGGGGCGGAGGGCGAGGCGCCGGGCGTGCCGGGGGACGGTGAGGGGCCGGGGTCCGCGAACGCCGTCCCCGGTGCCGCCAGCACGGTGATCGCGCAGACCACGGTCACGGCAGCGGTCGTCCAGACATGCTTCCCCGCGCGCATACCTCGCCCCCAAAAAACTGATTAACCGTCAGTAACTTACGTCGCCTGGGGGATCGTGCCATGCCGGCGCGGAAAGCGACAGAGGTCGCGGTTACCTCCTGCATCCCCCCTTCTGTCGTGCCGTACGACGATTCCCCCGCTGTGTGACGAACGCCGCACGGAGATCGTTCCCGGTCTCCTGGGTGTGGGGGAGGGGGCGGCCGGGTGCCCGGCCGGCGTGTCAGCCGCGCGGTGCCAGCGCCGCCCAGCGCACCGTCACCTCGCCCTGGCGCCACCGCGCCGGTCCGTCCGTCACCGGCCAGTCCGCCGCCAGGTCCCGCACCGCCCGCATCCAGCGCTGGCGGGCACCGTAGGAGGCGTAGGGCGCGGCGGCGGCCCAGGCGCGGTCGAAGTCGCGCAGGAAGGCGTGCACGGGCTCGCCGGGGACGTTGCGGTGGATCAGCGCCTTCGGCAGCCGTTCGGCCAGGTCGGAGGGCCGGTCGAGGGAGCCCAGCCGGGTCGCGAGGGTGACCGTGCGCGGTCCCTCCGGCCCGAGCGCCACCCACACGTGCCGGCGTCCGATCTCGTCACACGTCCCCTCGACCAGGAGCCCCCCGCCCGAGCGCTCCGACGCGGGCGCGAGCCGCGCGCACAGCCGCGCCCAGACCGCCGCCACCTGGCCCTCGTCGTACTGCCGCAGCACGTTCGCCGCGCGGATGAGCAGCGGACGGCCGGAGTCGGGCCCGAGGGGGACCTCGAAGCCGCCGTGCCGGAAGACGAGCCCCTCGCGCGCGTACGGCTCGGCCGCCGCCACCCGCGCCGGGTCGATCTCGACGCCCACCACGCGCGCGTGCGGCGCGACCGTGCGCAGGCGGTGCAGCAGCTCGACGGCCGTCCAGGGGGCCGCGCCGTACCCGAGGTCCACGGCGACGGGATCGGCGGCGCGGCGCAGCTCGCGGCCGTGGACGGCGGCGATCCAGCGGTCCATGCGGCGCAGCCGGTTCGGATTGGTCGTCCCGCGCGTGACCGTGCCCACGGGGGCCGTGCGGGCGGTGGCGCGGGAGGGCATGCGTACGAGGGTATGCGGCCGGGGCCGCCGACTCGGACGCGTCCGCCCTCGGCGATCTTGACGCAACCGCCCCTCGAACGGTTGAGCGATGTGCGGTAATGATTCGGCAAAGGCTGGGAATCCGGAAATGGAGCACCTCGGTCCGGTGTTCCCACTCCTTGGAGGGTGGCGCTCGTCCTCCGTCCGGCATGCCCGCAGCGAGGAGGAACGGCTCGTGAGCCAGTACGTCAGCAGGCTCGGACGTCGCTCACCGGCGGCCTCCCCGCGGCTGAGGCTGCACCGCAGGCCCCGACGCGTCGCCATGCTCTCCGTGCACACCTCGCCGCTCCACCAGCCCGGCACCGGCGACGCCGGCGGCATGAACGTCTACATCGTGGAACTCGCGCAGCGCCTCGCCGCGATCAACATCGAGGTCGAGATCTTCACGCGCGCGACCTCCGGCGGTCTGCCGCCCTCCGTCCAGCTCGCCCCCGGCGTCCTCGTCCGCCACGTCGACGCCGGCCCCTACGAGGGCCTGGCGAAGGAGGACCTCCCCGCCCAGCTGTGCGCCTTCACGCACGGCGTGATGCAGGCGTGGGCCGGTCACCGCCCCGGCCACTACGACCTGGTCCACTCGCACTACTGGCTCTCCGGCCACGTCGGCTGGCTCGCCGCCCAGCGCTGGGGCGCGCCCCTGGTGCACGCCATGCACACCATGGCCAAGGTCAAGAACGCCAACCTGGCCGACGGCGACACCCCCGAGCCCGCCGCCCGCGTCATCGGCGAGACCCAGATCGTCGCCGCCTCCGACCGGCTGATCGCCAACACCGCCGAGGAGGCCGACGAGCTGGTCCGGCACTACGCCGCCGACCCGGCCAAGGTCGCCGTCGTCCACCCCGGCGTGAACCTCGACCGCTTCCGCCCCTTCCCCAAGGGCACCGAACCCGGCCCCGGCGAGCGGGCCGACGCGCGCGCCGCCGCCCGCGCCCGCCTCGGCCTGCCCCAGGACGCGCTGATCCCGCTCTTCGCCGGCCGCATACAGCCGCTGAAGGCCCCCGACATCCTGCTCCGCGCGGTCGCCGTCCTCCTCGACGAACGCCCCGAGCTGCGCTCCCGCATCCTGGTCCCCGTCGTCGGCGGCCCCAGCGGCAGCGGCCTCGCCAAACCGGAGGGCCTGCAGAAGCTCGCCGCCCGGCTCGGCATCGCCGACGTGGTCCGCTTCCGCCCGCCCGTCGGCCAGGAACAGCTCGCCGACTGGTTCCGGGCCGCCTCCGTCCTGGTCATGCCGTCCTACAGCGAGTCCTTCGGCCTGGTCGCCATAGAGGCCCAGGCGGCGGGCACCCCGGTCCTCGCCGCCGCGGTCGGCGGACTCCCGGTCGCCGTGCGCGACGGGCACACCGGCCGCCTCGTCCAGGGCCACGACCCCGCGGCGTACGCGCGGGTGCTGCGCGACTTCGCCGACAACCCGGAGCTGACGCCCCGGATGGGCGACGCCGCCGCCCGGCACGCCCAGTCCTTCGGCTGGGACAGCGCCGCCGCCGCGACCGCCGACGTCTACACGGCCGCGATCCACGCCCACCGCCGTCGCGTACGCTCCCACCATGGCTGAGGCAGCGCAGAAGGCAGCACAGGTCCTCGAGGGCGCCCTGAAGGACGCCGAGCTGGAGTGGGAGAGCCCCGAGCCCGGCAACTACGTCGTGAAGCTCCCGGGCACCCGCAAGCTCTCCACGACGGTCTCCCTCCTCGTCGGCCGCCACTCCCTCTCCCTGAACGCCTTCGTCGTCCGCCACCCTGACGAGAACGAACCGGCCGTCCACCGCTGGCTCCTGGAACGCAACCTCAAGCTGTACGGCGTCAGTTACGCGGTCGACCGTCTCGGCGACGTCTACGTCACCGCCAAGCTTCCGCTGGCCGCCGTCACCCCCGACGAGATCGACCGCCTCCTCGGCCAGGTCCTGGAGGCCGCCGACGGCGCCTTCAACACCCTGCTGGAGCTGGGCTTCGCGACCGCCATCCGCAAGGAGTACGAGTGGCGCACCGCGCGCGGGGAGTCGACGCGGAACCTGGAGGCGTTCCAGCGCCTGATCGAGCGCACGGAGGACTGAGGCCCGGTCAGCCCGGGACGCGGCCGGTGCGGTACCGCCCCGGCGTGACCCCCACCAGCCGCTTGAAGTGCCGGGTCAGATGGGCCTGGTCGTAGAAGCCGGTCGCGGCGGCCACCTCCGCCGGGGCCTGCCCCGCGAGCAGCAGCCGCCGCGCCCGCTCCACCCGCCGGGACATCAGGTACTGGTGCGGCGCGATGCCGTAGGCGCCGCTGAACGCCCGTACCAGGTGCGCCGGGTGGGCGGGCACGAGCCCGGTGGCCTCGTCGAGGGTGATGCCCTGGACGACCCGCTCGTCCAGCAACTCCCGCAGCCGCCGCGCCAGCACGGGATCGCGGCGCGCCCGCTCCCGGTTCTCCCGCGGCCGCAGATGGGCGTGCAGCCGCTCCCCGATCAACGTCAGCCGGCTCTCCGCCTCCAGCTCCTCCCCGGGCAGCGCGAGGGCCGCGTGCAGCTGCCCCACCCGCCGCCGCAGCACGGGGTCCCGCAGGTCGGGGCCGTCGACCGCCGGGCCGATCAGCTCCTCGCCCAGCCGGGAGGCGTCCAGGTAGAGGACGCGCTTGCGGAAGCCGTCCGGGGTGGCGGGGGAGCCGTTGTGCGGCACGTGCGGCGGCAGCAGCGACACCGTGTCGTGCGGGGTGCCGTGCTCGTGCCGGTCCAGGTCGTACCGTACGGCGCCGTCGTCGACGATGAGCAGCGTCCACGCGTCGTGGACGTGCATCGGATAGGCGTACTCGGTGTAGTGGGCGTGGAAGACCTCGACGACGCCCGGGACACGGGGTCGCCAGGCGGAGACGGTGCGCGTCCGCTGGTCGGCGGCCATGCAAAGAACGTACAAGACCCGCCCGGGCGCGGCCCGGCAGTCTCACCGTATGAACACGACGCACGCCACGGCCCCCGCGACCCCCGACGCCCCTGTCCGCTTCGACACCAAGATCGCCGTGCTCCTGCGCGAGGACCTGGAGACCTGGCAGCGCCTGAACGTCACCGCCTTCCTGGTCAGCGGCCTGGGCACGCAGGTCCCCGAGGTGATCGGCGAGCCGTACGAGGACGCCGACGCGGTCGGCTACCTGCCGATGTTCCGGCAGCCGGTGCTGGTCTTCGAGTCCACCAAGGAGACGCTGACGGCCGCCCACGCGCGCGTCCTCTCCCGGGCCCTGCCCCGTGCGGTGTTCACCTCCGACCTCTTCACCACGGGCAACGACCGCGACAACCGGGCGGCGGTACGGGCCGTCCCGACGGCGGAGCTGGACCTGGTGGGGCTCGCGGTGTACGGGCCGAAGAACGCGGTGGACAAGGTGCTGAAGGGGGCCCGGATGCACCCGTGAGCGGGGCGGGCGGCCGGCGCCCCGCCGGTCAGACGCCGGTGGCCTGCCGGTCAGACGCCGGTGGCCTGCCGGTCAGACGCCGGTGGCCTCGGCCTCGGCCTTGGCCTCGACTTTGACCTCGGCTTTGGATTTGGCGGGCGCGGGGGCTTCGGCACCGCCGTCGGGAGCCGCCCCGACCGTGGCGTCGGGGACCACCTCGGCGGTGTCGTCCGGCAGCCCCCGCATGAGCCGCCAGTACCCGGCCGCCGCCACCGTCCCGACGACGGCGCACACGCCCCACAGCCACTCGGAGCCCCAGCGGTCGATGACCAACCCGGACATCAGCGGCGCGACGAGGGAGGCGACCGCCCAGGACATGGTGTACATCCCCTGGTACCGCCCGCGCCCGTGCACCGGCGACAGCCGGACGACGAGCCCGGTCTGGGTCGGCGCGTTGACGACCTCGGCCAGCGTCCACACGCACACGGTCAGGGCGAACACCGCGACCGACCCGGCGAAGGCGGTCAGCCCGAAGCCGTACCCGGCCAGCAGCGCCGAACCGACCAGCAGCAGCCGCGGATCACGGCGCTCGATGAACCGCGTGACCGGGATCTGCAGCACCACGATCAGCACCCCGTTGACGGCGATCGCCATGCCGAAGTCGGCGGGCGTGAACCCGGCCTCGCCCATGGCCACCGGCAATCCGACGTACGCCTGCTGGAAGATCAGGGCGATCAGGAAGGACAGCCCGACCACACCCATGTACCGCCCGTCGCGCAGCACGGTCCCGAGCGAGACGGGAGCCTCCGCGGCGCCCTCCGCCGAGCCGACGTCCTCCTTGGGCCGCGACTCGGGCAGCTTCACGAAGACGACCACGGCGCACACCAGCGTCATCCCGGCCTCGATCAGGAAGCCGGCGAGATAGCTGACCTCGGCGATGAACCCGGCGGCCATGGAGGAGACGGCGAAGCCGAGGTTGATGGCCCAGTAGTTGAGCGAGAAGGCACGGACGCGGTCCTCGGGCCGCACGATGTCCGCCATCATCGCTTGCACCGCCGGCCGGGAGGCGTTGCTCGCCATGCCGACCAGGAAGGCCACCGCCGCGATGGCGACCGGGTCCCGCACGAAGCCGAGCAGGGCGACGGAGAGCGCGGTGGAGACCTGCGCGACGAGCAGGGTGGGCCGCCGCCCGAGCCGGTCGGCCATCACCCCGCCGCCCAGCGAGGAGACGACCCCGCCGAGCCCGTGCAGCGCGGCGACCAGTCCGGCGTACGAGGCGGAGTACCCGCGGTCGATGGTCAGGTACAGCGCCATGAAGGTGGCGACGAAGGCGCCGAGCCGGTTGACCAGGGTGCTGGTCCACAGCCACCAGAACTCGCGGGGGAGCCCGGAGACGGACTCCCGCACGGCACGCCTGACACCGGTGACGGACATGGGACCCCCGAGAAGACTGTGAGCGCACGATGATGTAAGCGGCCCAGACGGTGAGCGTGACTTACGCGACGTACGGACAACTTACGAAGGCCGCAGGTGCGGGGGCCATTCAATTAACACTTCCCGTCAACCGTCCGAGCCTCGGGCGCCCCGCGCGGCCGGTGCGGGCCTTCGATTAGGCTCGGAAGCATGGCCGACGCACCGTACAAGCTGATCCTCCTCCGCCACGGCGAGAGCGAGTGGAACGAGAAGAACCTGTTCACCGGCTGGGTGGACGTCAACCTCACCCCGAAGGGCGAGAAGGAGGCGACGCGCGGCGGCGAGCTGCTCAAGGACGCCGGCCTGCTGCCCGACGTGGTCCACACGTCCGTCCAGAAGCGCGCGATCCGCACGGCCCAGCTCGCGCTGGAGGCCGCCGACCGCCACTGGATCCCCGTCCACCGCCACTGGCGCCTCAACGAGCGCCACTACGGCGCCCTCCAGGGCAAGGACAAGGCCCAGACCCTCGCCGAGTTCGGCGAGGAGCAGTTCATGCTGTGGCGCCGTTCCTACGACACCCCGCCGCCGCCGCTGGACCGCGACGCCGAGTACTCCCAGTTCTCCGACCCGCGCTACGCCATGCTTCCGCCGGAGCTGCGCCCGCAGACGGAGTGCCTCAAGGACGTCGTCGCCCGCATGCTGCCGTACTGGTTCGACAGCATCGTCCCCGACCTCCTCACCGGCCGCACGGTCCTGGTCGCCGCCCACGGCAACTCCCTGCGCGCCCTCGTGAAGCACCTCGACGGCATCTCCGACGCCGACATCGCGGGCCTGAACATCCCGACGGGCATCCCCCTCACCTACGAGCTGGACGCCGAGTTCAAGCCCCTGAACCCGGGCGGGACCTACCTGGACCCGGACGCGGCAGCGGCAGCCATCGAGGCCGTGAAGAACCAGGGCAAGAAGAAGTAACCGCTGACGCGTAAGCCCCCTACCTGCAAATTTCCCGTGGGCAGGGGGCTTGTTTCTGCATTGGGGCCTTCGCTGGGCCGTGAAAGGAATTCGGGGCCGCTGTCAAGGGTTCCCGCGCGCCTCGGTGAATAGCGGTGTGCCCGGTATGCTGTTCGCGCTTCACCTGAACCTCCCCTGAACTCTGCGTAGATACGCGTGAGTTCCAAGGCTCCGGCCCGAGAAGCGGGTCGGCTGGAGGAGAAGGGAGGCGGTAGAGGTGAGCCTTGAGAAGGACGAGCCTCGTAGGTGGACCAGCGCCGAGAGGTGGCAGGTCTGGCTTACGGGAGCGGGTCTCCTGGTGGCCATCGCTACCGGCGTGATGCAGTTCGCTCGATGAGCGAGTCAGCGCGAGGACGGTCGCGACCGGGAGCTGTACATGCAGCGAGCCCGGTCTGCTGGTAGGCGACCGGGCTCGTTGACTGCGAGAGGGCCTGGGTCTGGTTGCCGCCGGATCCAGGTCCTCGGATCGTCCGAGTGTGACACTCAGACATTGCAATGCAATGTCTCACGACGCTGCCAATTCAATCAAGTTTTGTGACCTGATCCAGAGCCGTGATGGCCCCTCTTCGGCGTCGCCCAGCTAGTCAAGTTGACTGAGAAGAGGTCTGTCACCTGCGGTCGAAGACGGATGCCACTGCCTTGCGAGTACGTTCCTGACTCGAAGACATGAGATGTGCGTACACATGGAGCGTCAGGCGGGGTCCGAGTGGCCCAGGTACACGGCAAGAGCCTTCATGTTCTGGCCTGCGTCGAGGAGCACCGAGGCGTAGAAGTGCCGCAGGGCGTGCATGCCGCTCTCGCGGGTCTTGGCGTACGACCCGCCCGACTTGCTCGGGGATACCCCAGCTGAGGCGAGGGCCCTCTTCCACACGTCCTCGTTGAGAGACGTACGCCAGACGTGCCCACCGCGCGGCCCGGTGAAGATGAGCCGCTTGGTCACCGGAGGACCGTCGGCAACCTTCCACGGCAAGGTGATCTCGACCGGCGGGAACCGCTTCATGTGCGCCCGGAGTGCGTCGGCGACGGGGTCGGGAAGCGGTACGTCCCGCCGCTTGCCGCCCTTTGGCGGCGCGAACAACGGCCTTGCTGCGGCTCGGCTTCAGTTGCTGGACCACGTGGAGCGTGTCCGACTCGAAGTCGATCGCGTCGACGGCCACGCCCAGGATCTCGCCCTGGCGGAGCCCACAGCCGCCGCCCAGATCGACCATGGCTTGGAAGCGCTCGGGCGTGGCGGCTTGGACGGCGGATACCCGTTCAGGCGTCCAGGGCACGTTGCGCTTGTTGTCGACGGTCGGCGGACGGACGGACCGAGCTGCACAAGGGTGTTCCGGGGAAGGTGCCGGTCCTCCACAGCCGCACTGACGCAGTGCGCACGTTGGAGTAGTCCTCCAACTGCCTTACCCGGTCGTGGATGTGCGCTGGCTGGAAGAAACCGAGCGGACGTGAGTCGAGGTAGGGGAAGGCGCGCAGCCGTAGCTGCGACTCCATCGAGGCTTGGGTGTTCGGGTCGGCGCTCTGCGTGGCGACCCATCGTTCGGCGTACTGCTGGAACGTGATCCGTGCGGCGCGCGGGTCGATGTACTGCCCGCGCCATGTCCGCCTCGATGTGCGCCAGCCACTGATCAGCGAGCCGCAGCGCACCGAAACTCGCAGCGCGCTGAAACCCGCAGGGCCCTGATGTGCTCCAAGCCTTACACGGTGACCATCACCCATGCCGACGTCCGCATCATCTGGACGATCCGGCCAGTGTTCTTCCTTCCTCTCGCGCACCGGCAGGAAGCCGAACTCCCAGCATGCGCACATAGCTTCAAGCCCCGCGCAGACTGAGTTACAACTTTCTCTACTGGTTCTACTGGTGCTACTGGTTCAAGGCAGCTCGCTCCGCTCACCGCGCGCGGCCCGACCCCGGCCGGGTCGGCGCTCCTGTCTCCGCCCCGCTCCAGCCCGGCCGGCGCCCGTGCCTAATGCCGGAGAAGGGATACGTCGCGGCTGGGGCGGTCGGCTCCGCGGTTTTACGGAGCCACTTTGGCACGAGCCTCGAAGATCATGGCCTCAATGTCGTGCTTTACCGGGCAGGTCCACAGAATGCCCGACGCGCCGGAAGCTTACGGGGCCGTTATCACTCGCGCCAAAGCAGCGCCACCCCAAAGCCGCTCCACCGACCTCGTGACCGTCAACAGCACGCGTCGATAGCAGTGACAACATTTTCCACGATCTCAATTGCTTCCAATGCGTCAACATCTGTAAGCGGGGTTACATTTCCCGGACTCAACGGATCTAGGTCGCATTCATGCACGATCCGATTGCGGCGACTAACTACCACACCCAACGCAGTCTTGACGGCTCCTGCATCCTTTGGAAAAGCAGACGACCAGATCTTATTTAGGCCAACCATGGCTAAACCGCTACTAATGTCATCAGGCCGCTGATACGTCTCAAGCCCAAGTCGTTCAGCAACATAAGTTCTAGCCGTGATTTCCATGTCAGCGGGGCCAGATGCAGCCGCAGCGAAAATCTGACTGATCGCCCCAAAATGGAGCCCCACCTTTCCACCACTGCCGCTAGGGATCCGCGTCATCAAAATATCAACGGCGCGATCCAGCACAATGCCGTGCACATAAGAATCCAGAGCAGCAACCGCGTGGACCAGAGCGGACCGGTATAGGTCTGAGCCATCAAGACGCCCATGCGTCATCGACGCCAAAGACTGCCCAACCCCAACCAAATCACGAGCCCGAGCTACTTCTCTCGAAAATTGCCCCAGCCTGACCGTCGGCATCAGTCTTCCTGACAGGTCAAGCGCTCAACCCTAGCCGCTAGCTCATCGAAGGTATTACGGAACTTAATGATATTCTCTTGTGTGATTTCCCATACGCTGCCGCCTCGCCCTACATCCTGTTGAGTCAGCGTAAAGACGGGCTTCCGGTTTTGCTGTGAATTGGCAATCAGTGCATTGAAGTCAGGAATCGAAGCCAAGCGGTAGGACGCTTCCAAATTCGCGGCAGAGTACGTCTCTTCTGGCAGCATCAACCCCGCACCAGTTAGCGCCGGGACCAGCGTCTCATCAATCGTCGCATCCAAGGCGTCGAAGTACTCCTTGAAGGCGATTGTCGGGGCATTGTTCTTGAGTCGATACCTCTGCACGATCACACCGAGGAATTTTAGGTCCGGCTTGGGGAAAGCGTAATCAGCCTTAGAAAGCGCCTCCAACTCGGAAGCCCTTTCAGCCCACCTCGACCACTTGGGAATCACCCTGGCAAGTGAATCCATTGCCATTACCGAGAAGACGTCGGGACTCGCCGGAACAATAAAATAATCGGACGTGGCGACGAGATTCTGATTGATGGATCCGAGTCCCGGACTCAAGTCGATGATCACATAATCCGCGTCGTATTTTTCGGCAGTAATCTTGAACAGGTGCGAGAAGCTACCGGGAAGGTTCTTCAATGCCTGAATGGACTCAGACAGCTGTTGGGCGACACCCAGGGAAACCTCATCCTCAGCCAGTCCTACGTGGCCTGGAACCAGGTAGAGCCCTTCACGCCCAGACACCTCAACGCACTCTACCGGCGCAAGCGGCCTGGGTCGGGACTGAAATGCGGGGTCGAGGGCGTCGCGAAGGTTCCTGTCAGGGTTTTCTTTGTAGAAAGTTTCCAAGGCGTCGGACTGCGTCAAGTCCAAAACCATGCCGGTTAGATTGCACTGCGGATCCGCGTCCACCATGATCACTTTCTTACCCCTCTCGGCCAGCATCCAAGAGAGGTTGAAGCACGTGGTCGTCTTACTCACGCCGCCCTTGTTATTGAACATCGCAATTACCTTGGCCACCAATAGCCCCCATCAGTAGGTAGCACTCACCCGCGCGATCGCGAGGTAGCAACTCTACCGCTGAGATCCTCGCGGCATGGCGTTCTTTGGGCGGACGGTGCGAGGGCGAGTAGCTCAGTAGCCACCGGCAAGCTGCGTTTCGTCATCACAGCATCTCGGCCCATCGCTCGTGACGGATCCACTGACTGACAGCCCCGGAGCCCCGGTACAGCGGAGAAGTACGGCCACCGTGCCGGTCGCTGTCGGACGTGTCCTCACACCGGCCAGGCGTCGGTCATCTCGAAGGAGACCACCGTCCCGCCGAAACGGCTCGGCCCGGCGTGCCACGAGTCGGCGATGGCGTCGACCAGGGGCAGCCCGCGCCCGTGCGGGTCGTCGGAGTCGGGGCACCTCAGCCGTACGTCCGCCGGGGGCCCCGGGTTGTGCACCTCGACCCGGAGGGTCGTCCCCTCGCGGAACCACTCCACCCGCATGACCTCGGTTTCGTCGTCCTGCCTGCCGTGCAGGACGGCGTTGGTCACCAGCTCCGACAGCAGCAGTACGCAGTCGTCGAGGGAGCAGGCCGGCGCGTAGGGGGTGATGAACTTCCGGAACCACCGCCGGGCCCGGGGCACGGATTCCGCGACGAGGGGCAAGGTCATCGCGCCGAGACGCGGTGACTCTTCACAGGGATGACGGTCGATCGTGTAGGCCATCAGCGCTCAACCCTTCGCAATGGAGACCTCTTACTACCTCTCTATACAGGTGACTTTAGGGCAGCATCTCTAGAGATGCGGTCGGATCGCGGGAAGAGTGCCGAAGAGTGCGGCGCGGGCCGGAGTCGGCGGCTACGCGCGGCGAGCGGGTGCGCAACCTGTGGCCTAAGGTGTCTAGAGAAGAGCGGGAGGAGACCTGCGGGATGGCCCATACGGGAGACGGCCCTCGGCCCAAGTACCAGCGGATCGCGGACACCCTGCGTGAGGCGATCCAGGCGGGCCGGTACGGTCCTGGGGATCGGCTTCCGGGGGAGAACGAACTCATGGCCGCACACGGTGTGGCGCGCATGACGGCTCGCCAGGCGCTGGGTGTCCTGCGGGACGAGGGCATTGCCGAAGCCCGCAAAGGAGCCGGCGTCTTCGTCCGTACCTTCCGCCCGCTCCGACGTCGCGGCATTCAGCGGCTGGCCGAGCGGCAGTGGGGCAACGGCCGTTCCATCTGGTCGGCGGACATCGAGAACCGTTCCCTTGAGGTGGATCAGGTCACCGTGTCCGAGGAGCCTTCGCCCGACCGCGTCGGCGCGGTCCTGGGGCTGGCCGACGAGGAGCCGGTGTGCGTGAGGCGGCGCCGCTTCGTCCTGGACGGCAAGCCCGTGCTGCTCGCGACGAGCTACCTGCCGATGTCGCTGGTCGCCGGATCCGCGATCACCCAGGAGGACACCGGGGAGGGCGGGACGTACGCCCGGCTCGCCGAACTCGGCCACAAGCCGGTGCACTTCCGCGAGGAGATCCGCTCACGCATGCCCACGAAGGACGAGGCGTCACAGCTGTGCATGTCCGCGGGCACCCCGGCCCTGCTCATCTGCCGCACGGCGTTCACGGGCGACGGTCGTTCCGTCGAGGTCAATGAGATGACGCTGGACGCCGCGTCGTACGTTCTGGAGTACGACTTCGACGCTTGAGCCCGGGGCGCGACCCGTCGGCGTGTCCGGTGCCGCCGCACGTCGGCTGGGCGGGCGGCGCTGACAGGTCTCCCTTTGCCGTCGGTGAAGACCGGCCAGGTAGGGGAGACGCCAGGGGAACGCCCCTCACCGGCACGCTCGGTGGGGGTGAGGGGCGTATCGGCGGGCGTCAGCCCATGCTCTTCGCGCCGTCCAGGGACTCCCGGATGATGTCGGCGTGGCCGGCGTGCTGGGCGGTCTCGGCGATGATGTGGATCAGTACGCGGCGGGCCGACCACTGGGTGTCGGCTTCGAACCACGGGGCCTTCGGGAGCGGCCAGGCGGCGTCGAGGTCGGGGAGGGTGGCGACCACGTCGTCGGTGCGGCGGGCCACGTCGGTGTAGGCGGCCAGTACGCCGTCGAGCGTCTCGCCCGGCAGCATGCGGAACTCGTCGGCGCGCCGGGCCCAGTCCTCCTCGGTCATGGCCGTGAAGTCGCCCATCGCCGACGGGCCCTCCAGGATGAAGTCGACCCAGCCCCGCTCGACCGACGTCACGTGCTTGATCAGGCCGCCCAGGCACAGCTCGCTGGCGGTGGTCCGCAGGCCGACCTGCTCGTCGGTGAGGTCGCGGGTGGTGAAGCGCAGGAAGTGCCGGTGCTTGGCCAGCATCTCCAGCAGATCGGCGCGCTCGCCGGTGACGGTCGTCGTCGTGGCCGCTTCGCGGGGGGTCTGCTCGTTGGAGGTCATGGTGCCGCCTTCCGGTGTCCTGCTCCGTCGGTGTGAGAACACGCTATGAGGCATGGAGGTCAGGTTCTGTCCTAGATGCGGAAGGTCATGACGGATTTTCGCGCGTCCGGCCGGCCCCGCCCCTTACGATCGCGGGCAAGGGGCGGGACGTAGCGCAGTGGTCGACGCGAGCGGTCTCCAGAACCGCGAGGACGCCGGTTCGAATCCGGTCGTCCCGCCCCCCTTCGGGAGCGTTGCGGCCCGGTTCGGGGGAGGGCGTGGTCAGGGGCGAAGGGTGCCGTACAGCTTCGGCAGGTCCACCAGTTCCACGTCCGGTGAGGTGTCGGCGGCCCGGCGGGCCTTGTCGTTGAAGCCCGTCCCGCTGAAGCAGAGGAGCTTCGTACGGCTGGTGTCGTAGCGGCCGGTGCGGGTGATCACGTCCCGGATGTGGCGCAGGCGGTCGATGTGGGCGATGCCCATCGTGTCGTTCCACTTGGCCTCGCCGATCGCCAGCAGGGGAGGTTTCGTGCCGTCGGCGACTCCCACGACGGCGACGTCCACCTCGTGGGACGTGCGGGTCGGTGGGTCGTTCACGACGCCGTGGCCGACGTGGGCGGGGAGACCGCCGAGGAGGTCGGGGTCGGCGTGGTGCAGGGCCCACTCGCGGCATACCTGTTCGAAGTGAGGGCCGAGGACGTTGGCCACGAAGCGGCGTCGGCTGGCCTGCCAGACTCGGGCCGCGTTGCCCGGCCGTTCGAGTTGGGGCCAGACCGGGCGCATCACCGCGTGGTAGAAGGCGATCAGGGGTTCCGAAATGCGGTACGTGGAGCGGTTGGCGCGGAAGGCGTCCGCCTCTCGCTGGAGCAGCCCGGCGTCCTCCAGGACGTTGATGGGGTGGGCGATGTCGGTGGCCTTGCGTTCCAGGTAACCGGCGATGCCGCCGCGGGTGGTGTTGCCCTCGGCCACCGCTCCGAGCACCGAGAGGTAGAGCGCGGTGTCGCGCAGATCGGGTTCCTCGGCGAGGAGGTAGCGGGCTTCCCTGAAGAGGGGTGTCTCCGGGTTCAGTACGGTCCGGATCACCCAGTCGTCGAAGTCGCCCGGACCCGAGGGGCTGTCCCCGCGCGCGAACTCGCGGCGATAGGCGGGGGTGCCTCCCACGATGGCGTGCACTTGCAGAGCGAGCCGCGGATCGGTGATGTCCCAGAACTGGGCCGCGAGTTGGTGGTCGAGGGAACGGACCACCAGTTCCAGGCCCGCCCGGCCCCGCAGTGGCGCGTTGCCGGACAGCAGACGGCCCATGAAGGTCAGCGCGGAACCGCAGAGCAGGAGCCGGGTCCGGGACGCGGTGCGCTGCTCGCGCAGGGGGCGCAGCGCGTTCTGGATGATCGACGGCAGCTCCGGGTTGGCCTTGGCCAGGTAGGGGAATTCGTCGATCACCACCGGCACCGGGCGTTCGGTCCCCAGAGCCAGCAGCGCGTCGACTGCTTCGTGCCAGTCGGCGAAGTGATAGGGGCTGGGAGGGAGGACGTGCGCGGTGAGGGCCGTGCTCAGGCGACGCAGGGATTCGGCGTCGGTGGCCTCCGTCGCGCCGAAGTAGAAGCCGCCCGTCGCCTCACAGGCCGCTTCCAGCAGGAAGGTCTTTCCCTGACGTCTCCTTCCGGAGACCACCCCCAGCGTCGCACCGGGCTGGGCGTC
Source organism: Streptomyces rochei (assembly GCA_002155895.1). Classification (GTDB taxonomy): domain Bacteria; phylum Actinomycetota; class Actinomycetes; order Streptomycetales; family Streptomycetaceae; genus Streptomyces; species Streptomyces rochei. Next base: position 22,238 of record MUMD01000220.1, read on the forward strand.
CGTGACGAACCGGGTCAGGGCAGCCCACTCGTAGTCGCGGTCGAACATGTCGGCGGGCTTGTCCATGCGCACGGCCTCGGTAATAGGGGTACGTTTCTATAAACTGTATCCCTATAAGTGGGGGACGGGCCGGTACCGCGTCGGTCGTGGCTCAGCCCGCCGTGGTCAGACGCCCCCGGCGGCGGTCCCGCAGGGTCGTCCAGGCTGTGCCCAGGGCCAGGGACTGGGCCAGGGCCGAGAGGGCGATGCCGCCGATGAAGAACCAGGTCGGGGCGTCGCCGCCCCAGACCGCCTCGCCGAACCAGGCCACGAAGCCGAAGGCCGGGAAGGTGAAGAGGGCCGGCCAGACCCAGGCGAGGGAGGCGTCGGGGCCGGTGGCGAGGAGGGGTTGCAGCGCGGCCACCGCCGTCGCGCCGCCGACCACGGTGAGGTAGGCCGCGGAGACGCGGTTGGCGACGGTCAGGCGCGTGAGGGTGCGTATGCGGCTGACGCGGCTCATGCCGCTGATGCGGCCGATAAGGCTGGTGCGGGTGGTGTTCATCGGGTGTCGGTCTCCCCCGGAGGTCGTTTCCCGGCTGGGCGTTTCCGGCCGAACGTGTGTGTCCAGGGTCGGGCGGAGGCGGCCTCCGGAGCCTGAGTACCCGTACTCAAAGTGGGCGGCGCGGCACCCGGGTGGGGAGCTAGACCGTCAGCGGGACCTCGTGGATCTCGTCCGCCTTGTGCCCCGCGCGTTCGTGGACGCGCTGGACCGCGTCGGCCGACGGGCCCTCGGAGAGGCAGTAGATCGTGCCGGAGTCGGGGTCCGCCCACGCCCGCTCGAAGTGGACGTTCTCGTCCTTCTCCAGGGCGAGGTCCGCCTGGTGGGCACGGTGGAGCTGGTCCGCGGTGATGCCGTGCATGCCGTGGTGCACGTCCATGAAGTGGGCCATGGCGTCGCACCTCCTTCGGGAGCGTCTTCCTGCTCCTTCCAGGGTGCGCGTCCACGGCGGCCGGGGCGAACCGGCCGCCGTGGACGTCGGTACGCCGACGCCGCTACCGCGTCAGCCGCACTGGCAGGGGTTGCCCGACTGGCAGCCGCAGCCGCAGCCGGAACCGCAGCCGCAGGCGGCGATCAGGGGCAGGGCGCGGATCTCGGGCGGTCGCTCGGTGCGGCGCTCCGCGGTGGGGTCGGACTGCCGCGTGCCGGGCGTGCCGGGCGTGCTGGGGGAATCGGCCATGGTTCCTCCTGGAGGCTGGAGTGCCTTGGTCCATTGCACGCCCGGGGCGGCAGTCGCATCAACGGCGCATTGGGGCGGTCGCGCGCGCCCCCGGGCCGGGCGAACCGGGTCCGGGGCCGGGCGAACCGGGTCCCGGGGCCGGCCGGCAGCCGGGGCGGGCCGGCCGCGGCCGGACGCCGGTCGGCTCAGGCGCCCTCGACCTGGGTCGTCGACTGGAGCTCGTCCGCGTGCTCGCCGGTGACCAGGTAGACGACCCGCTTGGCGACGGCCACGGCGTGGTCGGCGTAGCGCTCGTAGTAGCGGCCGAGGAGGGTGACGTCGACGGCCGTCTCGATGCCGTGCTTCCAGCGGTCGTCCATCAGGTGCTGGAAGAGGGTGCGGTGGAGCAGGTCCATCGCGTCGTCGTCCTGCTCCAGCTGGAGGGCCAGGTCGACGTCCTTGGTGATGATCACCTCGGCGGCCTTCGCCATCAGGCGCTGCGCGAGCTGGCCCATCTCCAGGATGGTCGCGTGCAGGTCGTGCGGCACCGCGCGCTCCGGGTAGCGCAGCCGGGCCAGCTTGGCCACGTGCTGGGCCAGGTCGCCCGAGCGCTCCAGGTCGGCCGACATCCGCAGCGAGGTGACGACGATCCGCAGGTCGGTGGCGACCGGCTGCTGCCGGGCCAGCAGGGTTATCGCCCGGGCCTCCAGCTCGTGCTGGAGTTCGTCGACCTTCTGGTCGGCCTCGATGACCGCCTCGGCCAGCTTCAGGTCGGAGTCGAGGATCGCGGTCGTGGCGCGTCCGATCGCCGACCCGACCAGCCGGGCCATCTCCACCAGACTGTCGCCGATCGAGTCAAGTTCCTCGTGGTACGCGTCCCGCATCAGGGTTCCCTCTCGTACGTCCTTAGTAGGGGGTCGCATCGGCTCGCACCGGCTTGCGCCCCTTGCCGTGCCCCCACGCTTACACGTTCCGGCCCGTACGCGTCCGTTTCCGGCACCACAAGTGAATCGTCCCTGGCTCCCAGGTGAACTCTGGGCGACGAGTGTTCGAGGTCGCAGCCGGATGGCTGGGGCGGGGCCGTTCGCCGTGCCTAACCTGGAGGCATGGACGTGAACGCGGCGGTCGCCGCAGCGGCAGCGATCGCCGGAGTGCTCACCGGCGTCATCGCCATGCTGGCGTTCCGCTGGAGCGAGAAGGAGCAGAAGCGCCCCACGCGCACCTCGCTCCACACGGACCCGGTGCTGCCGCCCGGTGTCGACACCGTGCTGTCGGTGCTCCGCTCCTCCGCCGTCGTCCTCGACGAGGCCGACGCGGTGGTCAAGGCCAGCTCGGCGGCGTACGCCCTCGGTCTGGTCCGGGGCGGCAAGCTCGCCGTCGAGCCGATGCTGCAGATGGCCAGGGACACCCGGCGGGACGGTGAGATACGGCAGGTCGAGCTGGACCTGCCGAGGCGCGGGAACGGGCGGGGGGAGGCCCTGGCCGTCTCCGCGCGCGTCGCGCCGCTCGGGTCCCGGCTGGTGCTGCTGCTGGTCGAGGACCTCACCGAGGCCCGCCGCATCGAGGCCGTACGGCGCGACTTCGTCGCCAATGTGAGTCATGAGCTGAAGACGCCGGTGGGCGCCCTCTCGCTGCTGTCCGAGGCTGTCATGGACGCCTCCGACGATCCGGAGGCCGTGGAGCGGTTCGCCGGGCGGATGCAGATCGAGGCCACCCGGCTCACCAACCTGGTGCAGGAGCTGATCGACCTGTCCCGGGTCCAGAACGACGACCCCCTCGACGACGCCGAGCCCGTCCGCGTGGACGAACTGGTCGCCGAGGCCATCGACCGCTGCCGGCAGGCGGCCGGCACCAAGCAGATCACCATGGCCGCCGGAGGTACGGCGGATCTGCACGTGCGCGGGAACCGCGGCCAGCTCGCCGCCGCGCTCGGCAACCTCGTCGAGAACGCCGTCAACTACTCGCCCGCCCGCACCCGCGTCGGCATAGCGGCCCGCCGGGTGAACGCTCCCGGCGGCGACCTGATCGAGATCGCCGTGACCGACCAGGGCATCGGCATCTCGGAGAAGGACAAGGAGCGCGTCTTCGAGCGCTTCTACCGCGTGGACCCGGCCCGCTCCCGGGCCACCGGCGGCACCGGTCTGGGTCTCGCGATCGTCAAGCACGTGGTCGCCTCGCACGGCGGGGAGGTCACGGTGTGGAGCGCCGAAGGCCAGGGCTCCACCTTCACCCTGCGGCTGCCGGAGGCGGGCCCGTCCCGCGACCGCGCTCAGCAGCACCTTTCCGACCGCGCCGGTCTCAGCGCCGCGACCGGGCGGTCCCCCTCATCCCCCCATACTTCCCCGTACGAAACGCTTCCCGCCCCGGAGGTCCTTCCGTGACCCGTGTGCTCGTCGTCGAGGACGAGGAGTCCTTCTCCGACGCCCTGTCGTACATGCTCCGCAAGGAGGGCTTCGAGGTCGCCGTCGCGACCACAGGCCCCGACGGACTCGACGAGTTCGAGCGCAACGGCGCCGACCTCGTGCTCCTCGACCTGATGCTGCCCGGCCTGCCGGGCACCGAGGTCTGCCGCCAGCTGCGCGGCCGCTCGAACGTACCCGTGATCATGGTGACCGCCAAGGACAGCGAGATCGACAAGGTCGTCGGCCTGGAGATAGGGGCCGACGACTACGTCACCAAGCCCTTCTCCTCCCGTGAGCTGGTCGCCCGCATCCGGGCCGTGCTGCGCCGACGTGGTGAGCCGGAGGAGGTCGCCCCGGCCGCCCTGGAGGCCGGTCCCGTCCGCATGGACGTCGACCGGCACGTGGTGACCGTGGGCGGCACCAAGATCGACCTCCCGCTGAAGGAGTTCGACCTCCTGGAGATGCTGCTGCGCAACGCCGGCCGGGTGCTGACCCGCATGCAGCTCATCGACCGGGTCTGGGGCGCCGACTACGTCGGTGACACCAAGACCCTCGACGTCCACGTCAAGCGGCTGCGCGCCAAGATCGAGCCCGACCCGGGGGCGCCGCGGTACCTGGTGACGGTGCGCGGGCTCGGGTACAAGTTCGAGCCGTAGAGCGGCCGGCGCCCCGGCGCCCGCGGCGAGCACGGAAAAGGGCGGGGCCTCAGCAGAGGCCCCGCCCTTCTTCGTACGGCGCTCAGTGGCCGGCTTCGGCTCCCGTGCCGGCCTCGGTGCCGGCGCCCTCGGAGGCACCGTCCGTGGTGCCGTCCGCGGCCGCTCCGGTCTCGTCGGCCTCGCCGGAGGGCTCGCCCGTGGCGCCCTCGGTCCCGGTGGCACCCTCGGTGCCCGGGGCCGACTCGCCGTCGGACGGCCGGCCCGACTCCTCCTGCGACGGATCCGCCGACGCGCCGGGCGCCGCCGGGACGTCGCTCGGGCCCCAGTCGGAGAAGTAGCTCTCGGCGGGGACCACGAAGGCTTCCAGGCTGACCTTGCCGGTCTTGCTGAGGGTGAAGGTGATCTTCTGCGCGTTGCCGTCCTGGATGGCCTCGCGGCTGCTGGGCAGGACGGCGGAGGCGTTGCCCTCGCCGCCGAGGATCAGGGAGCCGCCCGCCGGGACGGTGAGGCCGCCGTCGGCGCCCTTCTGGCCCTTGGCGGGCTTCAGCTCGGCGGTCTTGTCGGTTCCGTCCACGGTGATGGACTGGAGGGTCTGGTCCGTCCGGCTGTTGTTGAACAGGGTGGCGGAGACCACGGCCGGGCCGGTCGACTCCAGGTCCGGCTGCGTGATGACGATCGCGTTCTGGATCTGGATGTCACCGACGGTCGTCGCAGCGTTGTCCGGCTTGATGTTCAGCGTCTCGGCGTTGTGACCGGCGCCGCACGCGGCGAGCGAGGCGATCGAGAACGCGATGGCGGCGGCGGCGAGGGCGCCGCGTCGAAGGCTGCTGCTCACGGCGGCGGCAACTCCTTGGACTCGAGCGAGGCGGCGGCAACGGATAAAGCCGCCCTAAGTGACTGTCAGCGGCCTTAGGCTACCGAGCCGTTCCCGGGCCGCCGCACCCGACCCTCCCCGAAGGGGTCCGCTTCGCCCGGCAGGCGGTAGGACGGGACGCGGTGCACCGCCTCCGCAGGGGCCCGGCGCGCCGGACCGCGGGCCGGCCGACGGGATCTCGGGGACTCCTTCGCGCGTCGTTTTCCGGGGCGGCGGTCGTCCGTCATTCACATAAGAAGCCCCCCGTCATACCGGCCGCCGATCGGTGCGCGAATTTTCCGTGAAGGAATGCACGGGGGGCCAGGAAATTGATCATCGGCGGGCCGGTCGGGGCGGCCGGTGATCAATTCCGGAATCGGCCGGAACCCCGTCGCGGCCACCGAACGGAGTAGCGGAAGTCGCACGCACGGAACCAGACATATGGGGTTTTCCGGGCAGGTGGAGGTGCCTCCGGATGTGTGTGACGTGCGTGTTTCGCCTGCCCTGAAGAGCCGCTCCGACCTGCGAATACTTTCTTCCGCTCGCTCGGCGCAGCACGTCCATGTTGCTGTTGTCAAGCCCCGAGATATGCCCTGACCTGCGAAAACGCCATTCAGAAGACGCCGTATCCGTGTTACCCTGGATAGCCACGGAAGGGGTACCTGTCACATGACGTTCAAGGTTGGCGACACCGTGGTCTATCCCCATCACGGGGCCGCGCTGATCGAGGCTATCGAAACTCGCCAGATCAAAGGCGTGGACAAGACCTACTTGGTGCTGAAGGTCGCCCAGGGCGATCTGACGGTACGTGTGCCAGCGGACAATGCGGAGTTCGTCGGCGTGCGTGATGTGGTCGGTCAGGACGGACTGGACCGGGTCTTCGAGGTGCTGCGCGCGCCGTACGCCGAGGAGCCCACGAACTGGTCGCGTCGTTACAAGGCAAACCTGGAGAAGCTCGCCTCCGGCGACGTCATCAAGGTCGCGGAAGTCGTACGCGACCTGTGGCGCCGCGAGCGCGAGCGCGGACTCTCCGCCGGTGAGAAGCGCATGCTCGCCAAGGCCCGCCAGATCCTGGTGAGCGAGCTGGCTCTCGCGGAGAACACCAACGAGGACAAGGCGGAGGCCCTGCTCGACGAGGTGCTCGCCTCCTGAGGCGCCTCGCGGGGCGAGCAGCAGCCCGCTCCCCGCTCGGTTCAGCGCACTGAAATGCCGCGGTGCCCGATGACATCTTTGCTGTCGCCGGGCGCTGCGGCATGTTCGTACCCGGACCTCGTCCTCGTACGATCACCCGGGGGGCTCGCCCCCGGTCCTGGCGTGCCGGGCCCGGGCTGCTGGCTCGACCGGGGTCACGGAAGGGTCCGGTCAAGGCGTCGCGCCCGGCACGGTGAGGCCATACCCAACTAGGTCGAGCACACAAACCTGACAGGAACCGATGTCTGACGAATCGCGTCCCTCGCCCGCCGACATGCGGCCCGACACCCGTACGAACACCAGGACCGCCGCCGTGATTCCGGCGGCCGGCCGGGGCGTACGGCTCGGCCCCGGCGCACCGAAAGCCCTCCGCGCGCTGGGCGGCACGCCCATGCTCGTGCACGCGGTCCGGGCGATGGCCGCCTCCCGCCGGGTCTCCCTCGTCGTGGTGGTCGCGCCGCCCGACGGCGCGGCCGAGGTCAAGAGCCTGCTCGACGCGCACGCGCTGCCCGAGTGGACGGACTTCCTGGTCGTGCCCGGCGGTGAGACGCGCCAGGAGTCCGTACGGCTCGGGCTGGACGCGCTGCCGGACGCGTACGACATCGTCCTCGTGCACGACGCGGCCCGGCCGCTGGTGCCGGTGGACACGGTGGACGCCGTGATCGACGCGGTCCGGGACGGAGCGCCGGCCGTGGTGCCGGCGCTGCCGCTCGCCGACACGGTCAAGCAGGTCGAGCCCGCTCAGGTGGCGGGCGAGCCGGAGCCGGTGGTGGCGACGCCGGAGCGGGCGCGGCTGCGGGCGGTGCAGACGCCGCAGGGCTTCGACCGGGGGACGCTGGTGCGGGCCCACGGGACGGTGACGGAGAACGTCACGGACGACGCGAGCATGGTGGAGCAGCTGGGGCTGACCGTGGTGGTCGTGCCGGGTCACGAGGAGGCGTTCAAGGTGACGCGGCCCCTCGACCTGGTGCTGGCGGAGGCGGTGCTGGCGCGCAGGAGGCTGAACGATGGGTTCTGAGGCGGACGGTTCCGCGGGCGTCGTGCTGCCGCGGGTCGGGATCGGTACGGACATCCACGCCTTCGAGGACGGGCGCGAGCTGTGGTGCGCCGGACTGAAGTGGGAGGGCGAGGGGGCCGGGCTGGCCGGGCACTCCGACGCGGACGTGGTCGCGCACGCGGCGTGCAACGCGTTGTTCTCGGCGGCGGGGCTCGGGGACCTCGGGCAGCACTTCGGTACCGGGCGGCCGGAGTGGTCCGGGGCGTCCGGGGTGACGCTGCTGACGGAGGCGGCGCGGATCGTGCGGGCGGCGGGGTTCCGGATCGGCAACGTGGCGGTGCAGGTGGTCGGGCCGAGGCCGAAGATCGGGAAACGGCGGGGCGAGGCGGAGGCGGTCCTCTCGGAGGCGGTGGGCGCGCCGGTGTCCGTGTCGGGCGCGACGACGGACGGACTGGGGTTCCCCGGTCGGGGGGAAGGGCTGATGGCGGTGGCCACGGCGCTGGTCGCGCGGGTGGGGTGAGCGAGGGTCGGACCGACCCGGCGCGGTGGGGTGCCGGCGCCCGGCGTCGCCTCCGGGCTCGGTCCGGTGACAAGAGGGGCCGCGTGCCCGTGGCACTGCCGCGCGCCCACTACCCTGGAGGGGTGACTATTCGCCTGTACGACACCAGCGCCCGGCAGATCCGTGACTTCGCCCCCCTCACACCGGGCTGCGTCTCGATCTACCTGTGTGGTGCCACCGTTCAGGCCGCCCCGCACATCGGGCACATCCGGTCCGGGCTGAACTTCGACATCATGCGCCGCTGGTTCGCGTACCGCGGCTACGACGTCACCTTCATCCGCAACGTCACCGACATCGACGACAAGATCATCAAGAAGGCCGCGGACCAGAACCGCCCCTGGTGGTCCATCGGGTACGAGAACGAGCGGGCGTTCAACGACGCCTACGACGCCCTCGGCTGCCTCCCGCCGACCTACGAGCCGCGCGCCACCGGTCACATCACCGAGATGGTCGAGATGATGCGCGGCCTCATCGAGCGCGGCCACGCCTACGAGGCCGAGGGCAACGTCTACTTCGACGTACGGTCCCTGCCCGGCTACCTGTCGCTGTCCAACCAGGACCTCGACGAGCTGCGCCAGCCCTCCGGCGAGGGCGAGACCGGCAAGCGGGACCCGCGGGACTTCGCCATGTGGAAGGCGGCCAAGCCGGGGGAGCCGAGCTGGGAGACGCCGTGGGGGCGGGGGCGGCCGGGGTGGCACCTGGAGTGCTCGGCCATGGCGCACAAGTACCTGGGAAGCGAGTTCGACATCCACGGGGGCGGGATCGATCTGATCTTCCCGCACCACGAGAACGAGATCGCCCAGGCCAAGGGCTTCGGCGACGCCTTCGCGCGGTACTGGGTGCACAACGCCTGGGTCACCATGAGCGGCGAGAAGATGTCGAAGTCGCTCGGCAACAGCGTGCTCGTCAGCGAGATGGTGAAGAAGTGGCGGCCGGTCGTGCTGCGGTACTACCTGGGCACGCCGCACTACCGCTCCACCATCGAGTACAGCGAGGAGTCCCTGCGCGAGGCCGAGTCGGCGTACGCGCGGATCGAGGGCTTCGTGCAGCGCGTCACCGAGCTGGCCGGCCACTCCGTCGAGCCCGCCGCCGAGGTGCCGCCCGCCTTCGCCGAGGCGATGGACGACGACCTGGGCGTGCCGCAGGCCCTCGCGGTCGTGCACACCACCGTCCGGCAGGGCAACAGCGCGCTGGCCGCCGACGACAAGGAGGCCGCCGTCGGGCGCCTCGCCGAAGTGCGGGCCATGCTCGGGGTGCTGGGCCTGGACCCGCTGGCCCCGCAGTGGGCGGGCGAGCAGGAACAGGGCGAGGACCTGCGGCACGTCGTCGACGGCCTCGTACGGCTGGTGCTCGACCAGCGCGAGGCCGCGCGGGCGCGCAAGGACTGGGCGACCGCGGACGCCATCCGCGACGAGCTGGGCCGGTCCGGACTCGTCATCGAGGACAGCCCGCAGGGGCCCCGCTGGAGCCTCGGTTCCCGCTGACCCCGCCCGGTCCCGGAGTCCGGAACCGTAGATCGATTGTGCCGCCCGGCCCTCCGGGCGGCACACTGCATAAGACGCACGTACGACGCACACTCCCGTAGAGAGCGGAGACAGGTAACTCATGGCCGCGAACAACCGCCGCATGTCCGGCAAGAAGGGCGCGCAGGTCGGCAGCGGCGGCAAGCGGCGCCGGGGCCTGGAAGGCAAGGGGCCGACGCCTCCCGCCGAGATGCGCAAGGGGCACGCCAAGCAGCGCGCCGCCAACGCCAAGGCGCGCCGCGCCACCGGACGCACCCAGCAGCGGCGCGGCGGCGGGCGGTCCACCTCCGAGCTGGTCGTCGGCCGCAACCCGGTCTTCGAGGCGCTGCGCGACGGTGTGCCCGCCTCGACGCTCTACGTCCAGCAGTTCATCGACAACGACGAGCGGGTGCGCGAGGCGCTCCAGATCGCGGCCGAGCGCGGCGGCATCAACCTCATGGAGGCGCCGCGCCCCGAGCTGGACCGGATGACCAACGGGCTCAACCACCAGGGTCTCGTCCTCCAGGTCCCGCCCTACGAGTACGCGCACCCCGAGGACCTGGTCGCCGCCGCCCACGACGAGGGCGCGGACCCGCTGATCGTCGCCCTCGACGGCGTGACCGACCCGCGCAACCTCGGTGCCGTCGTCCGCTCCGTCTCCGCCTTCGGCGGCCACGGCGTCGTCGTCCCCGAGCGGCGCGCGGCCGGCATGACGGCGGGCGCCTGGAAGACGTCCGCCGGTACGGCCGCCCGTACGCCGGTGGCCCGCGCGACCAACCTCACCCGGGCGCTGGAGCAGTACCAGAAGGCCGGGCTCACGGTCGTCGGTCTCGCCGCCGACGGCGAGGTCGAACTCGGTGACCTGGAGGCCCTGGACGGCCCCCTGGTCGTCGTGGTCGGCAGCGAGGGCAAGGGCCTGTCCCGGCTCGTCGGGGAGACCTGCGACTTCCGGGTGCGGATCCCGATGCCGGGCGGGGCCGAGTCGCTGAACGCCGGTGTGGCGGCGGGCATCGTGCTGTACGAGGCGGCGCGGCGCAGGCGCTGAGCCGGGAACGGGGGTTCGACCCCGTCACCCGCACGGGGTGTTCCGGGCTGTCCGGGCGGGCTTGACGCGGTCCGGACAGTTCGGCGCGGTCAAGGCAGTGTCCTAACGACACATCACTCGGTTAGATGAGTGTGGACACCAGAACACCCCGCACACCCACGGGGGACCGCTCGTCGGGATACGACGACGCTCCCGCGCTGAGCATGGTGAAGGTGCCGAGCGATCCGGCCCAGGTCATCGTCAATCACGCGAGCTTCCGCGTGCAGCTCGGTGCCTCCGCCGGGCGGACCCGGTCCCCGCGGATCGCGCGGCACTTGAGCGCCACCCAGGACACCGCCCGCATGCCCGTGCCGGGCGCCGCCCCGGCCGCCGGCCGCCGCCGCGCCGTCGTCTGGAGCGGGCGGTCCGACCCGGACGACACCGGCGCCCACCGGCTGCTCCAGGCGGTGCGGGCCGGAGCCGGCCGTCACGTGGAGGAACCTGCCGCCGAGGTCTCCGCCGACGCCGGGGCCACCCAGGTGATCCCCCGCGTCGGCATCGACGGCGGCGCCCCCGGCCACGACGGCTACGGGGGGTACGACGACTACGACGACGGGCCCGCCACCCAGACCCTCGAGACCCCCCTCGTCGGCGCCCAGCGCGGCCCCGTCCCGGACGGCACCCGGCTGCTGCCCGCCATGCGCACCGTCGGCAGCGCCTACGACGAACCCGCCTACGCCGGCGAGGACTTCACCACCGGACCCGGGCAGTACGGCGACGGGCACGCGGACGGCTACGGCGGGGGCGCGGAAGAGCCCGAGCCGCGCACCCGGCGGCACGCCGACGACGACGCGCGGCACGCCTACTTCCCCGGCCGCCGCATGAACCTCGGCGTCGTGCTGCTCCCGCTGCGCGTCTTCCTCGGCTTCATCTCCATCTACGCCGGCATGGGCAAGCTCTGCGACCCCGTCTACTTCGACGGCGGCGAGCGCGGCTCCATGGTCAAGTGGCTCAACACCCTGCACCCCTGGGACGTCGCCGAGCCGCTGCGCCAGTTCGCCCTCGCGCACCCCGTCGGCGCCGGGCTGGTGATCGCCTTTCTCCAGGTGCTCGTGGGTGTCCTGACCGTCCTGGGCTGCTGGCAGCGCGTCGCCGCCGTCATCGGCGCCGGTCTGTCCGCCGCGCTGCTCGTCACCGTCAGCTGGAAGAGCGTCCCGGTCTACGACGCGCCCGACATCATCTACCTCGCTGCCTGGTCCCCGCTGATCATCGCCGGCGCGCCCGTCTACTCCGTGGACGGCAGGCTCGCCGGCAACGCCTGGCGGCGCCTCGGCCCGCGCGCCGACATCTGGGACCTGCGCCGCTACGTACTGCGCCGCGGCGCCCTCGTCACCTTCCTGGTCGCCGGTGTGACCCTGCTGGTCGGCTCGCTGCTCGGCGGTGCCGTCCGGGACGCCGACCGGGTGGTCGTCCCCGGCCCCGGCGAGGCCCCGCGCAACGAACTGCCCGGCTCCCCGCTCCCGCAGGAGCCCGGCACCCGCGAGCCGAAGACGTCCCCGGAGGCCTCCGCCTCCCCCACCCGGGGGGCGACCGGCGGCGCGGCCACTCCCTCCGAGGGCGCCGCGGCCACGTCCGGGGCGACCCGCGACAGCGGCAGCGCCACCGCGGGCACCGTGCCCAGCCAGACCCAGGGCACCACGGGACAGGCGCCGCCGCGGCAGTCCTCCCCGGCCGGCCAGGCACCGAGCACCACGGCCGGACCGACCGCAGGCGGCACGACGACCGGCGGCGGTGGCGGCAGCGGCTCCGGCGGTGGCGCGAGCGACAGCGACGGTGGCGGCTCCTCCTCCACCGGAGAGCCGGGCGGCGGCAGCCGCCTCGTGGGCGGCCTCCTGGGCTAGCCACCGCCCGGCGGCCCCACCGGCCGCCCGCACGCCGAAGGGGCCCCGCACACGGAAGTGCGGGGCCCCTTCGGCGTATCGGCGCTGCCGGGCGCTCAGCGGCCGCCGAGAGCCGCCAGTTCCCGGGCCGCCTCCGTCAGGTCCTTGGCGGTGTCGATGGCACGCCAGTAGGAGCCCTGCGGGATCGGGAAACCGGCCAGCCGGTGCTCGCGGGCCAGCCGCGGGAAGGTCGTGCGCTCGTGGTCACCGCGCTCCGGGAGCATCTGGGCGAAGTCCGACGAGAAGACGTAGACACCGGCGTTGATCTCGAAGGTCGACGGCGGTGCCTCGATGAAGTCGGTGATGTGGCCGAAGCCGTCCGTCTGCACGGCGCCCCACGGCAGCCGCGGACGGGCCAGGGCGAGGGTCGCGACGGCGTCCCGCTCGGCGTGGAAGTCGGCCATGTCGCGCAGCGAGAAACGGGTCCAGATGTCCCCGTTGGTGGCGTACCAGGGCCGGTCGGGGTGGGGCAGGTGCGCGGCGGCGTACTTGAGGCCGCCGCCGCGGCCCAGCGGCTCGGTCTCGACGACGGTGGTGACGGAGAGCGGCAGGTCGGTCTTCTCCAGCCACCCCTGCAGCACCTCGGCCAGGTGGCCGCAGGAGACCACGACGTCCGTCACGCCCTCCTCGGCGAGCCAGGCGAGCTGATGGCCGATGATCGGGGTCCCCGTGCCCGGGATCTCCACCATCGGCTTGGGCCGGTCGTCGGTGTACGGGCGCAGCCGGGAACCCTGTCCGCCGGCCAGGACGACGGCTTGAACGGGGCGGCGGGACGCGGCGTTCGGATCGGTCATGGCCCGAACTGTACGCGGCGCCCCGCGGGCCCGAGCAGGGTCCTCGGCCCCCGGGCTCCCGGGCTCGGCGGCTCGTCAGCTGTGCGCGGCCAGCACGCCCGAGGCGAAGGCGGTGTCGCAGACGGGGCGCGCGTAAGACTGGGCGCGCGTCGGGCCGTACACCTTGACCGCGGCGCGGCCGAGGGCGCGGGCGATGGAGGCGCAGTGCCCGGCCAGCGACGGGCGCTCGTTCACCGCCTGCTGGAGGTGGGTGAGGGCGACGCCCGGGTCCTCCTCCTGCAGTTCGGTCAGCAGCCGGTCGCGCAGCACCTCGTGCGGGGCGCGCTTGGCGGCCTTGGCGGAGGACGCCTTGGCGGAGGAGGCTTCCGACGCGGCGAGCACCGAGTCGGCTGGATCCCCCGACCAGTTGACCCGGGTGACCGCGAGGGTCCCGGAGAGCACCAGGACGACGGGCAGGACGAGGGCGAGAGAGCGGCCGATCCGGTGGGCGGGGCCCCGGCCGCGTCGCGTCTGTCGGGTGGCGGAGTGCTTCACGGAGTGCTTCACGCGAGTGAGGGTAGCGCCCGGTAATGATTTGGCGACATTTAGTCACCCCTTCGGGGGATGGAGAGCGGCCTCGAAATGGGTAAGGGGTTGACGCACACGGCTCGAAATGTCCGGTGCGCCGGGGTATTTGTCGACAACGGGAAGAGCCCCGCAGCAGGCTGCGGGGCTCTTTTCGTCAACGCGGGTGAATTCACCCGGCCGCGTGGTTTCCGGGCGCTCCGGTTTGCCGGGGTCCCGGAGGCGGCCGGCGCCCGCGGGTCGGCCGGTGTCAGTCGGAGAGGCGCTCGCCCGTGGAGGTCGAGAAGACGTGCGTCTCGCCCGGCCGCGGCACGACGTGGACGGTCGCGCCCTTCTCCGGCACCGCGCGGCTGCTGACGCGGACCACCAGGTCCTTGGTCTCGCCGCCGACCTCGACCGTGCCGTAGATGTAGCCGTCGGCGCCGGTCTCCTCGACCACGTTCACCGAGACCGCGAGACCCGCCGGGGCGTCGGCGGAGTCCTTGGTCAGGGACGCGGCGGCGCCGCCGTTCAGCTCCACCACGTCGAAGTGCTCGGGGCGGACGCCGACGGTGACCGTGCGGTCGCCCTTGTCGGAGGCGGCCGCCAGGGCCTCGCGGCTGACCGGCACCACGCTGTTGCCGAACTTCACACCGCCGTCGGTGATCGGGACCTCGACCAGGTTCATGGCCGGGGAGCCGATGAACCCGGCGACGAAGAGGTTGGCGGGCTTGTCGTACATGTTGCGCGGCGAGTCGACCTGCTGGAGCAGACCGTCCTTGAGCACCGCCACCCGGTCGCCCATCGTCATGGCCTCGACCTGGTCGTGGGTGACGTAGACGGTGGTGATGCCGAGGCGGCGCTGGAGCGAGGCGATCTGCGTACGGGTGGAGACGCGGAGCTTGGCGTCCAGGTTGGACAGCGGCTCGTCCATGAGGAACACCTGCGGCTCGCGCACGATCGCGCGGCCCATCGCCACACGCTGGCGCTGACCGCCGGAGAGCGCCTTCGGCTTGCGGTCCAGGTACTCGGTGAGGTCGAGGATCTTCGCGGCCTCCTCGACCTTCTGCCGGATCTCCGCCTTGTTGACGCCGGCGATCTTGAGCGCGAAGCCCATGTTGTCGGCGACCGTCATGTGCGGGTAGAGCGCGTAGTTCTGGAACACCATGGCGATGTCCCGGTCCTTCGGCGGCAGGTGCGTGACGTCGCGGTCGCCGATGCGGATGGCGCCGCCGTTCACGTCCTCGAGCCCCGCGAGCATGCGGAGCGAAGTGGACTTTCCACAGCCGGAGGGGCCGACCAGGACGAGGAACTCGCCGTCCTCGATCGCGATGTCGAGACCGTCGACGGCGGGCTTGGTGGAACCCGGGTAGATGCGGGTCGCCTTGTCGAACGTAACTGTGGCCATGGTGATGGGCCCCCTTCTACCGGCAGGAACGTGCCGGACGATCCGTTGTAGGAAGGTGGTGTGGTGTAGTCCACACGGGTGAACTGGCACAGGACGGTACCTGGCGTTCACCTGATCTGTCAGTACCTGCGGGGCTGTGAACTTCGCCGAAATTTTCGAATCACATCGTTCACCGGCTCTGTGTACAGTGGAGCCGCCGCGCGCTCCGCCGCGCGACGCCTCCTTAGCTCAGCTGGTCAGAGCGCCGCTCTTGTAAAGCGAAGGTCGTCGGTTCGAATCCGACAGGGGGCTCGGCAGCGAAGGCCCCGCCGTCCACCGGACGGCGGGGCCTTCCGCGTCGGCGCGGGGCGGGCCGGGCCGGGGGCTACTTGCCCTCCGGCAGCGGTGCGGGCTCGCAGACCGCGCCGCGCTTCGGCAGCCTCCCGTCGAGCAGGTACGTGTGGACCGCGTCGCGCACACAGGGGTTGCCGGAGTCGAAGGCGCCGTGGCCCTCGCCCCGGTAGGTGAGTTCGAAGCCGACGTCCTCGCCCAGTGCCTCGGCCATGCGGGCGGCGCCCTCGTACGGGGTGGCGGGGTCGCCGGTGTTGCCGACCAGCAGGATCGGTGCCGCGCCGGGCGCGCTCACCTCGGGGTGCCGGGCCTCCCCGGGGACCGGCCAGCCGGCGCAGGAGAGCGCGCTCCACGCCAGGCCCGGGCCGAACAGCGGGGACGCCTCGAGGAACTCGGGCATCCTGCGCTCCACGTCGGCCACGGTGTAGCGGTCGCTGGAGTCGTCGCAGGTGATGGCCCTGAAGGCGTCGTTCTCGTTGCTCCGGTCCACGGGGTCGTCGTCGGTGCCGTCGTCGTCGCCGTCGTCCTCGGTGCCGCCGTCGCCGTCGCCGCCGGAGCCGTGCTGGCCGAGCACCTCGGCCAGCTCCGCCAGGACGTCGCCGTCGCCGCCGGTCACCGCCTCCAGGCCGACCAGCAGCGCGGGCCAGAAGCTCTGGCTGTAGAGCGATCCGGTGATCGCGGAGATGACCTCGTCGCCGTCGAGTTCACCGCCGTCCGAGGTGGCCAGGGGGGTGTCGTCGAGTTCCGCCTCGAGGTCGACGGCGGTCTCCACGATCGCCTCGACGTCCTCGCCGAGCGTGCAGCGCTGCTCGACGCACCAGCGGGCGAAGTGCTCGAAGGCGAGCTGGAAGCCGGCGGCCTGGCCGAGCGCCCCCTCCATCATGTCCTGGGTCGGGTCGACGACACCGTCCAGCACGGCCCGGCCCACACGCTCCGGGAACAGGTGGGCGTACACGCCGCCGAGCTGGGTGCCGTACGAGATCCCGAAGTAGTGCAGCTTCTCGTCGCCGAGGATCTGCCGCATCAGGTCCAGGTCGCGGGCGGCCTCGGTGGTGCCGACGTACGGCAGGACGTCGCCGGAGTTCTTCTCGCACGCCGCGGCGATCAGCTCGTTCAGCTCGACCAGCGCGTCGGACTCGTCGCCGCCGTCGTCGGGCGCCTGGTCCACCTTCTCCTCGGCCTCCTGGGCCGCCTCGGGGTCCAGGCAGCGCACGCCGCGGCTGTCGCCGACGCCGCGCGGGTCGAAGCTCACCAGGTCGTAGCGGGTGCGCAGTTCCTCGTAGTCGGTGGCGAAGGCGGGCAGCGCGGCCACGCCGGAGCCGCCCGGGCCGCCGAAGTTGAAGAGCAGCGAACCGAGCCGGTCGTCCGCGTCACCGCTGGAGCGGGCCCGGATCAGTGCGATGCCGATGGTCTTCCCGCCGGGCTTCTCCCAGTCCAGCGGGGCCCGCATGGTGGCGCACTGCCAGCGGGTGCCGTCCGGGAGCGGGGCGGGGGCCTCGCCGCCGCCCTGGACGGGGCTCGGGGCGGGGCAGTCCCGCCAGTCCAGGGTCTGTTGCCGCAAGCGGTTCTCGTCGGGTCGGTCGCTCGCCGCCGCGGTGCCGTCGGCTCCCCGGCCGGCGTCCCGTTCCGTCGGCGCGCAGGCCGCCAGGGAGCAGGAGAGCAGGGTCGCGGTGGACAGCAGGGCAGCGGTGGATATCAGGCGTGCTGTGGGCATGCGCTCAGGCTCCGGCGGGCCGGACGCGGGCGCGCGGTACGGCGTCCATTCGGCGCAAGCGGCCCCCGCCCGGTGACGGGGCGGGGGCGCCGGTCCGGTGA
>MUMD01000221.1 GCA_002155895.1 Streptomyces rochei
GCCCCCGGCTCCCCGCCGGCACCCGAGCTGTTCACCTGGGAGTTCGCCGCCGACCCGTACCCGGCCTATGCCTGGCTGCGCGAGCACGCCCCCGTGCACCGCACCCGGCTGCCCAGCGGGGTCGAGGCATGGCTGGTCACCCGGTACGCGGACGCCCGGCAGGCGCTCGCCGACCCGCGGCTGTCCAAGAACCCGGCCCACCACGACGAGCCCGCGCACGCCAAGGGCAAGACCGGCATTCCGGGGGAGCGGAAGGCCGAGTTGATGACCCACCTGCTCAACATCGACCCGCCCGACCACACCCGGCTGCGTCGACTCGTCAGCAAGGCGTTCACCCCCCGCCGGGTCGCCGAGTTCGCGCCCCGGGTGCAGGAGCTGGCCGACGACCTCATCGACCGGTTCGCGCAGACCGGGAGCGCCGACCTGATCCACGAGTTCGCCTTCCCGCTGCCCATCTACGCCATCTGCGACCTGCTCGGCGTCCCCCGTGAGGACCAGGACGACTTCCGGGACTGGGCGGGCATGATGATCCGTCACGGGAAGGGCCCGCGGGGCGGGGTCGCCCGGTCGGTGAAGAAGATGCGCGGCTACCTCGCCGACCTCATCCACCGCAAGCGCGCCGCGCTGCCGCCCGAGCCCGGCCCCGGCGAGGACCTCATCTCCGGCCTCATCCGCGCCTCCGACCACGGCGAGCACCTCACCGAGAACGAGGCCGCGGCGATGGCCTTCATCCTGCTGTTCGCGGGGTTCGAGACCACGGTCAACCTGATCGGCAACGGCACGTACGCCCTGCTCACCCACCCCGAGCAGCGGGACCGTCTGCAGACGTCCCTCGCGGCCGGGGAGCGGTCCCTGCTGGAGACCGGCGTCGAGGAACTGCTGCGCTACGACGGGCCGGTGGAGATGGCCACCTGGCGCTTCGCCACCGAGCCGCTCTCCATCGGCGGCCGAGCCGTCGCGGCCGGCGACCCCGTCCTGGTCGTCCTGGCCGCCGCCGACCGCGACCCGGAGCGCTTCACGGACCCGGACACCCTGGACCTCGCCCGCCGCGACAGCCAGCACCTCGGGTACGGGCACGGCATCCACTACTGCCTCGGCGCCCCGCTCGCCCGGCTGGAGGGGCAGACCGCGCTCGCCACGCTCCTGACCCGCCTGCCGGACCTGCGTCTCGCCGCGGCGCCGGACGAACTGCGGTGGCGCGGCGGCCTCATCATGCGAGGTCTGCGCACGCTGCCCGTGTCCTTCACCCCCGTCGCGCGATCGGCCGACCACGGTCCGTCCCCGAAGTAAAAGTGACACGCGCTCAACTTTGTGATCTTCACGTGATCTGCGCGGCATGAACTTGTGACAAGCGATCATCTGCCTATACGTTCACGGATCAGCGTGGCCCGAGTATCACCGCCGCGCGGTCCCCGTCGTCTCGTGAAAGGTCGTCGCATGCTCTCCGGGAACGGTCGTCACCGCCGCCCCCGCCAGGCTCCCGCCCTGGTCGTCGCCGCCGGAGTGACCGGCTCCGCCATCGCGATCCCCCTCCTCGGCGCCACCGGCGCCCACGCGGCCGACGGCGCGAACTGGGACCGGGTCGCCGAGTGCGAGACCGGTGGCGCCTGGAGCCAGAACAGCGGCAACGGGTACTACGGCGGCCTGCAGCTGTCCCAGGAGGCGTGGGAGCAGTACGGCGGCCTGGAGTACGCGCCGAGCGCCGACGAGGCCAGCCGCTCCCAGCAGATAAGAATCGCCGAGAAGATACACGCGGACCAGGGCATCGCCGCCTGGCCCACCTGCGGTCTGCTCGCGGGACTGGGCAATGACTCGGGCGTCCTGGGCGGCGACGGCGCGGGTTCCACCGGTGACGGGTCGTCGGAGGGCGGGGACGCCTCTCAGGCGCCCACCGCTCCGCGGACGGGTGACCCGTCCGGCTCGACCGGCACCACGGACGCGTCGCAGCCGGCGGACCCGACCGGTACGACGGACCCGGCCGGTTCGGGCGAGGCTTCCGGATCGTCGCCTTCGGCTTCCCCGTCGGGGACTCCTGACGCCACATCGACCGGCAAGGGCGAAACGTCCAAGTCGGACACTTCGGCCGAATCCGATGCTTCCGCGAGTGCCGGCTCGCAGGAATCCGGCAGTCCGTCCACAGGCACCACCAAGAATGATGAAACGGACAAGGTGGGGCAGAGCGACGGCACTTCGGCTGCCGGTGCCGAGTCCGGCGCGGGGCGGCACCGCGGCGACAGCGCCGACGAGGGCGCCGAGAGCGGCCGCACGGACGCCTCTTCGGGCCGGCACGCCTCGCGCGGCGACGGCGATGCGCGGGAGGCCGTGGAGGGCTCGTACACCGTCCGTTCCGGCGACAGTCTCTGGGGGATCGCCGACTCCCTCGACCTCGACGGCGGGTGGCGTTCGCTCTATGCCGGCAACAAGGAGGTCGTCGGAGCCGACCCGGACCACATCCTGCCCGGTCAGACGCTCACGGTCGCGGGCGAATCGGGCGAAAAGTAGGGGGAGTTCGCGTCACGGTTAGAGGCTGTATGTCCGTTTTGGATCTCGTGAGAGATAGGTCTCAGAAGCCGTGATCGTCTTTGAAAAACCGCGGAGCGCGTGTCTACGGTCATGACCGCTCGCCACCGCGGGCCCCGACAGCCGCAACGCCGAATCCTGCCAGCGGCCGTACGGGAACAGTCGTCGCTTCGAGCGCCGCAGGCAGGAGCGGGGGAACCAAGGTAAGCGCCGTGCCGGGCAGTTGAGCCGGGCGGCTAGGGGTGAAGCCGAGTTCCGCGAGGAACCCGGCCGGGCAACTCAACCGGCCCGAACCCGACAGCTCACCTCGCAGGCGTCGGTGAGGGGATCAACCATGCTGTTTTCCGGCAAGGGCAAGCACCGCCGTCCGTCCAAGGCCACCCGCATCGTCGCCGTCGCCGGCGTCACCGGTGCCGCCGTCGCCGCCCCGCTGATGGCGGCCGGCAACGCCTCCGCTGCCACCGCGTCCGAGTGGGAGACCGTCGCCCAGTGCGAGTCCGGCGGCAACTGGTCCATCAACACCGGCAACGGCTACTACGGCGGTCTGCAGTTCTCCGCCTCCACCTGGGCCGCGTACGGCGGCACCCAGTACGCCTCGACCGCCGACCAGGCGACCAAGGCGCAGCAGATCGAGATCGCCGAGAAGGTGCTCGCGGGCCAGGGCAAGGGTGCCTGGCCGGTCTGCGGCACCGGCCTGTCGAGCGCCGCGTACACCGGCGGCGGCTCCGAGAGCCAGGACAGCGGTTCCTCGCAGTCCTCGCAGTCCTCCGGCAGCTCCGAGAGCGCCGACAGCTCGCAGAGCCGGAGCAGCGGCTCCACCGCCGACCGCTCCACCGAGCAGAAGGCCTCCCGCTCCGACGAGCGCCCGGCCGCCAAGAAGGAGACCGTCACCACCCCGACCGGCAAGAAGGTCGAGAAGGGTGACGGCGAGTACAAGGTCGTCAAGGGCGACACCCTCAGCTCGATCGCCGAGGAGCACGACGTCAAGGGCGGCTGGGCGAAGCTGTTCAAGCTGAACGACGACATCGTCGACGACGCCGACCTGATCTACCCGGGCCAGCAGCTGCACCTCAAGTAAGAGGCGGCGGCCCCCGCGACTCCCGCCCCGGTGCGTGTTCCCCCGTACGCACTGGGGCGGGTTTTTCACGCCCCGGATCCACTCGCGACTCCGAACGGGTTTTCGGAAACGTCTTTGTTCCGTTCGGAAACAATTTACTCTCGGTTCTGTCCAGCGGGTGGGCGATCGGCTGGCCGATCGCCCGGAGCCGGTTAGGCTCGGACCCGCAGAGCCGCCGCGGTCCTCGGACCCGCGCGTCACACCGAAGCGTCACATTGAAGAAGGAGATGCTCGTGCCGTCCATCGACGTCGTCGTAGCCCGGGAAATCCTGGACTCCCGAGGCAACCCCACGGTCGAGGTCGAGGTCGGCCTCGACGACGGCAGCACGGGTCGTGCCGCCGTTCCCTCCGGTGCCTCCACCGGCGCCTTCGAGGCCATCGAACTCCGTGACGGCGATGCGGGCCGTTACCTCGGCAAGGGCGTCGAGAAGGCCGTCCTCGCCGTCATCGAGCAGATCGGCCCGGAGCTGGTCGGCTACGACGCCACCGAGCAGCGCCTGATCGACCAGGCCATGTTCGACCTGGACGCCACCGACAACAAGGGCTCGCTGGGCGCCAACGCCATCCTCGGCGTCTCCCTCGCCGTCGCCCACGCCGCCTCCGAGGCGTCCGACCTGCCGCTCTTCCGCTACCTGGGCGGCCCCAACGCGCACCTGCTGCCGGTGCCGATGATGAACATCCTGAACGGCGGCTCGCACGCCGACTCCAACGTGGACATCCAGGAGTTCATGATCGCGCCGATCGGCGCGGAGTCCTTCTCCGAGGCCCTGCGCTGGGGCGCCGAGGTCTACCACACCCTCAAGAAGGTCCTGAAGAGCAAGGGCCTGGCCACCGGCCTCGGCGACGAGGGCGGCTTCGCCCCGAACCTCGGCTCCAACCGCGAGGCCCTCGACCTCATCCTCGAGGCGATCAAGGAAGCCGGCTACACCCCCGGCGAGCAGATCGCCCTCGCCCTCGACGTGGCCGCCTCCGAGTTCTACAAGGACGGCGTCTACACCTTCGAGGGCAAGGAGCGCTCGGCGGCCGAGATGACCGAGTACTACGCCGAGCTGGTCGACGCGTACCCGCTGGTCTCCATCGAGGACCCGCTCTTCGAGGACGACTGGGAGGGCTGGAAGACCATCACCGACAAGCTCGGCGACAAGGTCCAGCTCGTCGGTGACGACCTCTTCGTCACCAACCCGGAGCGCCTGGCCCGCGGCATCGAGGAGGGCGCCGCCAACGCGCTCCTGGTCAAGGTGAACCAGATCGGCTCGCTGACCGAGACCCTGGACGCCGTGGAGCTGGCCCAGCGCAACGGCTTCAAGTGCATGATGTCCCACCGCTCCGGCGAGACCGAGGACGTCACCATCGCCGACCTGGCCGTCGCCACCAACTGCGGCCAGATCAAGACCGGCGCCCCGGCCCGCTCCGAGCGCGTCGCCAAGTACAACCAGCTGCTGCGCATCGAGGAGATCCTCGACGACGCCGCGGTGTACGCCGGCCGCAGCGCCTTCCCGCGCTTCAAGGGCTGACCCGCACCCCGGTAGGCAGCGTCGTACGTACGTCCCCGTACTCGGTCCCGTACCGTGTGCGGGGACGTACGCACGTGTGGACTGGAGGCGGGGACAGACATGGCGGTGAAGGACCGGGACCGTTTCTCCACCGCGACCAGGATCCGGATCATCGGGGAACAGACCGCGGCCCGGGTCTACCGCTCGCAGACCAAGCGCCAGGCCCGCCGCTCCCGCCTGACCGGCCGGGCCGCGCTGCTGGCGATGGTGCTCTGCTCGCTCGTCGTGGCCCTCGCCTACCCGATACGGCAGTACGTCGCCCAGCGCGCCGAGATCGCCGACCTCCGGCGGGAGCAGCAGGAGACCCGGGACCGGGTCGAGGAGCTGCGCGACCTCAAGGCACGCTGGCAGGACGACGCCTACGCCGAACAGCAGATCCGGCTGCGGCTGCACTACGTGATGCCGGGGGAGACGGGCTTCATCGTCGTCGACCCGGACGCGGCCCGTCAGGCCCGCGCCGAGGCGGGTGCCGCCGACCGTCCCTGGTACCGGAACGTCTGGGACGGGATCGACAAGGCCGACGCCGCCGCGGACCGGCCGTGAACCGGCGGCGCCGGCCGTGAACCGACCGCCCCGGCAGTGACTCAACAGGAAGACCAGCAGAAGACAGTCATGCAGACTCCCCCGCCGACCACCGCGCGCACCGAACCCACCGACGCGGACGTCGAGGCATTCAAGCAGCAGCTCGGGCGTCCCCCGCGCGGCCTGCGCGCCATCGCCCACCGCTGCCCCTGCGGGCAGCCGGACGTCGTGGAGACGGCCCCGCGGCTGCCGGACGGCACCCCGTTCCCCACGCTGTACTACCTGACGTGCCCGAGGGCGGCCTCCGCGATCGGCACGCTGGAGGCCAACGGCGTGATGAAGGAGATGACCGAGCGCCTCGCCGCCGACCCGGAGCTGGCCGCCGCCTACCGCGCCGCGCACGAGGACTACATCCGGCGCCGCGACGAGATCGAGGAGCTGACCGGCTTCCCCAGCGCGGGCGGCATGCCCGACCGCGTGAAGTGCCTGCACGTGCTGGTCGCCCACTCGCTCGCGGCCGGTCCGGGCGTCAACCCGCTGGGCGACGAGGCGATCGCGATGCTGCCCGAGTGGTGGCGCAAGGGGCCGTGCGTGACGGCCGCCGGGACGGACGAGGAGGACGCCAAGTGACCCGGGTGGCCGCCATCGACTGCGGTACGAACTCCATCCGGCTGCTGGTCGCCGACGCGGACCCGGCGACGGGCGAGCTGACCGACCTGGACCGCCGCATGACCGTCGTGCGGCTCGGCCAGGGCGTCGACCGCACGGGACGGCTGGCGCCCGAGGCGCTGGAGCGGACCTTCGCCGCCTGCCGCGAGTATGCCGCGATCATCAAGGAGCACGGCGCCGAGCGGCTGCGCTTCGTGGCCACCTCCGCCTCCCGGGACGCGGAGAACCGGGACGTGTTCGTGCGCGGGGTGCTGGACATCCTCGGCGTGGAGCCGGAGGTGATCTCCGGTGACCAGGAGGCGGAGTTCTCCTTCACCGGGGCCACCAAGGAGCTGGCGGGGCAGATCCAAGGGGGCGCGAAGCGCCCTTCGATTGAGGGTGGTGGTGGGCGACGGGCGGGCCACCTCGACAAGCCCTATCTGGTCGTCGACATCGGCGGCGGCTCGACGGAGTTCGTGGTCGGCGACGACCACGTGCGCGCCGCACGTTCCGTGGACGTCGGCTGCGTGCGGATGACCGAGCGGCACCTGCTGCACGACGGCGCGGTGACCGACCCGCCCACCGGGGCGCAGGTCGCGGCGATGCGGGCGGACATCGAGGCGGCCCTGGACCTCGCCGAGGAGACGGTGCCGCTGCGCGAGGCGCGCACGCTGGTGGGCCTGGCCGGTTCGGTGACGACCGTCTCCGCGATCGCGCAGGAGCTGCCGGAGTACGACTCGGCCGCCATCCACCACTCCCGCGTCTCGCTGGAGCGCGTGCGGGAGATCAGCGACTGGCTGCTGCGCTCCACGCACGCCGAGCGCGCGGCCGTGCCCTCCATGCACCCCGGGCGCGTCGACGTGATCGGCGCGGGGGCGCTCGTACTGCTGTCGATCATGGAGCGGACGGGCGCGCGGGAGGTCGTGGTGAGCGAGCACGACATCCTCGACGGCATCGCCTGGTCGATGGCGTAGGGGTCCGGCGGCCCCCGGAGCGGGCTTTCGAGGTCGCGGTCTGAGCAGGGCGGACGACGATTGAGCGCGCGCCGGGGGCCCTTCGGGGCCCCTCGGTGACGTTCCGTCGGGAAAGTTCGTGAAGTTCTTCACAAGGAATTGGGCCCCGTAGGACGACGAAAGTGCGCCGGTTGACCCTTTTGGTGGTTCAACTGCCCTTTGAACGTGTTCAGGACGGTGTCAGGACGGGGGTCCCCGGAGGGGTCCCGGAGGGCTGGTCCACCGTCCCCGGTGATGCGGAGGAGCAGCTCACGCGGCATTGACAACGGGGTCCCGCGGGCGGTGGTTCCCTTCCCCACCATGATCTGGATCACGTGGGCGGCGGATGGTAGCACAGCCCCGACTCGAGCTTGTGAAGGGGCGCACGAACGACCCCCCTGAGGCGGGTGGATACTCGATGGCATGAGCACCACGGAGCGTCCCAGGATCCTCGTAGTAGGCGGTGGGTACGTAGGCCTGTACGCAGCTCGACGCATCCAGAAGAAGATGCGTTACGGCGAGGCGACCGTCACCGTCGTCGACCCGCGGTCGTACATGACCTACCAGCCCTTCCTCCCCGAAGCCGCCGCCGGCAACATCTCCCCTCGGCACGTCGTCGTCCCCCTGCGGCGCGTGCTTCCCAAGGCGGAGGTCCTCACCGGCCGGGTCACCACCATCGATCAGGACCGCAAGGTCGCCACGATCGCCCCGCTGGTCGGCGAGGCGTACGAGCTGCCCTTCGACTACCTGGTCATCGCCATGGGCGCGGTCTCCCGCACCTTCCCGATCCCCGGCCTCGCCGAGCAGGGCATCGGCATGAAGGGCATCGAGGAGTCCATCGGCCTGCGCAACCACGTGCTGGAGCAGCTGGACAAGGCCGACTCCACCACCGACGAGGAGATCCGCCGCAAGGCGCTCACCTTCGTCTTCATCGGCGGCGGCTTCGCCGGCGCGGAGACCATCGGTGAGGTCGAGGACATGGCCCGCGACGCGGCCAAGTACTACCGCAACGTGTCCCGCGAGGACATGCGCTTCATCCTCGTCGACGCCGCCGACAAGATCCTCCCCGAGGTCGGCCCCAAGCTCGGCCAGTACGGCAAGGAGCACCTCGAGGGCCGCGGTGTCGAGGTCTACCTGTCCACCTCCATGGACTCCTGCGTCGACGGCCACGTGGTGCTGAAGAACGGCCTCGAGGTCGACTCCAACACGATCGTGTGGACGGCCGGCGTCAAGCCGAACCCGGCCCTGTCCCGCTTCGGCCTCCCGCTGGGCCCCCGCGGTCACGTCGACTGCGAGCCGACCCTCCAGGTCAAGGGCACCGACTACATCTGGGCCGCGGGCGACAACGCCCAGGTCCCCGACCTCGTCGGCCGCAAGGCGGGCAACGAGAACGCCTGGTGCCCGCCGAACGCCCAGCACGCGCTGCGCCAGGCCAAGGTCCTCGGCGACAACGTCGTCTCCGGCATGCGGGGCTTCCCGCAGAAGGAGTACAGCCACGCCAACAAGGGCGCGGTGGCGGGCCTCGGCCTGCACAAGGGCGTCGCGATGATCGTCATGGGCAAGATGAAGATCAAGCTCAAGGGCCGTCTCGCCTGGTACATGCACCGCGGCTACCACGGCATGGCGATGCCGACCTGGAACCGCAAGATCCGCGTCTTCGCGGACTGGACGCTGGGCATGTTCCTCAAGCGCGAGGTCGTCTCCCTCGGCGCGATGGAGACCCCGCGCGAGGAGTTCTACGAGGCCGCCAAGCCCGCCCCGGCCGCCGCGCCGAAGGCCGCCGACGGCGCCGACAAGGGTGCCGACAAGGGCGAGAAGGCCAAGGCCTCCTGACCTCCGGCCGCCCGCGCCCGTAGGACCCGCGGTACTCCCGAAGGGGCCGCCCGCCATCCGTGGTGCGGGCGGCCCCTTCGCGTGCCCGCGCCCCCTGCGCCCACACAATCCGTGGTGTGTACAAGCATTTTGCCGAGTCGTAACGCGCGCCGGGGACTGTGCGGCGGGCCCCCAGGTGTTTACGTGGTATCGGACATTCCGGGGATAGCCCGTCACGGAGGTACGCCATGGCTGGTGCCGCGCTGCGGCTGCAGAACCTCTTCGAACAGTTGCTGGGAGCGCCCCTCCCGGTGCGCATCCGCGCCTGGGACGGTTCGCAGGACGGTCCGCCGGACGCCCCCACCCTCGTCGTCCGCAACCGCCGCGCCCTGCGCCGCCTGCTCTTCAAGCCCGGCGAACTGGGCCTGGCCCGCGCCTGGGTGGCCGGCGACCTGGACGTCGACGGGGACCTCTACACCGCCCTCGACCTGATGGCCGGGCTCGTCTGGGAGCGCGGCGAGGACGCCCGCACGCTCGCCGGGGCGCTGCGCGACCCCGAGGTGCGGGCCGCCGTGCGCGGCCTGGTGAAGCTCGCCGGCCCGCCGCTGCCGCCCGCCCCGCCGCCCGAGGAGGTCCGTCGCGGCCGCGGCCACCTGCACACCAAGCGCAGCGACCGGCGGGCCATCAGCCACCACTACGACGTCGGCAACGACTTCTACGAGCTGGTCCTCGGCTCCTCCATGGTCTACTCCTGCGCCTACTGGCAGGCCCCCGAGTCCGAGGGCGCCACCCTGCAGGACGCCCAGCGCGACAAGCTCGAACTGGTCAGCCGCAAGCTCGGCCTGAGCCCCGGTCAGCGGCTGCTGGACGTCGGCTGCGGCTGGGGCTCCATGGCCGTCCACGCGGCCCGGGAGCACGGCGTGAGCGTCGTCGGCGTCACCCTCTCCCAGGAGCAGGCCGCCTACGCCCGCAAGCGCGTCGCCGACGAGGGCCTGACCGACCGGGTGGAGATCCGCGTCCAGGACTACCGGGACGTCGCCGACGGGCCCTACGACGCCATCTCCTCGATCGGCATGGCCGAGCACGTGGGCGCCGAGCGCTACCTGGAGTACGCCACCGACCTGTACCGGCTCCTCGGGCCCGGCGGGCGGCTGCTGAACCACCAGATCGCGCGGCGCCCCCGGCGGGACGAGTCCGCCTACAGCGTGGACGAGTTCATCGACGCCTATGTCTTCCCCGACGGTGAACTCGCCCCGATCGGCACCACCGTGACCCAGCTGGAGCGCGCCGGCTTCGAGGTGCGCGACGTGGAGTCGATCCGCGAGCACTACGCGCTCACCCTGCGCCGCTGGGTCGCCAACCTGGAGGCCGACTGGGCGACGGCACTGCGGCTCGTCAGTCCCGGCCGGGCGCGGGTGTGGCGGCTGTACATGGCCGCCTCCGCGCTCGCCTTCGAACGCAACCGCATCGGCGTCAACCAGGTCCTGGCGGTGAAGACCACGGAGGCGGGCGGCTCCGGGCTGCCGCTGCGCACCCGCACCTGGAACTGACCTCCGCGCGCGAGGAGGGCCCCGCTCCTGACGGAACGGGGCCCTCCTCGCGCGTACCGGCCGGTGCGCCCGCTACTCCGCCTTGATGGCCTGGAGCATGTTCAGCCGGGCCGCCCTCCGGGCCGGCCACAGCGCCGCCAGGACGCCCACGACGGCGGCCAGCAGCAGGAACACGCCCATCCGCCCCCAGGGCAGGACCAGCTCGTACGTCGCGATCGTCGAGCCCATCAGCTCACCGGCGGCCCAGCCGAAGAACACGCCCAGCCCGATGCCGAGCACCCCGCCGAACAGGGAGATCACCAGGGACTCCAGGCGGACCATCCGCTTGATGCCCTTGCGGTCCAGGCCGATGGCCCGCAGCATCCCGATCTCCTGGGAGCGTTCGAAGACCGACATCGCCAGGGTGTTGATGACACCGAGGACGGCCACGATCACCGCCATGGCCAGCAGGCCGTAGAGCATGTTCAGCATCAGCGTGAACATCTTGGCGATCTCGTTGGAGATGTCCTTCTTGTCCTGGATCTTGATCGCCGGGTTGGTGTCGAGCGCCTGCTGCAGGCTGTCCTTGGCGGCCGAGGACGCCCCGTCGGACATCTTGACCATCACCTGCATGTCGACCGGGTCGGTCAGGTGCGGGGTGAGGACGGAGTTGTCGACCATGATGCCGCGCAGCATGTCGTTGCCCTCGTAGACACCGGCGACGGTGAGCCGCTGCTTCTCACCGTCCTCGTAGGCGACGGTGAAGGCCGAGCCGGCCTTCCAGCCGTTCTCCTTCGCGGTGTCGCCGTCCACGACGACCTCGGTGCCGCCGACCTCGAAGGCCCCCTGCTCGACCTTCAGGTCGGTCAGCTCGCCGATGGTGGAGCCGTTGACGCCGGTGAGGTACTCCGTGTCGCCGCCGATGCGGGCGGGGGAGTTGCGCAGCGGGCTGACGGCGGTGACACCGTCGGCCCCGGCCAGCTTCTCGCTCACGTCCGGGGAGAGCCAGTTGCCGTTGGCCATGGAGACCACGTAGTCCGCCTCGATCGCCGCCGACGCCATCTTGTCGATCGACTTCTGCAGGCTGCCGGCCATCACCGTCATGCCGGTGATCAGCGTCAGACCGATCATCAGCGCGGAGGCGGTGGCGGCGGTGCGGCGCGGGTTGCGCACCGAGTTCTGCCGGGCGAGCTTGCCGGAGACGCCGAACAGGCGCAGTACCGGAGCCGCGGCGGCGATCAGCGGGCGGGAGAGCAGCGGCGTCAGGATGAACACGCCGATGATCAGCAGCACCGCGCCCAGACCCATCGGGGCCTGCCCGTCCGAGCCGCCCATCGTCGTCGCCGCGAGGACGACCGCGATGCCGGCGGCCGAGACCAGCGCGCCCAGGGTGTTGCGCAGGACCAGCGACTTGGTCGTGGCCTGGGCGTGCACGCTGCTCATCGCCGCGACCGGCGGGATCTTCGCCGCCCGGCGGCCGGGCAGCCAGGCGGCCAGCATGGTGACCAGGACGCCGACCGCGAGGGCCGCGACGACCGTGCCGGCCGAGACGACCAGCGGGCCGTCGGGCACGACCTCGCCCATCGAGCTCATCAGGGCGCGCATCCCGGCACCGATGCCAATGCCCGCGAGCAGACCGGTCACCGCGGCGACCACGCCGACCACGAACGCCTCGATCAGCACCGACCGCGTCACCTGCCGGCGGGAGGCGCCGACCGCCCGCATCAGGGCGAGTTCCTTGGTGCGCTGGGCGACCAGCATGGTGAAGGTGTTGGCGATGATGAAGGTGCCGACGAAGAGCGCGATGCCGGCGAAGACCAGCAGCCCCTGCTTCATGCCGCTCATCGAGGAGGCGATGGCCTCCGCCTGGTCGTCGGCCAGCTTCTCGGCGGTGGTCGTCTCGACCAGGTCCTTCGGCAGCGCCTTGTCCAGCTCCGCCTTCAGCGCGGCCTGGGTGACCCCGTCCTTCGCCTTGACGTCGATCTCGTCGTACGTGCCCGCCTTGCCGAAGAGCTTCTGCGCGGTCGCCGTGTCGAACAGGGTCAGGCTGCCGCCGGCCGCGACAGAGCCGTCGTCGGTGGTGAAGACGCCGACGACCTTCGGGGTGATGACCGGACCGTCGACGGACATCCGCACGGTGTCCCCGACGCCGTAGCCGGTGCGCCCGGCGGTCTTGGAGTCGATGAGGATCTCGCCCTCGGCCTTGGGCGCACGGCCGTCGGTCAGCGGGTACCGGGGGTCCTTCTCGCCCCAGTAGTTGCCGCCCTTGGTGCTCCAGCCGTCGCCGATCAGGTCGCCGTCCTTGTCGGCGACGGCCGTGAATCCGGAGACCACGCCGATGGCGGAGGCGGCGCCCGGCACCGAGGCGCTGTCCTCGACGAGGGCCTGCGTCAGCTCGGGCTGCTCGCCGACCTTGTCGCCCTCGGCCTCCTGGAACTCGGGGGTGACGGCCACGTCGACGTGGTCGAAGCCCTTGGCGGAGCTGTTCTGCAGAGCTCCGGAGATGGTGTTGGTGAAGACCAGGGTGCCCGACACGAACGCCACGCCGAGCATCACGGCGAGCACAGTCATCAACAGCCTGGCCTTGTGCGCGAGAACGTTGCGCAAGGCGGTACGGAACATGGGTCTTCTCTGTCCGGAGGTACGTGCGAGAGGGGTGCGGGGCGGGTCGCCTCAGCTGGTGCGGCCCTTGGCGTCGAACCGCTTCATGCGGTCCAGCACCGAGTCGGCCGTCGGCCCGTACAGCTCGTCGACGATGCGTCCGTCGGCCAGGAAGACCACCCGGTCCGCGTAGGCCGCGGCCACCGGGTCGTGGGTCACCATGACGACCGTCTGCCCCAGCTCGCGCACCGAGTTCCGCAGGAAGCCCAGCACCTCGGCGCCCGAGCGCGAGTCGAGGTTTCCGGTCGGCTCGTCACCGAAGATGATCTCGGGCTTGGAGGCCAGCGCCCGGGCCACGGCCACGCGCTGCTGCTGGCCGCCGGAGAGCTGGGAGGGCCGGTGACCGAGACGGCCGGAGAGACCCACCATCTGGATCACGGAGTCCAGCCACTGCTTGTCCGCCTTGCGGCCCGCGATGTCCATCGGGAGGGTGATGTTCTCCAGCGCGGTGAGCGTCGGCAGCAGGTTGAACGCCTGGAAGATGAAGCCGATCTTGTCCCGGCGCAGCTTGGTCAGCTGCTTGTCCTTGAGGGAGCCCAGCTCGGTGTCGCCGATGCGCACCGAGCCCGAGGTGAAGGTGTCCAGCCCGGCGACGCAGTGCATCAACGTGGACTTGCCGGAGCCGGAGGGGCCCATGATCGCGGTGAACTCGGCCTGCCGGAAGTCGACGGAGACACGGTCCAGGGCGACCACCTGGGTCTCACCCTGGCCGTAGATCTTGGACAGCTCCATGGCGCGCGCGGCCACGGCGGTGGACCGGTCGGCTGGGGATCCCCCCGGGTGGAGCCCGGGAGAGGGTGCGGTGGTCACGGGAAGGGTGCTCCTGTCGGTACGGCGTGTGTGCGGGGACGTTCTCCATCCTTCCGGCGGCGCGGCGCCGTGTAGTCAGCCGCTGTTCCGGTTCCGGGGGGCGACTTCGGTCGGACGGCGAGGGCGCGTGTACTACCTGAGGATGACGGGCGACCCTGACCCGGAGCGCGACGCGGCCGGGCCGCCGTAACGGGGCGGGCACCCTTGTAGAGACGGTGAAATTCCGTCATTCCGCATGCGCGGCCGGCCGTCGCGAGAAAGGCTGTTGGCAAGTGAGGATGGGTCGGCCCCGAAGCTGATGCTCCCTCAGGTGCCAATAAAATAAGACAACATCGGTCCGCCCGA
This sequence comes from Streptomyces rochei, assembly GCA_002155895.1. Taxonomy (GTDB): domain Bacteria; phylum Actinomycetota; class Actinomycetes; order Streptomycetales; family Streptomycetaceae; genus Streptomyces; species Streptomyces rochei. Next base: position 14,510 of record MUMD01000221.1, read on the forward strand.
CCCCTGTGCGAGGGGCGTGCCCCGATAGGCTCAAGGGGCTCTACGCGAGGCCCATGGCCTGCCCGGATGGTGGAATGCAGACACGGCGAGCTTAAACCTCGCTGCCCCTTCGCGGGCGTGCCGGTTCAAGTCCGGCTCCGGGCACTCTCCCGCACCGCGCCCCGGCCGGCGTGTCGACCTCGGACGGACCGGTCCGCGTTCCCCCGCCGCCGCCCCGCGCTCCCTCGCAGTCCCCGCCCAAGACCGGCGTGATCGCCGACGGCCGCGCACGTCGCCGCCCGTCCGGCCCCGCGCTCGCGGCGCGGCCTGAGCCTCCCTCCGCCCGTTCTCCGCCCCGTACGGCACCGACGCCCGTCGGTCCGCGGGCCCGCGGTGACTTCGCCGTGGACCGTTGACACCGACGCCGGTCCGGTCGGAGACTCAGCCGAGCGCTCAGTGAAGGAAATTTCACCACGCGAACATCTCGGCAACGACGCCAATCGAAGGGAACGACCGATGCGCACCACCGTCGGGATCATCGGGGCCGGCCCCGCCGGACTCCTCCTCGCCCGTCTGCTCCACAACGCGGGCGTCGACTCGGTCGTCCTGGAGAGCCGCGACCGCGCCTACGTCGAGCGGCGCCAGCGCGCCGGAATCCTGGAGCAGGGCACCGTGGACGTCCTGCGCGCGGCCGGGGCGGGGGAGCGGATGGACCGCGAGGGACTGCGCCACGACGGCATCGAGCTGCGGTTCGACCGGCGCCGCCACCGCGTCGACTTCCCCGCGCTCACCGGCGGCAAGTCGGTCATGGTCTACGCGCAGACCGAGGTGTGCAAGGACCTCATCGCCCTCCAGCTCGAGGACGGCGGCCCGCTCCTCTTCGAGGCCGAGGCGCTGGCCGTGGAGGGCGCCGAGACCGACCGGCCGCGCGTCCGCTTCCGCCACGAGGGCGTCGAGGACGTCCTGGAGTGCGACTACGTCGTCGGCTGCGACGGCTTCTGGGGCGTGGCGCGCAAGGCGGTCCCGGCCGGCCTGAGCCAGACCTTCGAACGGACGTACCCCTTCGGCTGGCTCGGCATCCTCGCCGATGTCGCGCCCTCGCACGACGAGCTGGTCTACGCCCGCCACGACCGGGGCTTCGCCCTGCTCTCCATGCGCTCCCCGTCCGTCTCCCGCCTCTACCTCCAGGTCCCCGCCGACACCGACGCGGAGAGCTGGAGCGACGAGGAGATCTGGGCCGAACTGGAGCGCCGCTTCGAGACGGACGACGACTGGGTGCTCCACCGGGGCCCGATCACCCAGAAGTCGGTCACCCCCATGCGCTCCTACGTCCACGAGCCCATGCGGCACGGCCGCCTCTTCCTGGCCGGCGACGCCGCGCACATCGTGCCGCCCACCGGCGCCAAGGGGCTCAACCTCGCCGTCGGGGACGTCGTCACCTTCGCGCGGGCGCTGGCCCACCGGCGGGAGACCGGCTCCGACGACCTCCTCGACGCCTACTCCGCCACCTGCCTGCGCCGGGTCTGGCAGGCCGAGCGGTTCTCGTACGACATGACCACCCTCCTGCACCGCGCTCCCGACGCCACCCCCTTCGAGGACCGGCTCCAGGTCGCCCGGCTGGACCGGATCGCCTCCTCCCGCGCCGCCGAGACCGACCTCGCCGGGGCCTACACCGGATTCCCGATCGGGTGAGCGGCGCGGGGCCGTCCACCCGACCCCGGCCGTGAGGGGAATCACTGATCCGCGTAGCGTGTTGACCGGCAGGAGCAGGGAAAGATCCTCCCCAAGCAGTAGGGTCATTCCTTTGCCGTTCCATTACTCTTGAGCCAAGGCTGCGCAGTGTGGCCATGGAGGAGTGAAATGAGGAGCAGAAACCCGGTCTTCTCGCGACGGGGGTTCAGCCGCGACAACGGCTACGCGGGCTTCAACACCGCGCCGCAGGCCGGGGGCCCCGCTGTCGCCACCCAGGGCAACCCTTACGCCCAGCCCGCGGGCGCGAACCCGTACGCGCAGAACCCGTACGCGACGAACCCGTACGCGCAGCAGGACCTGCAGCACGGCGCGCCGCCGCAGGCGCCGGCCGGCGCCGGCCGGATGACGATGGACGACGTCGTCATCCGCACCGCGAGCACGCTG